>CAVJRQ010000063.1:0-26157 GCA_963652075.1 Acutalibacteraceae bacterium
GGTCGTGGTCAAGGATGAAACGCTTTGGTGTACGCAAAAGGCTATGGCGCAACTATTTGGTGTAGACCGAAGCGTCATTACCAAACATCTAAAGAACGTATTTGACACACAAGAACTGACCGAAAGTTCAGTATGTGCAAAAATTGCACATACTGCCGAAGACGGCAAAACATATCAGACTAACTTCTATTCTCTTGATGCCATTATTGCTGTAGGCTATCGTGTTTCTTCTCTGAAAGCCACACGTTTCCGCCAGTGGGCAACAAAGATACTGAGTGAGTACATCAAGAAAGGCTTTGCCATGGACGACGAGCGGTTGAAGCAAGGCACAGCCGTCTTTGGCAAAGACTACTTCCGAGAATTGCTTGAGCGTGTTCGCTCCATCCGTGCAAGCGAGCGCCGCATCTGGCAACAGATTACGGACATCTACGCTGAATGTAGCACCGACTACGACCGCAACTCGCCGACGACACATGATTTCTACGCCATGGTACAAAACCGCTTCCACTATGCCATCACTGGCCATACGGCGGCGGAAATTGTCTACTCCAAGGCTGACCACACGAAAGACCACATGGGACTGACCACATGGAAGAACGCTCCCGACGGGCGTGTGCTGAAATCGGACGTGAGTATCGCCAAGAACTATCTGCAAGAAAAGGAAATCCGCCAACTGGAGCGCGCCATCACGGGTTACTTCGACTACATCGAAGACCTCATCGAACGTGAAAACACGTTCAATATGGCGCAGTTCTCGGCAAGCGTCAACGAGTTCCTAACCTTCCGCCGCTACCAGATACTACCCGACAAGGGGAAAATCTCTGCTGCACAAGCCAAGAAGAAAGCGGAAGAGGAATACGATATTTTCAACAAGACGCAACGCATTGACTCGGACTTCGATAAGGAAGTAAGAGGATTACTGGATAAGAAATAAAACATTTACGGAACAAGATAATCACTCGGACAGGGTCTCAAAACAGAGAGATATACCTCATCGGGCATCGAGACTATACCTCGTTTTTGGGGCGGCTCGCGGTGTGAAAAAACGCAAGCAGTTGCACCTGCCAACGTAAGTACTTACATCGGGCAACGTAAGTACTTTCATGAGCCAACGTAAGTACTTACGTGAGCCATCGTAAGTACTTACGTGGACAACACATACACGCTACGGGGAAGTTACTCATTTTCAGTCATTCCAATATCGTACGACATGAGGGTCTATAGTCGTACGACATGAGGTGTTATAGTCGTACGTCATGAGGTGCTATGGTCGTACGACATTAGGTGCTATGGTCGTACGACTTAAAAACACTTGATTACCAGAAATATAGTCACGCATCATGAGAACTGACTATGACTGAATTTACTTTACACTTATAGTGTTACTTTACTAAGATGCTTCACTCGTCAGTCAAACCTATACTTCGTACGTTTTCATGAGAACCTGTACCGAAGCTACACTTTACACGACATCGTCAACCTTTTGAAATACCATTGTCACATCACCCCTCTACTTTTGCCAACGAAAATGAAAACATATAATAAAAGGTAAAAAGAAAGGATGAAGGAGAACATGATTTCACGAGGATTTAGATTCATCACCGCAGTAACCGTAGCGTTGCTTCTGCTGGCGACAACCCATGTACAGAGCAACGCACAAAACGTAGCAACAAACAAGGTCGCAAACGTATGCAACAACTGCGGCAAGGCAGAGACAACATACAGCGATGCCACCCGCAAGGCGTGGAAAGGCTTGGAGGGGCAGTTGACTTTCTTCATGGCCAACGACCTGGGACGCAACGGATATTACGAGCAGAAACCTATCGCCGAACTGATGGGCGAGATGGCGAACGTGATAGGACCGGAGTGCGTGCTTGCCATCGGTGACATCCACCATTTCAACGGAGTTGTCTCCACACAGGACCCGTTGTGGATGACCAACTACGAACTCATCTACTCACACCCCGAGCTGATGATTGACTGGTTTCCGGTATGCGGCAACCACGAGTACCGCGGCAACACGCAAGCCGTGCTGGACTATGGCAAGGTGAGCCGCCGCTGGATGATGCCCGACAAATACTACACCAAGGTGTACGAGAAAAAAGGCACTACGGTACGGCTGGTTTTCCTGGACACTACCCCACTGATAGACAAATACCGCAAAGACACGGAGACCTATCCGGACGCCGCCAAACAGGACCTGGAGGCACAGCTGCAATGGCTCGACAAGACCCTGAGCGAAGCCAAAGAGGATTGGGTCATCGTGCTGGGCCATCACCCGATGTACGCCTATACGAACAAAAGCGAGAAGGAGCGTCTCGACATGCAGGCATGCGTGCAACCCATCTTGCGGAAATATCACAATGTGAGCATCTATGCCTGTGGACACATCCACAACTTCCAGCATTTCAAGATGGAAGGGGATGATATCGATTATGTAGTGAACAGTTCCGCCTCGCTGTCACGTCCCGTAGAAGCGGTGGAGGGAACGGTGTTCTGCTCTCCGGTAGAGGGTTTCTCAGTGTTCAGCGCAGACAAAAAGCAATTGCGCATGTCGCTGATTGACAAGAACGGACAGGTGCTCCACACGATTACCAGAACAAAATAACACGGAACAAGAAGCTATCAATCATATAAATATGAGAAAAAGAACATTTATCGCATCCGCCCTCCTGATGGTAATGACCATGGGCGTAGTGAACGCGTCTCCATTGACGAGCAACGACTCAAACGACCTCACCGATAATGAAGTCGCCGCCACAAGCAGCCTGCGTGGTCGCGTCATGGGTTCGGACAAGCAGGTGCTGCCCGGAGCCACCATCGTAATCGAGGATTTGCACACGGGTGTAACAAGCGACATCAACGGTTTCTACACACTGACAAACCTGAAACCGGGCACCTATCACGTGAAGGTATCCTACGTAGGTTACGAGCCAAAGAGCTATACGATTCGCGTGAGCGGTAGCACCACGGAGCGCAACTTCGAGCTGGCGGAGAGCGCCATGCTGAGCGAAGTGGTCGTGAACGGAGCTTTCTACGGACAGCGCAAGGCCTTGCAGGTGCAGAAAGAGAATATGGGTGTCACCAACGTGGTGAGCGCCGACCAAGTGGGCAAGTTCCCCGACTCCAACATTGGTGACGCACTGAAGCGTATCAATGGAGTGAACGTGCAGTACGACCAGGGCGAAGCCCGCTTTGGCCAGGTTCGAGGTACATCGGCAGACCTGACATCCGTTACCATCAACGGCAACCGTCTGCCTTCCGCAGAGGGAGATACCCGCAACGTGCAGCTTGACCTCATCCCCGCGGATATGATTCAGACCATTGAGCTCAACAAGGTGGTGACTTCGGACATGGACGGCGATGCCATCGGTGGCGAGATTAACTTGGTTACGAAGAATACACCGAGCAACCGTGTGCTGAACTTCAACATCGGGTCGGGTTACTCCTGGATTAGCGGAAAGCCGATGTGGGACTTGGGCGCTACTTGGGGCGACCGTTTCTTCAACGACAAACTGGGTGTCATGGCTGCCGCCTCGTACCAGTATAACCCCGGAGGTTCGGACAACACGGAGTTTGAATATGAGGAAGATGACGACAAGAACATCGTGCTGAAAGAGGCACAGGTTCGCCAATACTACGTGACCCGTGAACGCCAAAGCTATTCACTTGCCCTCGACTACAAGTTCAACCCGTTGCACAAGATTTCGTTCAAAGGAATCTACAACCGCCGTGCCGACTGGGAGAACCGCTACCGCGTGTCGTACAAGAAACTGAGCAGTGCCGCCAAGAAGCAGAGCATCGTGATGCAGACCAAGGCCGGTTCGTCCAACAACAAGGACGCACGTCTGGAGTTGCAGCAAACGATGGACTACACGCTCGACGGTGAACACCTCTTCGGCAACCTCAAGGTAGACTGGGCCGCCAGCTACTCACGTGCCACAGAGGAGCGTCCGAATGAGCGCTACGCTTCCTACAAATACAAATATGGCAAGAAAGAGACTGACTACATCGACTTCAGCGACAGCTTCGAGGATGTAGGCAAACGTCAACCTTACTACAGCAAGGCATTGCCTTCACTCGATGACAGCCATTGGGCACTCGATGAGTTGACCAACTCCGACCAGGACATCGTGGAGAATGAGTGGAAAGGACGACTCAACTTCACCTTACCCTTGGCGCAAGGCAAATACGGCAACACGCTGAAATTCGGCGCTAAATATACCAGCAAGGACAAGAGCCGCACCAAGAGCTACTATGAATATGACGCCGAGGAGGTTTTGGGATCAGACTGGCGCAACCTTACGACGAGCCAAATCCGAAAGGACTTCATGCCTGGCAGCCGCTACCCCATCGGTTCAGCGTTCATCTCCATTAAAGAGTTGGGAGCTATCGACTTCAGCAAGCTCAACGGTACGGAGAACCTCGAGGAAGAGGCCGGCAACTACGACATTCGTGAGCAGATTACCGCCGGTTACCTCCGCTTCGACCAGAAGTTAGGCAAACGCCTGTCCGCTACCGTCGGTCTTCGCATGGAGCGCACGGATCTGAAGACCAGCGGTTACACCGTGAATGTACCCGAGGACGGAAACACCACGATGGAGCCGACCGGTGAAGTAAAGAGTCACTACACCGACTTGTTGCCCAGTTTGCTGCTGAAATACAAATACAGCAACGATGGCAGCGTACGCGCTTCCATCACCAAGAGCATTTCCCGTCCGAAATATTCGGCCCTCATCGCCAACAAGACCTTCAACATCCAGGATGAAGAGGCTACCATCGGCGACCCGAACACAAAGCCCGCAAGAGCCATCAACGTAGACCTCTCTATCGACCATTACTTCAAGAGCGTAGGTCTGGTCAGCGCAGGTCTTTTCTACAAGGACATCAAGAACGTAAATGTCGAGTGGGCATCCAACAAGTACTTGGGTAGCGACTTGGGACTGACGGGCGAATATGCCGACACGCAATTTGAGGTGACACAAAACATCAACGCCTACGATGCCCGTGTGATGGGTGCCGAGGTGGCCTACCAGCGTGACTTCGGTTTCATCGCTCCCGCACTGAAGTGCATCGGATTCTATGGCAACTACACCTATACGCATAGCACGACACGCAACTTCAACGAACGCCTGGGTATGGCCGACGGTGACGACGTGAAGGTTGCCGGTTCTCCCGAACACACGGCCAACGCGTCACTCTTCTTCGACAAGTGCGGCCTCAACATCCGCCTGTCCTACAACTACGCGTCGGCATTCATCGACCAGATGAGCAACAGCCGTGCCCTGGACCGCTACTACGACAGCGTGGACTACCTCGACCTGAACGCCAGCTACACCTGGGGCAAGAACCACAAGTTCACCATCTACGCCAACGCCAACAATCTGCTCAATCAACCGCTCCGCTACTACCAAGGCGAGAAGAGCCGCACGATGCAGGTTGAATACTATGGCGTGAAAGTAAACGCAGGTATCAAGATTTGCCTCTAATCGCAAAGATATACCATCCCTGAAACAGCGAGCCGCCCATCTCCTCACGGCAGGAAGATGGGCGGCTCCTTGTTTTCTTCTTGTTCTTCTTATTTCTCCTTGTGCCGATTGGCTCGCCTGCGGCGATATTCGGCTTTCATCATTGCCGACCCCGATCCGTGCTGACCGGTGATGTAGGCTTTCTTCTTGGCTTTGGTCTTCACCTTGGACTCAGTCTTCACCTCTCTCTTGGCACCTTTGAAGACTACGCCATCAATCATTGCTTTTTCTATATCCATGTCCGTAAACGTTTTTCTGTTTGTTCGCAAAAGCCGACTTGCCCCGGAACGTTCCGGGTCGTCTTATTGTTGTGGGGATTCTTCGTCGTCCCACTCCTCCTCTTCATATTCGTAGTCGAAGTCGTCCAAGTCCTCCACTTCTTCGTCTTCGCAGGTGATGTCGCCATCCTCACCCATCGCTTCGAGCTCGCTCCTCAGAGCGTTGATGTCCTTGTTCTTGTGGACGATGCGCTGGGAGACAGTCTCCAGCTTGTTACTCTCGCTGTTGAGGGCTGTCCACAGGGCGTCTTTCAGCTCCTGAATACCCATCTTGGTGATGGAGGAGATGAACACGTGGGGGATGTTCGCAGGGAGGTTTTCCTCTAACATTCCCATCAGCTCCTCGTCCAGCATATCACTCTTGGTGATGGCGAGCACACGCTGTTTGTCGAGCATCTCCGGATTAAACTTGGTTAGCTCGTTGAGCAGCACTTCATACTCCCGACGGATGTCATCGGCATCGGCAGGCACCATGAACAGCAACAGGGAGTTGCGCTCGATGTGGCGCAGGAAACGCAAGCCCAGACCTTTGCCTTCGCTCGCTCCTTCGATGATGCCGGGAATATCGGCCATGACGAATGACTTGCCGTCGCGATACGCCACGATGCCAAGGTTAGGCTCTAAGGTGGTGAAGGGATAGTTGGCTATCTTGGGACGGGCGGACGAGACCACAGAGAGCAGGGTGGACTTGCCCACGTTGGGGAATCCCACCAGTCCGACATCGGCCAGAAGTTTCAGTTCGAGCACCACGATGAGTTCCTGCATGGGCTCACCAGGTTGCGCAAAGCGCGGAGCTTGGCGTGTGGCGGTCTTGAAGTGCCAGTTGCCCAATCCGCCACGGCCACCTTTCAGCAACACCACCTCCTGTCCGTGCTCGGTGATGTCACAAAGGTATTCACCCGTCTCGGCATTGTAGGCCACAGTGCCGCAAGGTACTTCTATCACCTTATCCTGTCCGTCCTTGCCAAAGCTACGGCTCGAAGAACCGTTGCCTCCGTGTCCGGCAAAGACGTGCCGGTCGTACTTCAGGTGAAGGAGCGTCCAGTAGTTGCGGTTTCCTCTCAGAATGACATGGCCTCCCCTGCCGCCGTCACCGCCATCAGGACCGCCGTTAGGGACATACTTGGCACGGCGCATGTGTGCGGAACCGCGCCCTCCCTTGCCTGAGCGGCAATATATTTTTACATAGTCAACAAAATTGGATTCAGCCATATCTCTTCGATTTAACGTTCCGTGGAATATGAAAGTGGAATATGAAAAAGGAGTCGCACTCTCGCGTTGGCTATTAGCCGCAGCCCCGTACGACTCCTGTTATGTTTTGTCTGTTACAACTTCTCGATGGCCGCAACGATGTCTGCAAAGATAGCGTCCATAGTACCAAGGCCATTGATGTGTTGGTATTTGCCCTCGTTCTTGAACCAGTCAATCAGCGGAGCGGTCTGCGAATGGTAAACCACCAGACGCTTCTTGATAGTCTCTTCATTGTCATCGGCACGGCCGGAGTCCTTACCGCGTTTGATGAGACGAACCATCAGTTCGTCCTCGGGTACTTCCAGGTCGAGCATGACGGAGACTTCCTGTCCGCGCTCAGCCAGCATCTTTTTCAGAGCCTCAGCCTGTGCGATGGTACGGGGGAAGCCATCGAAGATGACACCCTTGCTATCCTTGAACGAATCGAGCACGCTGGCCAGAATGCTAATCATCAAGTCATCAGGAATCAGCTGACCCTGGTCAATGTAGCCTTTGGCGGTCTTGCCCAGTTCCGTACCGTTCTTCATCTCAGCGCGCAACACGTCGCCCGTAGAGATGTGATTAATTCCAAACTTTTCTACAATACGTTCACTCTGAGTTCCTTTACCCGAACCCGGAGCTCCAAAAATCACAATGTTCAACATAAAACTTTATACCTTTATTATATAGAATCCCATTTAATCCGTTTTCGCCTATTTGCTCACTAACGAATAGATGTCCGGAAGATTACGGCCATAGCCGTCGTAATCCAACCCATAGCCGACAATGAAATCATTGGCTATGTTGAATGCCCGGTAATCGACAGGCACCTCCACCTTCAGCAAGTCCGGCTTTACCAGCAACGCGGCGACCTTTACCTCCTTCGGTCCGCGCTTCGCCAGATAATCGAGCATGTACTTCATGGTGTAGCCGGTCTCTACTATATCCTCCACAATCACCACCGTACGGTCTTTCACGTCCTGTGTCAAGCCAAGGCATTCCGTCACCTGACCCGTTGAGGATGTCCCTTGGTACGAAGAGAACTTCACAAAGCTAAGTTCACAGGGGAAGGAGACGGACTTCATCAGGTCGGCCATGAACATGAACGAACCGTTCAGTATGCCAAGGAAAATGGGGTTCTTCCCATCCAAGTCGGAGGAGATTTCTTCGGCCACACGCTTTACCTGCTTTTGGATTTCCGCCGCAGGGATGGAAACAGCAAAGGTTTTATCCTTTATCGTCAAAACATCCATAAATCGTTTGTTTGCAAAATAGAGTGCAAAAATAAGTTTTTTCCCGCAAAGAGGAGAACCTTTACCATGAAAATCGTAATTTTGAAGCCGCAAAGAATAAAGACGTAAAGAATTGTGAAAATACTGACGAATGTTCAAATCAAAGAATGGGACAAGTACACCGTTGAGCATGAACCTGTCCTATCCATCGATTTGATGGAACGGGCGGCACGCGCCTTGACGGATTCCATCAAAAGGCGGTGGAGCACATTTGTACCCGTATACCTCTTTGCCGGACCGGGCAACAACGGCGGCGACACGCTGGCCATTGCCCGCATGCTGTCCGAAGAGGGGTACAAGACCTACACTTACCTGTTCAATACCGCGGGTAAGCTGTCCGCCGACTGTGCCACCAACAAGGAACGTCTGAAAGCATGTAACGTAGCCTTCACCGAAATCACCACACAATTCAACCCACCCCAGCTACCCAAAGGATGCCTGGTGGTGGACGGGCTCTTCGGCTCGGGACTGAACAAACCCTTGAACGGGGGATACGCCATGGTGGTGAAGTACATCAACCAGTCCGAGGCTACGGTAGTCTCCATAGATGTTCCTTCGGGACTGATGTGCGAAGACAATGCATACAACGTGCGCAACCACATCATACGGGCGGACGTAACGCTGACGCTGCAGAAGCCCAAGCTGGCGTTTCTGTTCGCCGAGAACCAGGAGGTCATCGGGGAATTGGAGGTTCTGGACATTCAGCTGCTGCCCCAGTGGCTCGATGACGTGGAGACGGCTTACCACGTCACGGAAGCCTACGAAATAAAGAGTTTAATCCATCCGCGGAAGAAGTCCGCCCACAAGGGCGACTTCGGTCACGGGTTGCTGATAGCAGGCAAATACGGCATGGCAGGGGCTTCGGTACTGGCAGCCAAGGCTTGCATGCGTTGCGGGATAGGTCTGCTGACCGTACACGTCCCGCTCCGCAACAACGACATCTTGCAGACGGCTGTTCCAGAAGCCATCGTCGAGCATGACCCAAACGAGGAGTTCTTCACCTGCGTGAGCGAGAAGACCAACTTCAGTGCCGTGGCCATCGGCCCCGGCATCGGACAGATGCCCGACACCGCCTTGGCGATGAGCGACCAGATAAAACAGACGCACGTACCCTTGATACTGGATGCCGACGCGCTAAACATCCTCTCGGTGTACAAAGGGTGGTTGCAGCAGTTGCCCCAACAGACGATACTGACCCCGCACCCCAAGGAGTTCGAGCGGTTGGTCGGCTCGTGCAACGATTCGTTCGAACGGCTGACGAAGGCGAGAGATCTGGCGACGAAGCAGCAGCTCTACATCATTTTGAAAGGAGCATGGACCGCAGTGGTCACGCCCGAAGGGAATGTTTATTTCAACCCGACCGGCAACCCGGGTATGGCTACCGCCGGAAGCGGTGACGTGCTCACGGGTATGCTGTTGGCACTGACGGCTCAAGGCTACACCCAAGAGGACGCGTGCCGACTGGGTGTCTACCTGCACGGACTGGCAGGAGACATCGCCGCGGAAGAGACGGGAGAAGTGAGCATGACGGCAAGCGACCTTATCAACGCGTTGCCAAAGGCTTGGAAACGACTGACGGAGAACGATAATCATTAGACCTCATAAACGAAAACGATATGAAAAAGACATGGATACTAACAGGACTGCTGGCTGTGGCGAACCTCTGTTTGGCACAGACACAGGTCCTCAACTACAAGCCGGGGATGGTGACGGACGGCGTGACCTACTTTCTGCCAAAGACAGCCATCGACATCACCGTGACGGCGGAACACACCACCTACACGCCCGGTGACTTTTGCCAGTATGCGGAGAAATATCTGCGGCTGACCGATGTTTCTACCTCCGCCAGCGAGACCTGGGAGATAAAGCGTGTTACCATCCGTCCGACAGGCGTGCCCGACACGACCAAGGTGTACACGGTGAAGCTAAAGGAGAAGACTGTGGCTCCATTGATGGACTTGACCGAGGACGGCATCATCAAGGCGATAAACACGACGCTCGCCGTGACACCCGAGCCCAAGGAACAACCGGAAGAGCCGGAAGCGGAGCTGAACCCGCGCGACTACATGAATGAGGAGATTCTGATGGCAGGGTCGAGCGCAAAGATGGCGGAACTCACAGCCAAAGAGATATACAACATCCGCGAGAGCAAAAACACCATCACCCGCGGACAGGCGGACAGCATGCCCAAGGATGGAGAGTCGCTGAAGATTATGCTGAAAAACCTGGACGAGCAGGAGCAGGCGTTGATGCAGCTCTTCACGGGCAAGACGAGACGGGAAACAAAGAGCGTCACCGTGCGTGTGGTGCCAACGGGCGACCTGAACAGGGAGGTCGTACTCCGTTTCTCCAAGAAGCTGGGCTTTGTGGATGCCGACGACCTCTCCGGAAATCCCTTGTTCCTGACCGTAACGAACCAGAAGAACATTCCGCAAGCCGCTGCCGCAAATGAGAGGGGGAAGAAGATTACGGGTGTAATCTATAACGTCCCCTCCAAGGCGGACATCATCGTCTCGGACATGAACAAGACCTACTATAAAGGAGAAATCAACATCGCACAGTTTGGCAACACCGAAGTGTTGGTAGGCAACCTCTTCAACAAGAAGACCACTACCAAGGTGACGTTCGACCCCACCACGGGCGGACTGCTCAGGATAGAGGCGGCGAATCCCTAAGCGCGGCCTACCCTCTTCGGTAGGATGAATAGCCGAAAAGAGCAGGTGGGGATTGAAAACTGCACGCATTCGCCCAAAAAGTACACTATCATTTGATGGCCGAGACCTAATTTTGCCGTCAAATAATTAGTTGTATTATGAAAGGTGTATCAACGAACAAAATCTTCGCACTGCTCTCGGTGGCTTTTCTGACAGTCTCGTGCGCATTACAGGGTCAACAACCATGGGACGTCATGAAGACAATCGACCAACAGATTGTAGCCCCTACGTTCCCAAACAAAGAGTATCTCATCACGGATTACCATAACAGTGGGGACACACTCTACACCGAAGCCATACGCAAGGCCATAGAGGCCTGCGCCAACAACGGCGGCGGCAAAGTGGTGATTCCCGAAGGAGAATACCTCACCGGCCCTATCCAGCTGAAGTCCAACGTGAATCTGCACATCTGCGAAGGGGCAACCCTGCGCTTCATCACCGACCCGAAACAGTTCCCTACGGTGCTGACACGCATCGAGGGCGTCGATTGTTACAATATCTCACCGCTCATCTACGCCTACGACGAGACTAACGTGGCCGTCACTGGTACAGGTCTCCTCGACGGACAGGCGGACACCACCAACTGGTTCTCGCCAAGACGGATAAGCAAGGTAAAGCTGCCCGACGGTACGGAAGGAAATGAAAAGACGTTGCTCTATCGGATGAAAGAGGACTCGGTAGCCTTGCGTCTGCGCGTCTTCAGCGGAGAGAAAGGTATCCGTCCCCAGTTCATCAACCTCTATAAGTGCAAGAACGTACTGCTCGAAGGGTTCACGCTCAACCGCTCGCCATTCTGGCTCATCCACCCCTTGCTCTCGGAGAACGTAACCGTGCGCAGGGTGACGATGGAGAGCCACGGAAACAACAATGACGGTTGCGACCCGGAGTCGTGTACCAACGTGAAGATAGAGGACTGCGATTTCAATACGGGTGACGATTGCATCGCCATCAAGTCCGGTCGCGACGAGGACGGACGTTACTGGAACATACCCAGCCAAAACATCATCGTGCGGAATTGCCGCATGAAGGACGGGCACGCCGGCGTGGCCATCGGCAGCGAAATAACCGGTGGGTGTTTCAACGTGTGGGTAGAGGATTGCCAAATGGACAGTCCTGCACTGGACCGCATCATCCGCATCAAGTCGAACGCCATACGTGGCGGAGAGGTGAAGAACGTCTATGTGCGCAACCTCACCGTAGGAGAGTGTCACAGAGCCATCTTGGGTTTTGAGCAGAAGTACTGGCATGTGGACGACGGCCCCTACCCTCCCTATTTCCACAACATCCATTTGGAGAACATCACCTCGCAGAAGAGCCGGTACGTGCTGTTGCTCGACGGCTTCGAGGACAAGGTGCAGGCCCGTGACATCTTCCTCAGGAACTGCCAGTTCAATGGAGTGACGGAACCGGAGATTAACAAGGTTACCGGTGTGGAGAACATCCGGTTCGACAACGTGACCATCAACGGCAAACCGTTCAAAGGAATTGAATAACACGTATTATCATATTAGGTTAGGCGAGATTATTTTAGGTAAATATTACATTAGGTAAAAGGATTATTCCCTATTAGATTCATCATCCAAGTAACCTGTTTGTCAGGAAACATCCGCTACGGAAAAGGATATACACGCAACCCTTCCGTAGCGGGTTTGCGTTTCTGCAAGCCACCCTCCAAACGGGGATTAGACAGATACCCACATCGCATCGTGACACACACGGGAGAAGTTTTAGCCAGTGGATAAAACTTATACGCATTCGGATAATTTCTGCACGGCGATAAGTTCCAACCGACCTACTTTTGCGACACTGATTAATGGATAATTAAGCATGTATAGAACGTATTTTTGTTAAACCAATTAATGTTATTATGAGAAACAAAGTTTGGAGCACGTTCCTTATAGGAATAGCCCTATTAATGCTTTCAGCAAGTGGCTTTGCTCAAAAAGTTACCGTACAGGGTAACGTCACGGACACCAACGGGGAACCGATTATCGGAGCTTCCGTTGTGGTAAAAGGTACTCAAAACGGAACCGTCACCGACCTTGACGGTAATTTCCTGCTGACAAAGGTGGATGGGAAGAAGCTGGTCATCTCCTACATCGGCATGCGCACGAAAGAGGTCAACGTCACGGCGAACCGTCCTCTGAAAGTTGTCCTCGAGGAGGATACCCAGATGATGGAAGAGGTAGTGGCCATCGGTTATGCCAGCGCCAAACGAAAGGACTTGACAGGTGCCGTATCTTCGGTAGGCGAAAAGACCCTGCGGCACATAACAACCACCAATGCCGCTTCGGCACTGACGGGACGTTTGGCCGGCGTGAACGTAGTCACCACGCAAGGTTCGCCCGATGCGGATGTCAGCATCCTCGTGCGCGGTGGTGGTTCAATCACGCAGAGCAACGAGCCGTTATTCATTGTCGACGGATTCCAAGTGAGTACCATCAGCGACATTCCTCCTACGGACATCGAGAGCATCGACGTATTGAAGGATGCCTCTTCCACCGCCATCTATGGTGCCAAAGGTGCCAATGGCGTTATCCTGGTCACTACCAAGAGCGGCCATGAGGGAAAAACGGAAATCAAGTTCAACGCCTCGGTCGGCTTCAACAACTTCTACAACGAGACTGAGGTACTCTCTCCCTATGAGTATGTCTATTTCCAGCGCGAGCTTGACCCGAGCGACAATGCGGGTTTCTTCAGCCGTTACGGCAAGTGGGAGGACATCGACATCTACAAGTCAAAAGCCGGTACGGACTGGCAGAAAAAGCTGTTCGACAAGACCGGTGTAAAACAGAGCTACAACCTCAGCATCAGCGGTGGCAGCAAGGACTTGGTCTACAGCATCAGCTACACGCGTGACGACGAGGCGTATATCCTCCGCACGTCCAACTTCCGCCGGGATAACCTAAACGTGAAAATCACCAAGAACCTGACGAAGACCCTGAAGTTGGACTTCAACCCCAAAATGACCTACACGGTCATCGACGGTCCGAGCATCTCCAGCGGAAACAAGTTGCGCGACTGCGTGATGTATCCGCCCGTAAAGACCCTGACAGACTTGTCAAGCGAGGATATATCCGGTGATACGGACATTATCGGTGAGAACATCAGCGACCTGCACGACCCGTTCTACAACACCGCCAACGAATACAAGAAGCAGATGAAGTTCTCCAACTCGTACAACGTGGGATTGACTTGGGACATCATCAAGGGACTGACCCTGCGCGGCGAGGGTACCTACGCCTTCCAACGCGACCGCACGGACAACATCTGGTTGACAAAGACCGGCGAAGCGAACGGATTGGGCGGTCACCCGGTAGCCAAACGCACCTATGCGGAAGGCAAACGCTGGACAGCCAGAGCGTTCCTTACCTACAAGAAAACCATCGAAGACCATCGCTTCGACGTGATGGCCGGTGTGGAGGCTAACAACAACGAGACGGAGAGCATGCTCATCAACTCGGACTATTATCCGGACGAATACACCGTAAGCGACATCCTTGCCTTGTGGAACAACGGTACGGCGGAGCCTACCTATACCACCATCAACGAACCGAGCCGCACCTCTTCTTTCTACGGACGTTTGAACTACGTGTACAAAGGACGCTACTTCGCTACCTTCACGTTCCGTTCCGACGGTACCAACGTGTTCGCTCCGGGCAAGCAGTGGGGTAACTTCCCCGCAGGAGCCTTGGCTTGGCGCTTCAGCGACGAGGAGTTCATGAAGGATATAAAAGACTGGTTCTCCAACGGAAAGCTGCGTGTCAGCTACGGTAAGACGGGTAACGCCCGTGTCGGTTCCTACTGGAGACAGACCTACGCTCCTATCACTGCCGTGAAGAGCCTCTATTTCTGGAACGAGACAGCCCAAAGCTCCATGAAACCGTCGACCGTCCTGCGTAACGAGAACCTTACTTGGGAGACAAAGACGGCTTTCAACGTCGGACTCGACTTAGGCTTCTTCAACAACAAGGTAAATTTGAATCTGGATTACTACAACGACGTGACAAAGAACCTCATCATGTCCGTCGACCTGCCTTACACTTCGGGTTACAACTCTCAATACCAGAACTTAGGACAGACAACGACACGCGGTTTCGAGGCAACCTTGAACGCCAACCTCATCAGCCAGAAAGACTTCTATTTGGATTTCAACTTCAACATCGGCTTCAACAAGTGCGTGGTGGACAAGCTCTACGGAACAGACAGCAACGTGATGATTGTCAAAGGCGGCAACAACTTCCCCGAAATCGGTTCGGACAACTACCGCGTGTTCGTGGGAAAGGAAGTGGGACTGATGTACGGTTACGTGTGCGACGGAATGTATGGCTTCGATGAGTTCACCTACGACGAAGTATCCCAGCGTTGGGTTGCGAACGAAGGTACGGTAGACTGTACGGGTGTCCTCTCCCGTTCGGGCTCATGGTATGGTCCGGGACACATAAAGCTGAAAGACCTCAACGGTGACGGCAAGATTGACGCGGATAACGACCGTCGTATCATTGGCCACGCCCGTCCGAAGCATACCGGAGGTTTCGGTTTCCAAGCCGGATACAAAGGTTTCGACCTCACCGCCCTTTTCAGCTGGTCATACGGCAACGATGTTCTCAACGCCAGCAAGGTGGACTACACCTCCTATGCGTTGAGCCGCAGATACCAGAACATGAGCAGCGAGATGAAACTGGCCAACCGTTTCACCTTGATTGACCCCGAAACGGGCTACAACATCTACAACGGAGCCCACGCCAATCCGGAGCGTCTGCAGGAGCTGAACCAAGGCAAGACCATGTGGCATCCGATGAACAACTCCACAGTCAACACCGACTGGATGATTGAGGACGGTTCTTATCTCCGTTTGGGAACCCTTTCCATCGGTTACACCATTCCGCAGTCTATCACCCGTAAGGTGGGCATCAAGAACGCCCGCTTCTACGTGACCGGAAACAACGTGTTCTGTCTGACGGGTTACAGCGGACAAGACCCTGAAGTAAACACCAGTTCAAACATCATGGTTCAGGGATACGACCGCTCGGCCTATCCGAAATCACGTGCCTGGATCATCGGTACTAACATTACATTCTAATATTGGAGGAAACACGAATGAAAAAGATAATTACAAGTATATTGGCGGGGGCGTTGGTTCTGACCGGCTGTAGTGACTTTCTGGAGACAGCCTCCCCCTCACAGCAGAGTAGCCAAAACGTGTATGCCAACGAAGGCATGACCAAATCGGCTATCATGGGTGTGTACGCCCAAATGATGGGCACGTACATTTACGGACAAAAGATATCGGGAAACTGGCAGGGCGTGTCCGACATCGAGCAGGCTTCGGGTTTCGTGGATACCGCACTGGACCAGGAGAAGACCAGCGACACGGGCGCAGCCAACTATTGGTGCGACTGGTACAACTCTACCATCCAATGGCGATACATCTTCAACATGGCAGAGCTGGCAAGTACGGCGGTTGAGGGTATCCAGAACTCACCGATTCTAAAGTCGAGCAAAGCCATGCGCCAGTATCTTGGCGAAGCCATGACCATGCGTGCGCTCGCTTACTTCGAACTGGTAAGCCGCTACGGCGACATACCCTTCAAAACCGGTACTTCCAACTCAGACCTCTCCAATGTCTACATGGGCAAGATTGACCGCGACTCCATCTACTCCTGCTTAGTACACGAGTTGCAGAAAGCCATTGAATACTTGCCCTGGGCAGGCGAGGGAGAATACAACGTGGAACGCATCACCAAGGGCTATGCCAAAGGCTTGCTGGCCCGTGTCGCCCTTTTCGCCGGCGGTTGGTCGGTACGCGACGGCAACCAGTTCTCTGACGAGAATGTGGAGCACTACCCCAACACGGAAGGCAATCCGGGTATGGCAGAGATGAACGGCTACTACGTGGGACGCCCCAAGAACTGGAAAGAGTACTACGAGATAGCCGAACAGCAGTGTGCGGAGATGATTGGCTCTGCCGATTGCCCGCACAGTTTGGACCCCGACTACGGTCACATCTGGAAGACGGTCTGTGGACTGGAGTTCAACGAATACGGTGAGAACCTGTTCGAGGTGGCTATGGGTATGGGTTATTCCGGCAACGTAGGTGCCATCTTCGGACGCGGACAGGACGGCAACATCGGCTATGGTGTCCGCGGCTTCGGTAGCACCTACGCTTGCACCAACGCATACTACTTCTACTCCTTCGACCCCGAGGACACACGCCGCGACTACGGATGCTACTGGGCTACCTACAAAAAGACGAAAGACAAAGCGAACAAGGATTTCATTGGAGAGACTCTCGACAAGAACGCATTGCAGCTCTATCTGGGTAAATGGAGTTTCTGGTGGACATCGGACAGCTACCGCTCCTATGTGACAGCCATGACCGACGGTTGGCCGCAAACCGGTATCAACTGGATTCTGATGCGTTACTCGGATGTGTTGCTGATGTATGCCGAGGCCCGTTATCAATTGGGTAAAGGAACTGATTCCGTAAACCCGACCGCAGGAATCTCCGCCCGTCAAGCCTTGGAGGCTGTGCGTGAACGCGCTTTCGGTACCGGTTCGGAGAAGGTGACGCAATACGATTCCGACTTCTTCATGGCTATCGTCAACGAGCGTGCCTGGGAGTTCGGTGGAGAGAGCGTTCGCAAGCTCGACCTGATTCGTTGGGGATTGCTCGACACCAAACTTGAGGAGATGAAGAAAGGCTTGTGCGACATGATGGACGGCAACAAGACCGTCACCTGCATGGACAAGACCTACACACCGGCCCAGTTGCCAAGCAAACTCTACTACAAACGGGACGGCGACTTCATCGACTGGAGTAGCGTAAACTTCTACCGCGACCTGGATGCCAATCCCAACAAGGATGTGTACTACGAGCAGAATTTGTTCGGAAGCTACCGCAACCAAACGGTAAACGACACCAACCACCGTTGCGTGACCGACCCGTCGAAGGTGCTCCGCTGCGCCAGCGGTTTGCGCGCAAGCTACGACTACAGCGACTACCTCAGCACACTGACTTACGGAGACCTGATAGCCCAGCGCAATGCGACCTTCAAGATGGGCAACGGTGTCTGCAACTACCGCCACCTCTACTCCATCTACTACGAGGACATCTATCGTTCACAAGGATACCTGAAGAATTCTTACGGATTTGATAACAACTAATAGAAACAATGAACATGAATAAAATATATACCCTTGCATTGGGTCTGCTTACGCTGGTTTGCACAGGCTGTAAGGAAGACACCAACGAATGGCCGGTAGACCCTCAGTACGACCGTCCGTTCCGCTCCACAACCTTCGAGGTAGGAGAAGCCCGACCCACTTCACTGAAAATCACCTATACGGGCGTAGCGAACACATCGGCTTACGTGTTCGAGT
This sequence comes from Acutalibacteraceae bacterium, assembly GCA_963652075.1. Classification (GTDB taxonomy): domain Bacteria; phylum Bacteroidota; class Bacteroidia; order Bacteroidales; family Bacteroidaceae; genus Phocaeicola_A. The sequence goes on from CAVJRQ010000063.1 coordinate 18,426, forward strand.
TTGCCGAGGTAAAGGTTGAAAACGCCGACAACTACGGAGGTGGACAGATAACGAACTACACAGGTGACACAACGCACTTCTTCGACGAAATCTGCAAGACGGTAAACATCCTGGCCGACACGCTGACCACGGAGAGCACCGCTACGGCGGAGGCAGCCAAGGAGTACGGCACCTGGTTCGATGACCTGAAAGGACTCACCGTGTACGCCGTCCGCATGAAGGCGGTGACAAAGGACGGAAAAGAGTCGAAGTACAACGAACTGCTGATGAAGACTCCACCCGAACAGATATTCACGAGCATCGTAGGCGGACTGGAGAAAGCGACTATTTTCTGGGAATCCGACAAGGAGGCCACACACCTGCGCCATGGAGAGGTAACCACCACCAAAGATGCGGAAGGCAACGTCACGGCACGCGACACCACCTGGATGCCTCAGACTGACCTCACCGAGACAATGAAGTCGGAAGGCAAGTTGGTTGTAGAAGGATTGACAACGGGATCTTCTTACGTAGCCGAGATTTACAACAGCGACAACAAGCGCGGTACGCTGGCATTCTCCACGTTGGGCATCAAGCCGTCCGCTACGCTCGGTATGCTCAAAGTTACGGCCGACATGGACGCGAACGCCGAAATGGAGAACCTGGTCGCTGCCGGACAGACCGACTTGATGGTTGTATTCACAGGCGGTGAACTGTTCGACTTCAACGGAAATATCAATGTTCCCGCAGGAGCGACATCGGCTTATTTCATCGGCGACATCGAAGCGGGTGGCGTATTGCCTGAGGTACGTGCCAAGGGTCTGGGTCTGGGCTCGACGCTTACCACGCTCGCCTTCCAGTACATCGACCTGAACGGAAACAAGGACGCCGGCTTCTTCATGAACTTCGGCAACATCAATCCGTTTGAGTACTTTGCCGCCGAAGGCTGTACCTTCCGCAACATGAACAACTGCTTGCTGCGTCTGTGCAACAGTATGCAAGGAGCCGTCATCAAGAGCGTAAGCCTCAACAACTGCGACCTGATAGAGTTGAGTACAAGCGGTTGGGGAGTCGTCAACTTCAACTTCTCCGACGGTACAGTGGAGAAACTCTCCATCACCAACTGTAACATCAGAGACATCAGTGACCAGTTGATGGACATCCGCGTGAAGATAGACTTGATAACTTTCGACCGCAACATCCTCTGCCAGTTCAAGAACGCCCTGCCGAAGATATTCCTGTTGGGTAAGCAACCAGGCGATATTGCCGTGACGAACAACATCTTCTGCGGAGACAACAAGGGAACAAAGATAAACAGCGGTTACGGAAACTATACCTACTTCGATTATCTGAGCAACTACAAGACCTCGGACTTGGTAGAGAATAGCCAGAAGTTTACCAACGCCACAGCTTTGGAGATGACGACAGAGCAACTCTTCGTAGACCCGAAGAACGGTGATTTCCACATCCAAGAGGGTGTGAAGTTCGTCGGTGACGGCACTGCCGGACCGTCCAAGTGGTGGACTAAGAAATAAGACAACCCTTTTTCATCTGTTTAAAAGTTAAACAAATCGGTTTCGCTACCGGCCCGTAGTTCTCAACAGAGACCCTACGGGCCGGTTTTTATTCCATTCCCGTTGAACAACCTGTTTCGATTTGTATTATCTTTACACGTCCAAAAGTTCGATAGACATGAAACACGCTCGACTGATATTCCTACTCGTTTCCCTACTCTGTGTGACAACCTCCCAAGCACAGGGCGAAATAGAGTTTCGTCACTACTCCACGGAAGACGGACTGTCCCAGAAACTGATACAAGACATCATCCAGGACGGTGACGGGTACATCTGGTTGGCAAACCGCAACGGGCTGGACATGTTCGACGGGTATCGTTTCAAGAACTACAAGTCGTACCCGACAGACCAAGTAAGGTTGCAGCACAACCGCATCGTGCAACTGATGCCCGGAGGAAATCATTCCATCTGGTGTCAGACACACGACGACCACATCTACCTGTTCGACACCCAACTCAAGAAGTTCGTCAACATCGCTGCATTTCACCCACAGGTAAGGGAATGCAACGAGGTGACGCGTATGATAGTACTGCCTAACCACGTGCTTTGGGTCATAGGTAACAGAGGCAACCTGTGGCGATTCGATGAAGACCATTACCAGAAAGAGGGCGGGCTCATTCATCTGGAAAAATCCTCGAATCCCTACCACGGGGAACGGGTAAACAACATCGTGCTCGATGCCAACGGAAACGAATGGATATTTACCGACAAAGGATACTTTGTCTTCCGCAACCAAACGTTGCGCGGCAGCACGGAATACGTCCATACGGCATTGGTAGGAGACAAGCTTTTCATGCTTTCCTCCGACAGCAAACTGGCTTACTACAGTGCGAAAGAGGGGCTCAAACCCGCGCTTCTCCCACATACGGACACAATGTCTTTTACAAACATAGCAACCGCCAGTGACCACGAACTGATAGTGACAGACGGCCATTCGGTGTCTCTTTACGATGTGAACACACGCAAGCGAAACACCCTCACGCACAACGGTGCGCAGTTCAACGTCAATTACCTCCACCGGGCTTCGGACGGTGTCGTGTGGATTCTCACTACCGGAGAAAACGTCCTCCGTTGCGACTTCCAGCGTCAGCGCATCAGCCGCTACACCTACCCCATACATGAGAATAAAAACAGGTCGTTCATCCACGAGGATGAATACGGACAAATCTGGATATTGCCCAGTTACGGCGAGCTGATGTGTTACAACAGTCGGGCAGACCGCTTTGAACACGCCTACACCTACATCAACGGGAAGAAGAAGTTGTACGATTATTCGCAATACCGGCTGGGGTCCATGCGGTATATGTTCGACCGACGCGGCAACTTCTGGCAATGTTGCGACAACGGGTTCAACAAAGTAACCTTTCTGAACGCCAACTACCACTTCGAGCCCACAAGGGACAACAGTGAAGTGCGAGCCTTGTTCATCGACACAAAGTCGCGCACTTGGATAGCCGACAAAGGAGGCCGGGTGGAGATTTACGACAAAAACCATAACTACTTAGGCAACATGAATGCCGCTGGGCGCATCGTTAACGACCGCAGTGCAACCATCGGAGGCAACATCTATTGCATCTACGAAGACCGCCAGCATCAAATATGGATGGGCAGTCGGGGAGCGGGACTCTACGTGGCATCCCCCGAAGGCGACCACTACCGCATGATACGCCTGACACACCAAAACGACGATGCCGAGAGCCTATCGTCCAATTCCGTCTTCGATGTGAGGGAAGACAACAACGGCAATGTGTGGGTAGGGACCTACGGAGGCGGACTGAACCTGGTAACGGGAGAGTTCCCTGACTTCCGGTTCATCACCCCCTTGAAGGGGCTGGACAACTACCCCAAGGAGATGTACCAAGAGATACGCACGCTTCACTGCTCCGAAAGCGGCGTGATGATGGTGGGCACCACAAGCGGGCTCATCACCTTTATGCCCAACGCCGCACACCCCGAACAGATTGAATTCTTCTTCAACCAATGCGAAGAGAACCGAATCGAGAGTCTGCCCAACAACGACATTCTCCACATCTTCGAGAGCCGCGACGGGGAGTTGTTCGTCATCAGTTTCAGCGAAGGCTTCAGCAAGGTGAAGTCGAAGGATTTGCTGACCGACCATATCGACTTCAGCCACTTCAACAAAGAGAACGGACTGCCGTCGGACATCGCCTATGCCATGACCGAGAACCGGGACGGGAACATCTGGATTACCTTTGAAACCTGCATCTGTTGCTACGACCGCAAACGCAACCGTTTCGAAACGTTCTATCAGTTCAACGACAACACCAACCAGTTTATCAGCGAAGGGACACCGGTGGTAGACCACGACCAGAACCTGTTGGTGGGGACTTCACAAGGGCTCATCGCCATCAACCTTACCTCGCTCCGCAAAAGCGATTTCCGCCCGCCCATCGTATTCACGCAAGTGAACGTAGAGAGTGCGGACAACAACCTGCGGCATAGCATGCCCGTGATTGACAACAAACTGTCACTCGGACGGAACGAACGGAACATGAACATTTCCTTTGCCGCATTGGACTACACCAACTCCGGCAACCTGCAATACGCCTACCGGTTGAAAGACATCAACGAGGATTGGATATACATTGACAACAACCACTCCGCCAGCTTTGTAAACCTGCCCGCAGGCGACCTTACCCTGGAGGTGAAGTCGACCAATGGCGACGGAGTGTGGACGGACAACGTCACCGCCCTGCACCTGCACGTACGCCCCACCTTTTGGGAAACAGGCTGGGCGTGGGTGATTTACGTCCTTGCCGCACTGCTGGCGGTTCTCGTCGTGTCGGGCATCCTGGCCTACATCTTCAACCTGCGACGCAGAGTGGACTTCGAGCAACAGCTCACCAACCTCAAGCTGAGGTTCTTCACGGACATCTCCCACGAGTTGCGTACACCGCTCACGCTGATAACCGCTCCCGTGGAAGAGGTGCTCAACCACGAACGGCTCTCGCCGCAAGGACATGAGAATATGGTTATCGCCAAGCGCAACGCCGACCGCATGCTGCGACTTATCAACCAGTTGCTCGACTTCCGCAAGATACAGAACAACAAGATGAAGCTCTACATCGAACAGGCCGATGCGGTGGCACTGGCCCGCCATACGTTCGACAACTTCGTGGCTCTGGCGCAACAGCGGATCATCGATTTCCAGTTCATCACCCCAGCAGAGAACCTGCCCCTCTACACGGATACGGACAAATTGGAGAAGATTCTGTTCAACTTGCTCTCCAACGCCTTCAAATATACCCCGGACAACAAATGCATCCGGTTGAGCGTGGAGAGTGACAACGACCGCCTAATCGTGAAGGTGGAGGATGAGGGGCGCGGCATCGAGGTACACAAGATAGATACCCTCTTCAACCGTTTTGAGACGGTCGACAAAGGGAACCGCAAGAACTCCACCGGCATCGGTCTCTCTTTGGTCAACGAATTGGTGAAGCTGCTCCACGGCACCATCGAAGTGAAGAGCGCATTGGGACAGGGCAGCACCTTCACGGTGACTCTACCCACTACGCACACGGCTTACGAGGATGACCCTTCCGTGGAATTCATTCTGAAGGATGGCCAACAGCTTCAGCCATTGCCAACCGAACCGACCGAAGAGCCGCAAGCCAAAGAGATTTCCATCCTAATCGTGGAGGACAACGAAGAGCTACGCCGGTTCATTGTCAACATTCTGCAACCCAATTACCATGTATTGCAGGCCACCGACGGAGCGGATGGACTGAAACGGATTAAAGAAGAGATGCCCGACCTGGTCATCAGCGACATCATGATGCCCAACATGGATGGCATCGAGCTGATAGAACGCACACGGGCAGACCACGATGTGTGCCATACGCCATTTATCTTCCTCTCCGCCAAGACGACTTTGGAAGACCGCATCCGTGGTCTGGAATATGGAGCGGACGACTACATCACCAAACCCTTCAGCGCAAGCTATCTGTCCGCCCGCATCGCCGCTCTGCTGAAAAGGCGCAGCGCCCTGCGCGACTACTTCATGCAGAAGCCGCTCGGTGGAGAACAAGCTACGGAAGGACAGGAGACGGCACAGACTCCCGATAATCCGCCGGTTGCCATGACGGAATATGACAAAGCCTTCATTGAGCGGGTAACCCGTTGCGTGGAGGAACAGATACAGAACGCGGACTTCAAGATAGACGACATTGCCGATGAGATGAACTTGAGCCGCACGGTGTTCTATCGCAAGTTCCGGTCCATAACCGGACTTCCGCCCAAAGACTTTGTGCGCAATCTGCGTGTCAAGTACGCCTTGCGGCTAATGAAGGATGACAACCTCAACGTCAGCGAGATAGCCTACCTCTGCGGATTCAGCTCGCCACAATATTTCAGCCGCATCTTCAAGGAGGTGATGAACTGCACTCCCTCGCAATACAAGGAAACACTCGGTTCGGCATCGTGACCAACCGCGGCGGTACACGCGTGGCGGATTCACATGTGCGACATAAGCCACTCAATCCGCCCTGCGTATGGTTCAATTCCACAACAATACGCTATAATGCAAAGAACAATGGCTATAGCCATAATGGTAAGGTAAATCCATAGTGACCATTTGCCAAGTCTAATGAAATTCTTTTTAGGCATGATTCTGCAGACAAGGTATGATATATACAGAGCCAATAGAAGGCCAAATAAAGATGACCATGGGGGATTGATTCGGAATTGTTTGCAAAGGATAAAATCAACAATGCTGGTGACAAAAATCGCAAACTCTACCATTGCTATGACTCTTTTGCCACCATCACTCAACTTGCCATTCTCCTGTTTTTCATTGGGAACCTGGTCCAAGGATTCAACCAATGCTCTTTGTTTCGATTTGGTACTCATAATGTTAAATATATTGGGTTAAAGTTCATTTTGTCAATAGTTGCACACCCCAAGAGGCGGCACCAACATTTGACGGAGCAAAAAAACAATACCTTCATGCCAATATGTGACATACAAGCAGAAAAAATTTAACGAGTAGTCACGCACGAAGGACATTAACGATTTTTTCACAAGAAGAAGGGATAGACCAAATAGGTCTTTCGAGAGAAAACCATTACTTTTGCACGTTTTCTGGGAACAGGGGTTACGGATTGTACCTGATTGAGGCGATGATGTCCGGTAACTTCGGATGCCAAGATAAAACGATAGAAGATGGAAAAGTTCTGTTGGAAAGGTCACGCCTCCATGTTGGCGGCGAATATGATGTGGGGACTGATGTCCCCCATCTCCAAACTCGTGATGTTGGGCGGTATTGTTACCCCTCTGGTGGTCACAGACCTGCGTGTGGGCGGTGCCATGATACTCTTTTGGATTGCATCGTTGTTTCGCAAGCCCGAGCATGTTCCTTCAAAAGATTTGGTGCGTCTGTTCGTTGCCGCCCTCTTGGGTATCGTCTTCAACCAAGGATGTTTCATCTTCGGCGTAAGCCTCAGCTCACCGGGCAACGCCTCCATCATCACCACCAGTATGCCGTTGTGGACCATGGTGCTGGCCGCCCTTATCCTGAAAGAGCCTATCACCGGGAAGAAAGTGCTCGGCATTGCCGCAGGAGCGACTGGCGCACTCTTGCTGATACTTGGGAGCAACAGCGTCTCATCCGGCCACGCAGCGACAAAAGACACCGCCATTTGGGGCGACTTATTGGTCTTGACCGCCCAGTTGAGCTACGCGCTCTACATCGTGCTGTTCAAGAACTTCGTCAACAAATACTCACTCATCACCATCATGAAGTGGATGTTTACGTTCGCCTTCATCTGCGTCCTCCCCTTCTCGATGAATAATTTGGCCAGTACACAATGGGGCAACCTGCCTACCGACCAGATTCTTGGTTTGGCCTTCATCGTGGTCTGCGCCACCTTCTGTTGCTATATGTTGGTCGTTGTCGGGCAGAAGACGCTGCGCCCCACCGTGGCAGGCATGTACAACTACATCCAACCCCTCGTGGCCTGCATCGTGGCGGTCTATTGGGGCATGGACTCTTTCAACCTTACCAAAGGCGTTGCCATCGTCCTCATCTTCAGCGGTGTCTATTTGGTGACAGCCAGCAAGAGCCGCAAAGAGATGATACAGTCCAAACATTGATTTCCGCCCACTGTGACTTAGTACAGATTTACTTTACACCGTTTTAACACTTTAAAAAGTAAAGAAAT
>CAVJRQ010000064.1:0-22184 GCA_963652075.1 Acutalibacteraceae bacterium
TAGATTTTCCGCTTCGCCTTACGCCGATGATGACTTGTGCGAGTGGGCTGTCGAACTCAAAAAGAGACTCCTCGTTCCTGGCAACCCATTTCTTTGGGTCGTAGCTTTCCACGTATTCTTTCTGCTCCGCCAGCACCTGCAATATAACCTTTTCTTCTGCCATTTTTTCATCAGTTTTTAGGTGACAAATCTATAGACGCTTGCAAAGTTATAACAATTGACTAAGAAACAAGTGATTATGTATACTAAACTTTGCTAAAGTGCAGTTTTGTAGCTCTCGTAATTTGCTAAAGTGCAGTTTTTGCAGTCTTTTACTTTGCTAAAATGCAACTTGTAAGTTGAACTTGGAGCGTGCTTTGTCTGTCACTTCCTGCTTCTTCGCTGCAAAACGATAATTCTTAAAGTTTGAAATACTTTTCGACCATTTTAGCCAATTCGTCCATCGAAATATTCGTCAAGCCTGTCTTTTTAATCTGCGGAAATTCCTCTTTGTTCTTGCCAATGACAAACTTTCGCTCCACGCCATCTATGTCGGCATACAGGTGGTAATTGCCTTTGTATGTTTCCTCTATACGGAGATTCTTGACAACATGCCCATTGATTACAACGGGTGACGATGGCTGAATGACATCACATTCACCCCAATCTTTCAGATGGTTGGTGATAGTGGTTTCCACTCTGCCAATCCATTCTTCTTTAACGCCATATTTCAATGCTATCTGACGAAAATTCTTCAACGAAGCAACGACATCACGAATAATGACATCAGGTCTGCGAATTCCATTGTCACGGGCAAAGTCAATTGCGTCATCTCGAGTGATGTCATGGAGTTTGGCACGTATGAACATGCAATGTTCCTCGTTAGGCAGGTAGCCGCCCCTGCTTATTATATAGGTCAGGTCATAGGCAGGAGCCAAGCGCCAAGAACCATCTTCGTTCATAATGAATGAGAAATTCTTGTTATGGTCATCCGTGTTGTTTGACAGAACATTGAAAACCATCCTGCGGAATATTTCCTGGCAGTCGGTCTCTGGAAGGTGCAGCTTGCGACATACCGCTATCAGTTGCTCATAACTGTCCGCATCCGGATAAATGGCTGCCAACGTCTGGGTATGTACCTTTTTTGTCCCGTTTCGGTCAAAACGTTTGGTCATGAAATGCTTGTTGTTCTCAACGGCATACAGCTCTGATGGCATCATGCTGATTCCTGCGGCTGTAGCCAACTCGTAATATGTCATTTCCAATTCCGATGAGCAATATTCAGAATTGCCAAATTTCAGCAGACAATAATCAAAGTCCGCCAAACCTGAAATTTGTCCGCTGCGAATCTCTCCTGTCTTGCGGTTGATGGCAATAATTGCCTTTGGTTGGCGGCCTCCGGCGGAAGTGCCTACCGTCAATAGGGATTGCATCGTTATTGATTCTTCCGGCAATATACGGGCATGTTCCCTTTCCGTAAAGATACGTTCCGCCAAATCCGCCAACGATTTCATGTCTATCTTGTCTGATTTCCGCTCATGATTTACTTCTGGCAGAAATTCCAAAGCCCCCATGCCACGTCTGCCGATAAACGACAACTTGTCAAGTGAATTGATGTTTGCGCCCGAAAGGTGATTTTGCCCGCGCCAAAGGTCAAACAACTGATTGCCCCACGCGTCGGGTAAAGAGTCTGCCACAAAGGCCGGAAGCCTCTGGTATATCTTTGCGCTTTCGCCCCATACGGGTGTCAATGCTCTTATTCCGGTAACGGGGGCTGAAAGGGGGGATATGTTCAACCCCTTTTTTACAAACTCAGGGTTGTATGTAAAATACGAAAGTCTGCGACGTTCATCCCATGCAAGTCGTCCGATTTCCTCATCCCAAAGTATGACTCTAAGTGACTTTATCATACATATTACTATTTAGAGTGGCGAATACGTTGTGCCTTCTTCTCGTCCCTACGCACTAAATAAGGGGATTCAGGCAACTCCGGAAGCAGGTCGTCCAGTGCGTTAATCTGCCCTACGACTTTCAGTAAAAGAATGAATGTTGACAGCGAGACATTGCCTGCCGTTCCATTCTCAAACTTATGTATTGTCGTCAAGCCTATACCCGACTGTTGGGCAACTTCTCGTTGGGTGAGGTTGCAGCGCATCCTGTACTCCTTGAAGCGTACTCCAAGCAAACGCACAAGTTCGGGTGTTGAATATTCATATAAGTCTGTCATCTGTACGTGCATTAATTATCACAACAATGAAGGTTATCGGCTTGTTTGCTGATTAATCTTCAGCGTAGTGAAGATTATAAACACAAAGGTAGATACAAAAGACGAAACCACAAAACAACATCTCATGAAAAAACGTTTTTATGCACGGCTCTTTCATTGAAGTTAGAAAAGAAGACATAATACCCCTTACCCGACTTGTTGTAAAGCGGGTAAGCTATTCAGCTTGTTACTAAGGTCAAGAACAACATGAAGAACTCACTGATGTCCGTCGCTGACAAGGTCATGCTCCGTAAAAGGGCACTTGTCGAGTTTGTCAATGATGAACTCAAGAATATCGCTCAAATAGAACACTCAGGGCATAGGTCTTTTGCCAACTTCATTACCTACCGCCCTGAGTGCTATTACCGCTTACTGTTTCTTCCCGAATAAGCCGTCTATTTCCATACTGTTTGTTGATAACAAGCAGTTGACACTGTTCTGATTGCTTGTTTCGAACTCACGCTAAGATAATTCCACAGCTGCATTAGAACCCGACTTTCAGAGAAACGCCAAACACGCTGGGGCTGCCGGCTACAAAAGTGGGGAAGCCAATCTGATTGCCGCTGTTTCCGGCATCAATCAGGTATTCCTCGTCAAGAATGTTCTTGCCGAACAGACCTAATTCGTAATAAACGGATTTTTGTTTCCATTGCACTCCCAGATTGCAGTTCAACAGTCCGTAGCCATCCTGCGAGAGCGGTTCTGTATTCTCGTTCTCGAAATAGACCTTTGACTTATAGGAATAGGAAGGACGGAAATAGAATAGCAGAGACTTGCTTGTAGGTATGTTGACATCCATACCCACGGAAAAACTGTTCTTGGGGGTAAGTCGGAACCGGTTTCCCGCCAGCTCCTGCTCATTACCGTCACCGTCCTCATCGTTGAACTTGCCGTCTATGTAGGCATAGTTGCCGAAGACGTGGACGTTGGGTGTGATGCTGTAGCGCAAGCCCGCCTCAAAGCCCAGGCTGTGCGCCTTGCCCGCATCGCTGGCCTCATATTGCTTTGTCCCGTTGTCGTTGCTCACCAGCCGCGAGCTTTGGAAATGGCTCCAGTCATAATAGAACACTGAGAACTCGTATGCCAGACGGCTACTGAGCACATTCCCCTTGATGCCGGCTTCGTAACTGACGATTATTTCCGGTTTCAGACGGACGATTTCAGACGGATTGTTGTTGAAAGAGATGACACCGGGACGCCTGCCGCGAGAGATGCTGGCATAGATGTTGTTACGGCCGAACATATAGTTCAGTGCGGCGCGTCCCACCCATGAATAGTAGTCGTCGCTTGCCCATACCTTCTTTCCGTCTGAGGTTTGGTATAGGATAGACTTGCCAAGCAGGGGAGCGGACTGGCTCGTGGATGAGTAGCCTGTCTTCTGATGCTCGTAGGTGCCGCGCAATCCTGCCGTGAACGAAAGTCCTTTCCATATATGCCATGTCAGGTCGGCGAAGATGTCCGCCGCCTGGTTGGTGGCGTAATTGGTGGAGTTCTCCTGATAGTCGGAAGGTATGGCTACATTAGAATAGGGTTGCAGTGCGCTCAGGCTTCCGTTCAGAGTGCCCGAGAGCTGCTCCATTACATGGTCTGGGGTCATGCCCAACATAGCCAATAGTCCCACTACCTGAGAGTCCTGCATGATACCGCTCAGTACCTGATTGACGGCCGAAGAGGTGTCACCATAAAAGTCGGGCGTGGAAGTCCACGAGGAGGCGTTCATTCGCTCGTTCCACCCCTTTTCCACATCCTGCATGGCTGAAGTCACGGCGGTTTGCGCTTTTGAAGTCAAATCCGCCTTGATGGGAGTAATCATGGACGAGAGGTCAGGATACTGGGCGGCAATCTGGTCGAGGAATTGGCCTATGCCTCCAGCGACACCCGCTGCCACGGTTGTGGGGAGGTTCAGCCCGGCGATGGTGTTCCGGAAACTCTCGCCTGCCACAAGAGGAAGCGTATATTGCAGGTCGCTCCTCAACTGTACGTTCTGCTGCGAGTGCTCGTAGAAGTAACCGGCACCGACAAAGCCAGTCACTTTTCCTCCGTTGTCCCAGTTCAGCCTGAGTTCTTGCGAGAACTGGTTGCCCTTGACGTTTTCCTCGCAGTCAAGCAGGTAAAGGTAAGTGCCGTCGGCATCAAAGTTCTCGTTCGACTTGTAAGCGCGGAATCCCGTGATGCTGGCCAGTTTGAGCGATGGACTGAACGTATGGTTCAGCAGGAAAGTGGCTCCTCCGTTGTGGCGTTTGATGCCGAGGTCTTTACCGCCATTCAGATAAGCGGCCGTGAAAGGCGACACATCTCCCCCTTCGGGTGCAAGAAGGTTACTTTTGAAGGAAGTACCGGGATAGTTGTCATGTTGGTAGTCCAAGACAAGATTCATCGTAGTGTTGTCTCCGGCAGTGAACCGGGTGCTGTTGCGCACAGCAAGGGCACTCTTTCCGTTCAGCCTGCCTCCAGCCAGGTTCTTGATGTATCCGTCGTGGGCATCATAGCTGAAAGCCAATCTGTTGGATATTTTATCAGTAAAAGGAGTGTTGAGGAAACCTTCGGCTCCGCGTTGGTTGTGTGTGCCGTAGTTCAGCTTGATTTCACCGCACAGTCGGTTCACGGGTCTGTTGCGCAGCAGGTGCATGGCTCCTATCTCCGCCCCGCGGCCGAAGAGTGTGCCTTGCGGCCCCTTCACCACCTCCACGCGCTCCATGTCGTAGAGTTCTGCCACGGAAGCCTGTGTGCGCGAAATGGACACGCCGTCCATAAATACCGAGATGCGTGGCTGTGAATAACTCTCTCCGCCGTCGGAGGTCACGCCGCGGATGACGTAGCCCGGATTGTTGGGACTCTGCAACTGCACCTGCAACCCCGGGATAAAGGCCGACATCTCGTCCATCTGCCTCAGGTTGAGATGCTCAAGGCTGTTTCCTGAAAGGGCGCTGACGGCAATCGGAACCTCTATGCTTGTCTGACGGCGTTTCTGTGTAGTAATCACCACCTCTCCCAACGCCTGCGAGTTTTCCTTCAGTACCACAGTCAACTCCCTTCCGTCCTTCAATCCGCATTCAGCGGTCACGTAACCGATATACGAGAACACCAGACACGCATTGTCCGGAACGGAGAGGAAAAACTGGCCGTCGGCATTTGTGATGGTGCCGTTGGCCGTCCCTTTCACCGCAATATTCACTCCTGGCAGAGTCTCGCCGAGTTCGTTCACGACTTTCCCCTTAACGGGTATTTCCGCCACACCGTTCACATACGCGGAAGAGGAATTCCCGCTCTCACCGGCATGTGTGGGCAAAACTGCAGTCAGCGCAAGCGCAACCAGTGCACATACACCGAAAAGATTCTTTTTTACCATATTCTATTGTATGTATAAGATTGAATGTCATTAATATGCGAAGCCCGTATCTATCGTAAGCTCATTGTCCGTGGGAGTGGTGTCTTCGTACAGATACACGCCCAGTCTCTTCAGGGCGAAGGCATATTTCCATGTATAAGGGCGCAGCTCCTTGCAGGCAGCGTTCAATGCAGAAAGATACCCGTCGGGCATCTTCTCGTCACCGGCAAGATGGGCGATATATGCCTGACCCAGAACCTTGCATGCTTCGGCGGAAACCGTGTCCGGCACCTCTTTAGGAAGCATGGATTTGACTACCGAGGCGATTCCGGCCTCGGCAAACTGACGGGCACGGTCAGAAAGGGAAGAGGAGAACTCCTCGCCGGGAATCTCCGTTATATGGCGTGTGGCTATCTTCATCCTGCTATTCTCGAAGTCTATCAGACGGTAAGGCATGGGATAGCTTACGGTGGAACCGGTCTCTATGTCGTACACCGCTTTCTCGCCCTTTCCCCATGAAGCGATGTCTTGCGAATGGAAGTGGCCGGTGAAGACGATGTTCAGTCCCAGTCGCGCGAAGGCTTTCGCCTGCTTCTTCCAGTCGTCCACCAGATAGTCCCCCATCACGCGGTCTTGCCATTTCCAGTGGCGCACCAGTCCGTGATGCATCATCGTCAGCATCCTGCAACCGTTCGCCTCGGCGTCTTCAACCTGCCTGCGGATGAACTCCATCGTCTCCGGCTTGATGCGCCCTCCGGTGACGCAAGTGTTGCGGTCGTAATCGTTCTCCTCGTATTTGCAGGCATCTATAGCAAGCAGTCGGGTGGAGTTGTTGAGCTGCACGACGTAGCTCAGCGAGTTCGGGTCGCGTGCTATCGCCGCGCCGTAGCCGTAGTCCTCATAGTAACGGGCAAATTCTTCGGCACTGACAGTGGCAACGCGCTCCGCCGTATCGTTTCGGAAAGACATGGCATGAGGATTGTTCACGTCATGATTGCCGGGAATCACATACACCGGAATGCCTTTCTCGCGCAAGGGTCTCAATAGCCGTGTCACATACTCATGCGACACTTTCTCACCGTCCTTCGTCAGGTCTCCTGGAATCAACACAACGTCCGGCCGTTCCGAAAGTATTGCCGTCACAGCCGTTTCCAGCAGAGCCGGACTTTCACGTAGCATCTTCCTGTCACGGGATATGTAGTCCTGGAAGGCTTTCCCGTCCTCACGCAACAATTCGGGGGACATGACGTGGATGTCAGACAACACCGCCATCCTCCAACCGTCTTCACTCTGGGCGGCGATAGGCAGACAAGCCAATGCCGCTAAAAAACAAACAATAAATCTTTTCATCTGTCAATCTCAATTTTTCTGTGTGCAAAGCTATATGGGAGACATTTCAGGACTGTTAAATACGCTTTGCGGTTTCATTAAACATGTTCGCACGCCAATATGATGTTTGCAGTAGCCGCACGATTGCCGAAACGTACTTCATCAACTGCCAGTATGCGGCTGACAGGCTAAAAAGACGCAGTCGCACGGCTGACGGGAACGTTGCCGTTCGGCTGGCGGAGTAAGCGATGGATTTTCCTGTCAGTGGTACGGTGAGCGCGCCTGAATGCCTGTAGGATGTGTCTTTCTCCAAGACATTCAGCAAGGCGTATTCGCAACCGCGCGCCCAATGCGCAAATTCTTCGTCAGGACGGAACTCTTTCACGAACTCCAGCAACCGCTGCAGGTCGAAGTCGGAGGAGATAACACCCGCACCGCCTTTCGCCGCATCGTATGCATTGCAGTCCTGCTCTATATGCGCCGGCACCATCAGGACGGGTTTGCCGAAATACATGGCCTCGCACACCGACTCGAATCCGGCGGTGCTGGCGTAAGCCATGCATCCAGCCATCTGTTTCAGGAACTCCTCGTCGTCAAGCCGGTAGAAGCTCAGGGTGCCGTCCACTTTCCTCACCCGTTCCTCGCCCCGCTTGTCCCAAAAGAAACGCAACGGCGTGTCGGGATGCCGCCTGTGCCATTGTTCTACATCCTCGCCGAAACCGGAGTTTACCATATATCCGTGTATATAGTCGCCGACAGTCGGTTTGTGCGAAAGCACTTCCTTGCGCAGCAAGGGCGGTATCACGCAGACATTATGCCGAGGGTCATCAGCCATGCGCCGGAAAGACAAGGCCAGACGATTCCGGGCTCCCAGACTGGTCAGTACGGTGAAGAATCTCAGCAAGGACAGGTTCATCCTGCCGGCCTTGGAAAACTCGAAATCCTTGTGCAGGAACAGGTATTGGTGTCCGATGCAGAACTGAGGGACTGAGGGGCGGAACAGGAAATAGGTCAATCCGGTCAACAATTCATAGAAATTTATCACTCTGTCCGCGCCGCTGGCCTTGATGCGGCGGCGGATATAGTTGGCGCTTTTGATGTATGCGGGAATCCTCACGCAATTGTATGCCACGCTGCGTATGAGGCTTACCCTGCGGTTGGCTGGCGTGGGCAGGAAGTTGGGACTTACGAAGCGGCTGACAGGGGCATGGATGTTGCGGCGGAAGAACTCAGGCAAATCGCGCGAACGGCTTTTCCCTACCAGTACCTCCACCACTTCATGACCGTTACGACGCAATATCTCTTCCAAGGTTATGGCTTGAGTGAGATGTCCCCGACCCTCACCCTGTACAACAAACAGAAATTTCATATCGTTAAATTTATAATTTTCCTTAACGTTGCAAAGGTACGTACGGGATGTTTCAAGGAAGTTTCGCGGACATTACCGTATTGTGAAAAACAGGATGGATTATAAAAACCGTAATCATGAACAATTTCAACTATCTTTCGGAAAGAATTCTTGGACAGAACGAAAGAACGCTATATCTTTGCGGCCGGACGAAGGAACTGATTGTCTGTGAATATGAAAAAGGAACAATGGATAGCCTACATGCTCCTTGGCGTCTGCTTCGTTATGCTCGTCGCCTCGGCCTTTCCGCATCATCACCATGCGGGCGGCATCTGTATGCTCAACGATGTTCCTGCCTTTTGTTCGGTCTGTAATGGCAACGACCGTTGTTGCGACGAGGCTTCACGGGCTTGTTGTGCCACCGGGCACTGCACGCATCACGCTTCGGACTGTACGTGTCCCGCTTGCGAAGGTACGTCACCGGCGTGTGATTGCGGTTGCCACCACTCCCGGCCGATGGGGTGCGCGGACGATTGCGTGACCAAATTCATCTGCTCCGCTCCCGCGCCTGTCCAACACCTCTCTCCGTACTTTACACTGATTACCCTTTTCTACTTTGCCGCAGACCTGCTCACGCAGGAACGGCTCTTTGAAACTTCCGATGCCTATACCCCTTATGTGGAGTCGCTCCACGGCATTGATCTGGTGACAAACGGCGGACTTCGTGCGCCCCCGTGTGCCTAATCCCCAAACGGTAATATTTGCATTTTTCCCTGCGAGTACCTGCATGCGTTCATGCAACTACTTACGTACGTCTGCGTAAGTACTTACGTGCGCTTGTGTAAGTACTTACGTGGGCCGATGTAAGTACTTACGTGCGTCCATGCAAGTACTTGCGAAAATCAATTGGATTGTATACTATAAAACTTAATCGACGATATGAAAAAAATCTATTTGTTGGTCGCTTTGGCCGGAGGACTGCTGCTGTCGGTCTCCTGTGGCGGAAACGCGCACGAAGGCCATGACCACGACGAACACACTGAACACGAACACGACCATGACCATCACCATGGCGAAGAGGAACATACCCATGACCACGACGGACACGGACACTCGGATGAAATCATCCTGACACCGGAGAAGGCAAAGGCCATCGGATTGAAAGTGGAGACTGTCCAGCCCAAACCGTTCCGCCAGGTAATCGTTGCCTCCGGACAGGTGCAGGCGGCGCAAGGCGATGAGGCGACCGTAGTGGCCAATGTGGCGGGAATGGTCTCCTTCGGCAAGGCTGTGACGGAAGGCATGAGTGTGGGACGTGGGACACCGTTGCTCACCATCGCTACTGGAAAGACCGTGGACGGCGACCCTGCGGCGCGCGCACGGGCGGCTTACGAGACAGCGAAAGAGGAGTATGACCGGGCGGCGAAACTGGTAGAGAACCGGATTGTCTCCGCCAAAGAGTTTGCGGTTATCAAACAAAACTATACCAATGCCAAACTGAGCTACGATGCCCTTGCGGCCCAGTCGAAGGGAAATGGCAGACAAAGCATCGTGACCCCTATAGGCGGTTACGTGAAGAGCTGTTTGGTGAAGGAGGGCGACTATGTGACCGTGGGGCAGCCGTTGGTGAGCGTCACGCAGAACCGCAGGCTGTTCCTGCGGGCTGAGGTCTCCGAGAAATACTACAAATACCTGAGCGGCATCCGGAGCGCCAACTTCAAGACACCCTACGACGATGCGGTCTATGAGCTGGACGAGCTGCACGGGAAGGTACTCTCCTACGGAAAGGCCACAGGCGAGTCCTCTTTCTTTGTGCCCATCACTTTCGAGTTCGACAATCGGGGCGAGGTGGTGCCGGGCAGTTTCGTGGAGGTTTATCTCCTCTCGGCGGAGAAGCCCGACGTGCTGTCCTTGCCTAAGTCCGCCCTCACCGAGGAACAGGGTCTCTACTTTGTCTACCTGCAACTGGACGAAGAAGGCTACAAGAAACAAGAGGTGACGCTGGGCGCGAACAACGGGAAAGAGATAGAGATAGTGTCCGGACTGCGTGCGGGCGACCGGGTGGTGGTGAACGGTGCCATCCATGTGAAACTCGCCTCTGCATCTAACGCCATCCCGGCACATACGCACAATCATTAACCAACGGAGAGCTGACTATGCTGAACAAGATTATACATTTCTCGTTGCACAACCGGATATTGATTCTGGCAGCGGCGATGATACTCTTTGTGGCGGGGGTCTACACGGCTTTTCATACCGAAGTGGATGTCTTCCCCGACCTGAACGCTCCTACGGTAGTCATCATGACCGAAGCCAACGGCATGGCGGCGGAAGAGGTGGAACAACTGGTCACTTTCCCCGTGGAGACGGCCGTCAACGGGGCTACCAACGTGCGCCGTGTGCGCTCCTCGTCCACAAACGGATTCTCCGTGGTGTGGGTTGAGTTCGACTGGGGTACGGATATCTATCTGGCCCGGCAAATCGTTTCCGAGAAACTGGCCGTTGTTTCCGAAGAACTGCCCGAAAACGTGAGCAAACCCACCTTGGGGCCGCAGTCGTCTATCCTTGGTGAACTGCTGATTATCGGACTGACGGCGGACAGTACCTCGATGTTCGACCTCCGCACCTTGGCGGACTGGACCATCCGTCCGCGCCTGCTCTCCATGGGTGGCGTGGCGCAAGTGGCCGTGCTGGGCGGTGACATCAAGGAGTACCAGATAAACCTTGACCCTGCCCGCATGAAGCATTACGGCGTGACGCTGGACGAGGTGCTGGCCGTGACACGTGGCATGAACAGAAACGCCAACGGCGGCGTGCTCTATGAATACGGTAACGAATACATTGTGCGAGGAGTCCTCTCTACCCACCATGTGGACGAAATGTCACAGACCGTGGTGAAGATGGTGGACGGGTCGCCCGTCTTGTTGCAGGACGTGGCGGACGTGGGCATCGGGTCGCAACAACCCAAGTTGGGAACCGCTTCCGTAAAGGGGAAACCCGCCGTGCTCATCACCGTTACCAAACAGCCGAAGACAGGCACCATTGAGCTGACCGAAAAGCTGGACCAAACCATGGCCGAGCTACAGAAGAATCTGCCGAAGGACGTGGTCGTGTCGACGGACATCTTCCGCCAGTCGCGCTTCATAGAGAGCTCCATCGGCAACGTCAAGGAGTCGCTCTACGAAGGGGCCATCTTTGTCGTCATCATCCTCTTCCTCTTCTTGGCCAATGTGCGCACCACGCTGATTTCCCTCGTTACCTTGCCTCTCTCGCTGGTCATCTCCGTGTTGGTGCTCTATTGTATGGGACTTACCATCAACACGATGAGCCTGGGCGGTATGGCCATCGCCATCGGTTCGTTGGTGGACGATGCCATCGTGGACGTGGAGAACGTGTGGAAACATTTGCGGGCCAACCGGCAGTTGCCCGAGGGTGAACGCCTGAAAGTGAAGGATGTGGTGTTCAACGCCTCCAGGGAGGTGCGCATGCCCATTCTGAACTCTACGCTCATTATCATCGTCAGCTTCGTGCCCCTCTTCTTCCTGACGGGCATGGAAGGACGCATGCTGGTCCCGTTGGGTGTTGCCTTCATCGTGTCGCTCTTTGCCTCCACGGTGGTGGCGCTCACCTTGACGCCTGTGCTCTGTAGCTACTTGCTGGGACACAGCAACGACAAGGGCTTGCAGAAGGAGAGCCCCTTGGCCCTGTGGCTTCGCCATTACTACGAAGTGGGGCTGGAGTGGGCCTTGCGGCACAAACACGGCGTGCTCTGCGGCACCATTTGCCTATTCCTTGTCGCGTTAGGTTGCTTCTTTACGTTGGGACGCAGTTTCCTGCCCTCGTTCAACGAAGGATCCTACACCATCAATGTCAGCTCCCTGCCTGGACTTTCCTTGGAAGAGAGTGACAACATCGGCCGCAGGGCGGAGGAGTTGCTGCTCTCCATCCCCGAGATACAGACCGTGGCGCGCAAGACGGGACGCGCCGAACTGGACGAACACGCCTTGGGTGTGAACGTGTCCGAGATAGAAGCCCCCTTTGAGTTGAAAGACCGCTCTCGCAAGGAGCTGACGGCGGAGGTACGGCAGAAGCTCTCCACCATCTCCGGTGCGAACATCGAAATCGGCCAGCCCATCAGTCACCGTATTGACGCGATGCTGAGCGGAACGAAAGCAGGCATTGCCATCAAGCTCTTCGGTACCGACCTCAACAAAATGTTTGCCTTGGGCAACCAAATCAAAAGTGCCATACAGGATGTGGAAGGCATCGCGGACCTGAACGTGGAACAGCAGATTGAACGTCCCGAGCTGAGCATCGTTCCCAAGCGGGCGATGTTGGCCAAGTACGGCATCTCACTGCCCGAGTTCGAGGAGTTCGTCAACGTGAACATGGCGGGCGAAGTGGTGTCGCAAGTCTATGAGGACGGCAAGGCTTTCAATTTGGTAGTGCGTACCAAAGACACGAGCCGCAACGACCGGGAAAAGATAGCCAACCTGCTGATAGATGCCGGTGACCGGAAGGTGCCGCTCCACTACGTGGCGGAGATACGGAGCGACATGGGACCGAACACCATCAGCCGCGAGAACGTGAAGCGCAAGATAGTCATCTCCGCCAACACCTCGGGGCGCGACATGCGCAGCGTGGTCAATGACATCCGCGAACGCATCGAAGCGAAGATTGCGTTGCCCGAAGGCTATCATGTGGAATACGGCGGACAATTCGAAAGCGAACAGGCTGCCTCGCGCATCCTCTTTCTCACTTCGCTAATCTCCATCTTCGTCATCTTCCTGTTGCTCTACACGGAGTTCAAGAACATGGCGCAGAGCGGCATTATCCTGATAAACCTGCCGCTGGCGCTCATCGGCGGTGTCTTTGCGCTGCTTGTTACCACGGGCGAAATCAGCATCCCTGCCATCATCGGTCTGATTTCACTCTTCGGCATCGCTACCCGTAACGGTATGTTGCTCATCAGCCACTACAACCAGTTGCACGAGGAGGGGCTCGACTACTATCACGCCGTCATCAAGGGCTCGTTGGACCGCTTGAATCCTATCCTGATGACAGCCCTCTCATCCGCATTGGCCATGATACCGTTGGCCGTCAACGGCGACCTGCCCGGCAATGAGATACAGAGCCCGATGGCCAAGGTGATACTGGGCGGATTGCTCACTTCCACCTTCCTCAACGGATTTATAATCCCCATTGTATATTTGATGATGAACCATAAAAAAGAGAAATCAGCATGAAAAAGGTACTAATCCTGATAACCCTCTGTGGCGGACTGACCACCGCAGTGGCACAGCGTGCCGAGAGCGTGGAGCAGGTGCTGCAGTCCATCGAGCGGAACAATAAAACCCTGCAGTCGGCCGCACGGCGCACGGACGCGAAGAAGATGGAGACGCACGCCGACAACAACCTGCAAAACCCCGAGGTGGAGTACACCTACCAGTTTAGTAACAAGGAGAACCCGGTCAACCAGAGTGAGCTGAACGTGACACAGTCCTTTGAGTTCCCCACACGCTACGCCACCCGCGGCAGCTATGGCAAGCTGCAGCGCAAAGCCTATGACCGGCAACTGGATGTGGAACGCCGCGACATCCTGTTGCAAGCGAAGGAACTCTGTCTGCAACTGGTGCGGCTCAACAAGCAAAAGGAATTGCTGAAGCGGCGGAAGGCGAACGTGGACGAGTTGGCGGAGCTGTTCGACAAACGCTTGCAGACCGGTGATGCCAATGTGTTGGAAGTGAACAAGGTGAAACTGGAACGCATGGAAGTGACCGCCGAGGCGGCACAGAACGAGGCAGACTGTTGTACCGTGTTGCAACAGTTAGTGGCGATGAACGACAACCAACCCATTTCGTTCGAGGGCATCACTTATCCCATACTCCCCGAATTTGTCGCGTATGAGGCGTTGCGTGATACGCTTCAGGCCCGTGACTACGAGATGCAGTCCGCCTTGGCTCAGCAGGACGCTGCCCGCAAGGCGGTGAAGGTCAGCCGACAAGGTTGGTTGCCCGACCTCACTGTCGGTTATCGGCGCAGTGGACTGATGGGCGCTGAGGCTCACGGGTTCATTGTGGGAGCTTCCATCCCCCTCTTTGCCAACCGGGGCAAGGTAAGGCAGTCCCGGATGGAATCCCTCAGTGCCGACTACGAGGCGGAGCAGGTACAGATCCGCATCGAGGCCGACCAACATGCGCTCTATAACGAAGTCTGCCAACTGAAGCGAGCCATGGAGGGGTATGATGTCGCTTTGATGAACCAAACTTTGGACTATCTCAACCAGGCGCTGAAGGCGGGACAAATCTCCGTGATACAGTACTTCACAGAGGTTGGCTCAATAAACGACAACCAGCAGAAATACTTGGAGCTGGAGTATGCTTATCAGTTGGCGATGGGCAGGCTGTATAAGAATTTCCTGTAGGCCGTTGCCCAGGGATGTCCCTTTTGGGGAGAGGAGCGGCGGCACGGCGATGCCGTGCTGCCGCCTCAAATAAGGTAATAAATCGGAATATTCGCTTTGAAATTCAGCGTACATCGGACGAAAATTGTAATTTTGCCGTCGCTGACGGATTGGATGGGTGCAGTGGCGACGATGGGTCGCCACTCGCTCGTTGCCCCGGACAGCGATACGTTTAATGGATTAAAAAGAGAAGATGCCTTTAAATTTACCTGACAAACTTCCTGCTATCGAACTGTTGAAGCAGGAACATATCTTTGTGATTGACCATTCGAGGGCGAGCCGACAGGATATCCGTCCGTTGCGCCTGGTCATCCTTAACCTCATGCCGCTGAAGATAACGACGGAGACCGACCTCATCCGTCTGCTCTCCAACTCACCGTTGCAGGTGGAAGTGTCGTTCATGAAACTGAAAAGCCACACTTCCAAGAATACGCCCATTGAACACATGAAGGCTTTCTACAAGGATTTCGAGGTGTTGAGTAACGAACGCTTCGATGGCATGATTATCACCGGAGCCCCGGTGGAACAGATGGATTTCGAGGAGGTTTCCTACTGGGACGAAGTGTCGTACATCTTTGATTGGGCGCGTACCCACGTCACCTCCACCTTGTATATATGTTGGGCTGCACAGGCGGGGCTTTACCGTCACTATGGCATACCCAAATATCCGCTGGACCACAAGATGTTCGGTATCTTTGAGCATCGGCTCATCAATCCGTTGCCTCCCATCTTCCGAGGGTTCGACGACGTGTTCTATGTGCCCCATAGCCGTCATACGGAGATACGCCGTGAGGACATCCTCAAGGTGAAGGAACTGGAGTTGCTCTCCGAATCCGATGAGTCCGGAGTCTACATGGTGATGGCACGCGGCGGCAGGGAGTTCTACATCACCGGCCATTCGGAGTATTCGCCCAACACGTTGGACCTGGAGTATAAGCGCGACCTCGCCAAGGGCTTGCCCATTGACATGCCTCGCAACTACTATCGCGACAACGACCCCTCCAAGGGACCGCTCGTCCGTTGGCGTGCGCACGCTAACCTGCTGTTCTCCAACTGGCTCAACTATTACGTCTACCAAGAGACACCGTTCGACATCTCGCAGATACGATGAAACAGACCGAACCTCGTCGCATTGAGTTGCTCGCTCCCGCCAAGAACCTGGAGTGCGGCATCGAAGCCGTCAACCACGGGGCGGATGCCGTCTACATCGGCGCGCCACGCTTCGGCGCACGGGCGGCGGCGGGGAACACCCTGGACGACCTCACCGCGCTGGTCGACTATGCCCACCTCTATCGGGCGCGTGTCTATGTCACGGTCAACACCATCCTTACCGACGAAGAGTTGCCCGAGGCGGAACGTCTCATTTGGGAACTCTATCGCATCGGTGTGGATGCCCTCATCATCCAGGATATGGGCCTCTTGCGGCTCCACTTGCCACCCATAGCCTTGCATGCCAGCACGCAGATGGACAACCGTACGCCGGAGAAGGTGAAGTTCTTGGCGGAGCAAGGCTTCCGTCAGGTGGTGCTTGCCCGTGAACTCTCGTTGGAAGAGATTGCACGCATCCACCGCACGGTGGACGTGCCCCTCGAAGTCTTTGTACACGGTGCGTTGTGCGTCAGCTTCAGCGGTCAGTGCTATGTGTCGCAGGCCTGCTTTGGCCGTAGTGCCAATCGGGGAGAGTGTGCGCAGTTCTGCCGTCTCTCGTTCAATATGGTGGACGCGGACGGGCGTACCATCGTGGCGGACAAGCATCTGCTCTCCCTCAAGGACATGAACCAGAGCGACAATCTCGAAGCGTTGCTCGATGCGGGCGTGTCGTCGTTCAAGATAGAGGGGCGGCTCAAGGAGGTCTCTTACGTGAAGAACGTTACCGCTTTCTACCGCAAGCGTCTCAATGCCCTCTTCCGTAGGCGGCCGGAATATGTGCGCGCCTCTTCCGGTGCAGTCACCACCACCTTCCAACCTCAACTGGACAAAAGTTTCAACCGGGGCTATACGTCATACTTTCTGCAAGGCCGCACGGCGGACATCTTCTCCTTCGACACGCCCAAGTCACGCGGCGAAGAGATGGGAACCGTCAAGGCCGTCGGACCCAACTGGCTCACGGTGGCGGGTCTGAAACCTTTTCACAATGGTGACGGCGTGTGCTTCATCGATGCGGACGGCCGTCTGCAGGGATTTCGGGTCAATCGGGTAGAGGCCAACAAACTCTATCCGCACGAGATGCCGCGCATCTTGCCAAAGACCCGACTCTATCGGAACTTCGACCAGGATTTCGAGAAACAGATAGCTCACAAGTCGGCCGAACGGAAGATGGCTCTCTCGTTCGTCCTGCGAGAGTTGCCCTTCGGCTTTTCCTTGGAGGCGCGCGATGAAGACGGATACAGCTATTGCCGCTCCTTTGCCGTTCCTAAGGAAGGGGCGCGACAACCGCAGACCGACAATGTGCGCACGCAGTTGGGCAAGCTGGGTAACACCCCTTTCCGATTGACTGGTGTTGACGTGCGTTGGAGCGATGAATGGTTTCTCTCCTCCTCCCTTTTGGCGGATTGGCGCAGACAGGTAGTGGACGGGTTGTTGCGCGTGCGCCGTATCGCCTACCGTGCCGAAGCTCCCGGCAAGCTGGTGGCTCCTACAGTGTTGCCGCCCAAACGGCTCACTTACTTGGCCAACGTGATGAACCGACAGGCAGAGGCATACTACCGTGATTTGGGAGTGGAACAGGTAGACCCCGCTTACGAGAAATGTCCTCCGGCGGATGCCGTGCTGATGTTTTGCAAACACTGCCTGCGCTACAGCATGGGATGGTGTCCCAGACGGCAAGAGGGACGGTCGCCTTACAGAGAACCCTACTCGCTGGTGTTGCCGGACGGCAGACGTTTCCGTTTGGAGTTCGACTGCCGGCAATGTCAAATGAAACTCTATGCGGCCAACGAACGGAAATAGGCAAGAGGAGCGTATGAGGCGTAGCGTAGCAAATCCTGTCCGGTGGGTCGTTGCCGTCGTGGCGGTGATACTCACGGCGTTGTTGGGAGCCTGTAACTACCCTTCGCCCGACTACTCCAAGTGGAACATGACGCAGACCGAGCGTGACTCGCTTCGCTTCTTTGCCGAGCACCACTACACGATGAACTACAACTTTGTGGTGGAGGGCGATTCATTGGCTCTTCGGGCGGACATAACCGGTGATACCTTACATGTATATAAGCATGACAAACTGGTGGTGGCGGACATCGAGGTGAAATATACCGAGGCGGGCGACTCCGTGTGGGTGAAGGTGGCACGCGACCAAGAGACCATGGGCTGGATAACCGAGTACGACTTCTTGCCCTATGTGACACCTGTCAATCCCGTTTCGCTGTTCATTCATCTTTTCAGCGACATCCATGTCGTGGTGTTCCTTGTCGTGCTGGTTCTGTTCCTTCTTTCGTTCCTGTTCTATCGCATCCGTCGTCGGCACATCGCGCTGCGCGCTTACCGTGCCCGCAGCGTCTATTCCGTCGTCCTCAGCATGTTGGTCTCCTGCTCCGCGGCTCTCTATGCCAGCATGCAGCTCTTCGTTCCCGAGACGTGGCGTCATTTCTACTACAACCCATCGCTCAATCCATTCGTGTTGCCCCTCGTGCTGGCCTGTTTCATCGCTGCCGTATGGGCAATGGCGTTAGTCTTTATCGCCGCGGTGGACGAACTCTATCATAAGACCACGCTTCCCGACATGCTCTTCCGCTTGGTCGGCTTGTGCGCGTTCTCTCTCTTCCTTTATCTGTTCTTCACCATCACCATATCCGTCTATGTCGGCTATCCCTGCCTGGTGGTCTACCTTTACTATGCCATGCGTTACCTTTGCCGTGTGAACGACCGCTATATTTGCGGCAACTGTGGACACGAAATCCATTCCAAAGGTGCTTGTCCCTATTGCGGTGCCATCAACCGATAACGAGGCTATACCGCAAATGCCAACGAGGTACTGCCGCGATGGCACTTGCGGTACTACCGCGTTGCCTATCGAGGTAGTACCTCGTTGAACCACAGGGTGCGACTGAACGGAAAACAGTAGACACCTTATTCGTGTATGACGTTTAGAACGTCCTGCGCATCGGTATCAGTTTTACGGAACTGTTGAGCCCGGCCGGCATCGGTTCCCAATGGCCGTATTTGGTCTTCTTGTATTTCAGATCCACCACGTTAATCTCCTTGAAGATGCGCCAGTTGATGCCTTGACGGTCGTACGAGGCGATGCGGTTGGCCGCCAAGTTGGTGACTTCTACCTCGATGACGTTGCGTCCGGGCTGCAACAGTTTGCCGATGAGCGTACGGTAGGGGACTGCCCACAGGATGCCGGCCTCTTTGCCGTTCACCTTCACACGGGCGCTTTCACGTACATCACCCAGGTCGAGCATCCAGTCGTCGGCTTCCATCTGTGGCAGGTCGAACGTCAGGGTGTAGACTCCCGTTCCCATGTTGACGCGGGCGGTGCTGTCCGGCAAGTTGGTCCATGACTGGGGGGTGTCGATGTCGAACGTTCCCTTTATCTCGGGAGCGCTCTCCGCAAAGTGGAGTTTCCATCCGTGATCCAATGAGAGGCTGACAGCCTTTTCATTCAAGTAAGTCCATTCCTTGGTGAAGGTCTGTGGTTGCCGGTAGGTCTGCAGGATAACGGACTCTCCCGACTTCAACTGTAGATAGACCTGTGCTTTACCGTCTTGCTGACGGATAGCGGCACGGCCGCAGTCGCCGTTCATCGGGTTGAAGAGCGCGGCCTCTTTCGCCTCTACGCCAATGGTCATCCAACCCTCCACGTCTCTGCCTTGCAGATTGGCGATGAAGTAGTGATGCCCGCCCTCGTTGCTGCGGCGAATCACGTGCATTCCCTCATCCGTGCGCATGGCTTCGGGGGTGATGCCACAGAGCTTCAGCGTCTGGGCGTAGTCCGTACCGGTGATGATGCGTCCTTTGCCATAGGGGTGTATCGTAGAGCCGTTTTCGTCCTTCCGGCTCGGCAGCTTGTCGAGCAAGTCCTGCAAGGAAGCGAGTCGTTTCTCCGCATTGGCGTATCCGGGAACATCGTCGGGGTATTGGTTGAGGAATACCACCGTCGCTCCTTGCTGAGCCAGTTGCATCAATTTCTTCAGTACGTCCACAGGCATACGCTTGGCTCCGGGTATTACCAAAGCCTTGTAGGAGGTGTTGCCAGCGGTAATCAGCTGCCCGTCCTTGCAGCGTGTGGTGCGGATGAACTTGTCCGAGATGTAGTCCACGTCGTAGCCGCATTCCAGTATCTTGTCCACCGTGCGGATGAATCCCGGAGCGAACTTGCCCATGTTGTGGATGCTGAACTCGATGACGCGTTTGCTGTGCGTTCCGCTGCGGTCGTACCAGATGTCGTAAAGAGGCAGGTAAACCAGGAAGTCGTTGTCCGGCTTGCCCATCTGCAAGAACGACTGGCAACGGGTGATGTAGCCGAAGAAAGCCGGTGCGTCACGCCAGATGGAGTTGTTGGGCGACATGTTGATGGAAGCGTAGAACTGCCATCCGGGCCACTCCGCCTCTTGCGGTGAATAGGGAGTTCCGTGGAAGAAGGCGTGGTTCACGCCGGCGGTGAACATCAAGTCCATATCCGGCTTGCACTGCGACAAGGAGGTGCGGAAGTGCTCGGTAAGCCACGTGAAGGTCTCGGAAGAGGTGAACTTCTTGCCGGTGATATGCGCTGCCGAAGAGGCGTATTTCAGCATGGAGATGTCGGAGTCGTTCTTTCGGGTGAGCGAGTCTTTGCGCAATCCCTTGATGTGAAACTCCGAGAGACCGAAGCCCTCACACTCGGGCACGTCCACAATGGCGTAGGTGTCAATCAGATTGGCTGGTGACCCATGTGCCTGGTTACGCGTGGTGCTGCCGTGTCGGTTTGCCCAAGTGGTCCACTGCGAGGTGAAGTTGGCGTTCAGCAGTTCGGATACCGTTTCTCTGAAGTCAGAAAGGAGGCGGCGGCTGTTGTCCGTAGGCTCCTCACTCAGGAACTCGGGGAAATGGTCTTCCAGTCTGTATCCACGCCGTTTGGCGAACTCCTGTAGCAGTCCGGGTGTCCAGTCCGCCCCGTGCACCTCGTACGAATCGTTGAAAAACGTGTGAGGGTAGGGGGTGGAGGTGCGGTCGAAAGCCTCGTCAAACTTCTGCAGATAGAGCTTCACCGCCTCTTTGGAGAAGTGGTCTATAACCCATCCTGCTCCACCGGGGGCGGCACGTTTCACCTTCTGCTGGGTCTTTCCGCAGTAGACCGCGATGATATCCCACTCGCCTGCCGGAGCTTTCCAACGGAGCGTGTCGTTCTTTACTTTCCGTGTGAGGTCGATAATCTGTTTTCCTTGGTAAGCCATCACCTTTTCCAGTGTGGCTACCTTGCGTTGGGACGGGTCGGTGACGGAGATGTCCATCACTACGTTTCCCCCTTTCGTCTGATAGCGTTGGAAGATGCCTTTACTTGCTGCATGCCCGGTGGTCACCTCCGGCCCGCCGAAAGGCCATCCCGTGCCGTTGTTCATGTCAATCAACACGTCGTGTTCCTTACCTACTTGCTGTGTGTAGCGCAGCATCTCCATCCATTGGTCCGAGAGGTAAGGAATATCGTTCTTGTCGTTGCCTTGCACGCCATAGATGGGGGTAACCTCTACACTCCCTATGCCTGCACGGGCAAATTCGTTGATACTGTAGTTCAGGTTTTTAGTGTCGACAGCACTACCGAGCCACCACCAACGCGTGCCCGGACGCGCCTCAGTCTGTGGGGTGGGCCAACTCTGTCCCATCGCGGTCAGCGCCAAGCAGGTGAGCGCTGATAACAGGGTGATCTTTTTCATCTGTTCAATCTGTGTTATTAGGTAATTTGGTAATCTGTTTGCTCTCGCAAGCGGTCGGCAACGCATGGAATGCGGCCAACCAATGCGTAAAGATACTCCTTTTACGTAAAAGTATGAAGAAACTATGAAGATTTTCTCTGTTTTTCTTTTTCTAATCAGAAAAATAACTTATTTTTGCGCAATACAAACAAGGAAACTCGTTCTTCCTCATCGTAAGATGGGGCGACAAAGAGAGCGGTGGCTTGCTTTGTTGATGAACAGGAGAAAGGAAGGCGTTACTTCAATAATATGTTTCTGGCTAATCGTAGTGCGTTAGCTGAGTTTGTATTAGTATATTAGAGTTAAAGGGTGTAAAGGGGAGTCCGTGAGGTTTCCCCTTTATCGTGTCTAATCGCTGACCCTCTATTGTTCCACCTTAGTTTCCCTTATATTTTTTTTGTCAGTCCGAAAACCCGGTGGCGATTATTCGGTTAACCAACCGTTGACCAACCGTTAACCAGCCGTTAACCAAAGTCCGTTCGTTCGGGGAGGGTGTCCTAATGTCGTACGACCATGCCCCCTAACGTCGTACGACTATAACACCTCATGTCGTACGTTAACTGACCCTCATGACGTACGAC
>CAVJRQ010000065.1:0-63129 GCA_963652075.1 Acutalibacteraceae bacterium
ATTTCTTTACTTTTTAAAGTGTTAAAACGGTGTAAAGTAAATCTGTACTAAGTCATTCATCGGGCAACGTAAGTACTTGCGTGGACACACGTAAGGTCACACCTTTGAAGATGTCAGTATTCGATACGGAAGGGAATCCTGTGCTTTCTGCCGTAGCGATGCCAAAAGGCGCTTCGGAGTTTCATGGCGTAGGCTACGGATTCATCGGGGTCGGCATTGCGTAACGTGGCGTATTCACGGACAAGTACTTCGGTAAATCCTTTCGGACCCCAAAAGCGCGTCAAGCTGGCGATTCCTTTCCGGACGGAAACCTTTCCGAAATACATGCGGTTGATGTCCACCAAAGAGAAATGATACTCTCCGTTCACTTTTTCCCACAGTATATTGCCTGGCGTAAAGTCCTTGTGAAAGATGTCGTTCCGGTGAATCTGCACGGTGAAGCGTGCCAGTGATTTGGCCAATCCCTCATACTCTTCGGCAGGCGTGTCGTCTTTAAGGTCTTTGAGGGTGTAGGGATAGTCGCTTTGTTTGGTGACGAGGTAGGAGTATCCGAGCAAACCGATGGCGTTGCGATTCTCAATGAGGGCGATGGCTTCAGGGGTGTGGATGCCTTTGCCGTTCAACGGAAAGGTATAGGAATAGGCGCGCTGCCCCTTGGGCTTGCGGATGTTCCAAGAATAGACAAAGCGGTTGATGCCCTGTGGCTTGTGAAACCTCTTCACGTTAACCTCCTCACCGTCGGGTGCGGAAATTACCCGGATGACGTTTCGTCCGCGGTAGGTTTCGCGTCCCATCTGTTCGAAGTCCTTGGAGATGCGTTCAATGAAGCCTCTCAGATGCTCGTATTTTGGATTTATCTTTACCTCTGTCATAGGATATAAAAACGCTACGGCACGCTCTGGGCGATACCGTAGCGCTCACTTGCAAGTTTCGTATCTGATTTAGTCTATCACCTCGAATCCGCAGTAGGGAACCAAAGCCTTCGGCAAGCGGATGCCTTCAGGGGTCTGGTTGTTCTCCAACAGAGCGGCTACGATACGCGGCAAGGCAAGAGCGGAGCCGTTCAACGTGTGACAAAGTTCGGTCTTCTTGTCCGCTGTGCGGTAGCGGCATTTCAGACGGTTGGCTTGATAACTGTCGAAGTTGGATACGGAGCTAACCTCCAGCCAGCGTTTCTGTGCGGCGGAGAACACCTCGAAGTCGAAGCAGATAGAGGAGGTGAAACTCATGTCGCCTCCGCACAGGCGCAAGATGCGGTACGGAAGTTCCAGTTTGCGGAGCAAGCCTTCCACGTGCGCCAACATCTCCTTGTGGGACTCTTTGGAGTGTTGAGGCGTATCGATGCGTACAATTTCCACTTTGGAGAATTCGTGCAGACGGTTCAGACCCCGCACGTCTTTGCCATAAGAACCTGCCTCGCGACGGAAACACTCTGTGTAGGCGCAGTTCTTGATGGGCAACTCCTTTTCGTCCAGAATGACATCCCGATAGATATTGGTTACGGGGACTTCGGCGGTAGGAATCAAGTAAAGGTCGTCCAGGTTGCAGTGATACATCTGTCCCTCTTTGTCGGGCAACTGTCCCGTGCCATAGCCGGACGCTTGGTTGACAACCGTAGGAGGCATGATTTCAAGATAGCCGGCCGCACGGGCTTCGTCGAGGAAGAAGTTGATAAGGGCTCTCTGCAAGCGGGCACCTTTTCCTTTATATACAGGGAATCCAGCTCCCGTAATCTTCACACCCAACTCGAAGTCTATCAGGTCATACTTCTTCGCCAGTTCCCAGTGGGGAAGAGCGTCAGCGGGAAGGTCGGGTATAGTCCCGTCCATTTTCTCCACTACATTGTCTTCTGCACCGAAACCTTCGGGAACCTCTTCGTAGGGAACGTTAGGTATGGTATATAAGAGCGCTTGCATGTCAGCGGCGGCTCCGTCCATCTCCTCTTGGAGTGACTTGTTCGTATTCTTCAGTTCGCTGACACGTGCCTTGGCGTTTTCGGCTTCGTCCTTCTTGCCTTCTTTCATCAGCGACCCGATGGATTTGGACAAGGCGTTCACTTCCGCCAGGTTCTTGTCCAGGGCGTTTTGTGAACTACGGCGTTTGTTGTTCAGTTCAATTACTTGCGCAATAACCTCTTTTGCGTCTTTAAAATGCTTTTTCTCAAGACCGCGGATAACCTCGTCCGTGTTTTCTGTAATTTGTTTGATGGTAAGCATATCTCTTTATCAGATTAGAAAATTTCCTATATATAATGTATAAAACGTTCGTCCCTCAGACCTCTCTTATTGGAACAACGATTTGGCAATTCCCATTTCCAGTCCGCGCAGCTCCGCCAGTCCGCGCAAGCGGCCCAGGCATGAATAGCCGGGGTTGGTCTTTTTCTTCAAGTCGTCAATCATCTGGTGTCCGTGGTCGGGACGCATGGGGATAGACACCTTGAGGCGTTGCTGCAGGGTGAGGAAAGCCTTCATCACGTTATACATGTCCATGTTGCCCTCCAAGTGGTTGGCTTCGTAGAAGTTTCCCTCGTCATCACGTTGCGTGCTGCGCAGATGAACGAAGTAGACGCGGTCGCCAAGACGTT
Organism: Acutalibacteraceae bacterium; assembly: GCA_963652075.1. Classification (GTDB taxonomy): domain Bacteria; phylum Bacteroidota; class Bacteroidia; order Bacteroidales; family Bacteroidaceae; genus Phocaeicola_A. Next base: position 2,585 of record CAVJRQ010000065.1, read on the forward strand.
CCATCATTCCCGCCAAATCATTGTCTGCACGCACGCCCAAAGAACCGGTGCAGAGGCAAAGACCGTTGGATTTATTGGGAACGGCTTCCACCAACTTGTTGAAGTCCGACTCCGTACTCATGATACGCGGGAGACCAAGAATGGTGTAAGGCGGGTCGTCCGGGTGGATGGCCAGTTTGACACCTACCTCATCGGCTACGGGAGCTATCTCTTTCAGGAAGAAAATCAGGTTGGAACGCAACTTCTCCGCGTCAATGTCTTGGTAGCGGTTCAGTGCTTCCTGAAACTGCTCCACTGTGAAACTTTCCTCTGAACCGGGCAGTCCGGCAATCATGTTGCGTACGAGCAGTTGTTTGTCATCCTCGCTCATTTTCTCATAACGGGCCTTTGCCTTCGCCTTGTCCGCTTCGGAGTAATCCTTTTCAGCCCCGGGACGTTTCAGGATAAACAGGTCGAAAGCAACGAAAGCGGCACGCTCAAAACGCAGAGCCTTTGAACCATCCGGCAGGGTGTACGCCAGGTCCGTACGGGTCCAGTCGAGTACGGGCATGAAGTTGTAGGTGACGACCATGATGCCGCACTGGGCCAGGTTGCGTATGCTTTGTTTGTAGTTCTCGATGTAGCGCATGAAGTCGCCGGTCTGTGTCTTGATATGTTCGTGTACGGGGATACTCTCCACGACAGACCAGGTGAGACCCACCTCTTCTATTGTCTTCTTGCGTTTCATAATCTCCTCCACTGTCCATACCTCACCGTTGGGGATGTGGTGCAGGGCATTGACGATGCCGGTTGCTCCGGCTTGCTTGATGTCCCACAGACTGACCGGGTCATTCGGCCCGTACCAGCGCCATGTTTGTTCACATAAATACATATGGTATTTCTCTTAAAAGTAATTTACTCAGTAGATTTGTTGCAAAATTAGAATGAATGATTCACATAGGCAATAAATGATTGCAGATTCGTTTTCGTCATTTGCAAAACTTTTCGATAAGGCTCTCCGCGTTAGGGTCGCCCTTCTCTTTTGCCTTCAAAAGATTGGCTTTGCCCTCCGCTTTCGAGCCTGTCTGGGTCTGGCAATAACCCAACATACGGTAGAAGTCGGCGTTGTCGGGAACCAGTTCCGTCCCTTTCTTGGCGGCTGCCATGGCTTCGTCCAACTGGTTGAACTTGATGTGCAACGAGGTTAGCTCCATCAGATAGAGCGGCTCTTCGGGGGCAAGTTCCACAGCTTTCTTTATGTCGTCCAACGCCTGTTGGTTCATGCGAATCTGCACCTCACTCTGCTCGCGCAAGAAATAGAATACGGCATTCGCACGTCCGTTGAGGAGCTTGTCATACTCGTTGTAGTCGGCAACCGCTTGCCGGTGCATCTTCAGGTCAGCCTTCATCTGTGCCCTTTGCAACAGGTAGGGAGCGGCTTTTACGGTGAGGGGCGTGCCGAAGAAATTGACGGTGCTGTCCATCAGCGCCAAAGCCTCTTCTTTCTGTCCCAGCAAATCCTTGCACTTGGCGGCGCTGAACAGACTCGTCTCGCTTACCATCTCCGATTGGTTGACCGTGGTATAGCAGTCGTAAGCCTCTTCGTACCTGTTCATTGCAAAAAGAATGTCGCCCTGTTGTTGCACATAGACCGGCTGCGGATGGATGGCAACGGCATCCTTGATGGTGGAAAGCGCCTTCTCCATATCCCAGTCTTTATACTTAAAATCAGAGAGCGCCACCTGTAGGTAGACTTTGCTCAAGTCGTAGAGCATGGCATCCTTTTGTGTGGTCATCTTCAGCGCTTTCTCAATGTCTTTCTCCGCGGCGGCATAGTGCGCCTCATCCTTGTAGTAGCTGATGTTGGCTGACGCACGACGGAAATATCCCTCTGCGCTGTTGGGAAACTCGGCGAGGAACTCGTCCAGCCGCTGCAAATAGTCTTCCGCCTTCATGGACCCGGACAGCATATAGAGGTAGACCAACGCCTGGTCTTCTTTCTCGGGAAAACCTTTCTTGATGCCGATGCTGTTCAGGGCATGGTCGTTACCGGACAAGGCTGTCATGGAGAGACGGGAAACGAAAGGAACTCCCAAAGCATAGCTTTTTGTCTCTTTCTCAGAACCGCCCTTCTGAATCATACCTACCGCATAGCCTTTGTCGTTTACCAACGGACAGTTGACCATCTTGTCCGTGGTGGCCAGTGTGAGCGTGTAGTATTTGTCACCGTTGTCAATGTCGCTTACCTCTGAAACCTGTGCGCTTTGAGGCGTGGACTGCTTTTGGGTGGAGTAGGGAAGGAGGTAAAGCGTGGAGCCTTTGGTTGCCGCCGCTGACTCAACGGTCAGTGCCGGGACGCTCTTTTCCGTTTTGACGCGAAACTTGACGACATCGTACATCTCGTTCGCTCCCAAAATGTATTCCACGTTATGTTGTTTGCCGTCCGCATCGATGACGACCGCCTTGTTCGCTCCTTTGAACAGGACGTAGTCGGACACGCCTTCTCCTTTCTCGCCGATGAAGAATCCATTGCCCGAACCGATAATCTTATCGTTGTTGTCATAGGTGATGACGGAGAACACGGCTTTCTTTGCCTGCGTCACAGCCTTGGGCGTTTGTGCCACCCCGGCTGCCGCCATGGACATTCCTACAATACACAATGTCAATCTATTCATAGTAGTAATTGTTTTTGTCATTCTTGTTTAAATCCCCGTTGGCGTATCGCCTCATAGATGAGGATGCCCGCCGCCACCGATACGTTGAGCGACTCGATGTTGCCGAACATCGGTATCTTTATCCATTCGTCGCAGAGCGCGAGGTGCTCATCGGGAATGCCCGTGTCCTCGGCACCCATAATGATGCACACCGGGTCTTTATAGTTGGCCTGTGTGTAGTCATAATCGCCGTCCTCGGTAGCCGCCACAATCTTGAAGCCGCTGTTCTTCAGAAACTTTATCGTGGTGGCAAGATTCTGCTCACGACACACGGGCAGTGTGTGCAACGCTCCTGCGGAAGTCTTGATGGCATCCGCGTTCACGCTGACGCTGTTCTTGGCGGGAATGATGACGGCATCCACGCCGGCGCAGTTGCACGTACGCGCTATGGCTCCGAAGTTGCGCACGTCCGTCAGTCCGTCGAGCATCATCAGTATCGGGCTTTTGCCTGCTTCGAACATCGTGGGCACAAGGTCCTCGATGTGTTGGTAGGTGATGGCGGAGATGAATGCCACCACTCCTTGATGGTTCTTGCGCGTGATGCGGTTGATGCGTTCCACGGGCACCCGCTGCACGGGTATCAGTGTCCCTTTGAGGGCAGCGAACAGCTCTTTGGACAGGTCGCTCTGCATGTCCCGCTTCACCAATATCTTGTCTATCTCCTTTCCGGCTTCGATGGCCTCGATGACCGCCCTCACGCCGAATATCATTTCATTCTTTTCCGTAAACATGTCCGTTATTTAATTGTTTGCGTGTCCCAACAGAGCCTTGGCATTGTTGATGGCAGCCTCCGACAGTGTGCTGCCGCTCAACATCTGCGCCAGTTCCATGACACGTTGTTCTTCGTTAAGCAAATCGATGTGGCTGGTCGTTCCGCCCTCTTCGTCCCGCTTGTATACTTTATAATGGATGTCGCCTAAGGCGGCAATCTGGGGCAGGTGGGTGATGCTGACTATCTGGTGGCCGTTGCCGCTCATCTCTTTCATGATGTGTGCCATTTTCTCGGCTATCTCACCGGAGACTCCCGTGTCTATCTCGTCAAAGATAATGGTAGGCAAGTGCATGACTCCCGCAATCATGGCTTTCAACGAAAGCATTACACGGGCTATTTCACCGCCGGAAGCGATGGAAGCTACCGGTTGCAACATGCTGTTTTTGTTTGCCGAGAAGAGAAACACAATCCGGTCCATGCCGGATGCTTCCGGTTCAGCCGTCGGTTCCAACTTCACTTGGAATTTCACGTTGGGCATACCTAAGAGCGTGAGTCGATTCATCATCTCCTGTTCTATCTTTTGTCCGCTTGCGCTTCGCTTGGCGGTCAGCTTTTTTGCTTCACTTAGCAGTTGTTTATGGAGCTCCTCCTTTTGTTGTGTCAGTTCAGCTATGACATCATCGCCGGTGGTGATGGCATTGAGTTGTGAGCGACAGTTCTCTGCAATTCCCAACAGTTGGTCGATGGTGTCCACATGATGTTTCTGTTGCAGCGAATAGACGAGGTTGAGCCGTTCGTTAACCGCTTCCAATCGTTCGGGGCTGAAAGAAATCTCTTCGTTGCAGCGATCCACCTCCATCCCGATATCTTTCATCTCTATGTAGCAACTCTCCATACGGTTGGCCAACTCTTCGGTTGCCGGATAGATGTCCCGCAGTCCGTGCAGACTGTTGAGCACCTCTTTGATGGCCTGCAAGACCCCTTGTTCATCGCCATTCAGGATGGAGCTTACCTTATAGAATTGTTCTTTTATCTCTTCCGCATGGCTCAGCAAGTCCATTTCTTGTTCCAATGCTTCCTGTTCGCCGGCCTGTAGCTTGGCCTCGTCCAGTTGCGAAAGTTGGAATTGCAGGTAATCTTCGTCAGCCTTGTTTCGCTGGCTCTCCTCGATGGTACGCTGTAACCTGGAGCAGCAGTCGCGATAGTTTGTGTAGAGCGATTTGTAAGCACTTAACTCTTTGGTGTCAGATGCCATCAAGTCGACAATCCGCAACTGGAAGTCCTCGTTGTTGAGGAGGAGGTTCTGATGTTGTGAGTGGATGTCAATCAGTCTATCGCCTAAGTCCTTCATCTGGCTCAGCGTGACGGGAGAGTCGTTGACGTAGGCTCGACTTTTGCCTGAAGCCTGTATTTCGCGCCGCAGGATGCACACGTCTCCGTCGTATTGCAGGTCGTTCTCCTCGAAGTAATGTTCCATCTGATAGGCGGAGATGTTGAATTCACCCTCCACGACGCATTTCGTCTCTCCGTTTCGGATAGCCTTCGCGTCGGCCCGTTGTCCCAGGAGCAGTCCGATAGCTCCCAGAATAATGGATTTTCCCGCTCCCGTTTCGCCTGTTATGACAGAGAATCCCTCTTTGAACTGGATATGGAGTTGGTCAATCAGTGCGTAATGTTCAATAGATAATGATTGTAGCATAAATGCGTTTCTCCTTTATTTCTTCGACAGTAGCGTGTCGCACAGGCGGTCGACGATGTCCACAGCCACCTCGGTCTTGGGCTTCAACGGGAAGTCCGTCTTGCCGGAAGTGTCAACGATAGTGATTTGGTTGGTGTCGTAACGAAATCCTGCCCCTTTGTTGTTAAGTGAGTTGAGCACGATGAAGTCGAAGTTTTTCCGTTTGAGCTTATCCTGTGCGTGTTGCAACTCTTGGTCGGTTTCCAAGGCGAATCCCACGAGAACCTGTTTCGTCGTCTTGGTCTTTCCAAGGGCTGCCGCAATGTCTTCGGTCGGCTTCAAGCGTAAGACCAAATCGTCGTTCAGCCGTTTTATCTTCTTGTCTGCCTGCTGTTCCGGAGTGAAGTCTGCAACCGCCGCGCACAGTATGGCGGCATCCATAGCCGGGAAAGCCTCTTTGGACGCTGACGCCATCTCTCCGGCAGACTCTACGTGTAGGGTCTGTATGGCGGGGTGGTTGGCTGTCATCTGCACAGGTCCGCTTACTAACGTTACCATCGCTCCTCGTCTGGCGCACTCTTCGGCCAAAGCATAACCCATCTTGCCGGATGAATAATTGCCGATGAAGCGAACGGGGTCAATCTTCTCATAGGTCGGTCCGGCGGTAATCAGTATCTTCTTTCCGCTGAGATCCTCACATTGGCTGAAGTAGTCATCAAGTACCCGGATGATGTTTTCGGGTTCCTCCATGCGTCCTTTGCCAACCAAATGGCTGGCCAGTTCGCCTTCCGTCGGCTCGATGATACGGTTGCCGTATGAACGGAGTGTTTGCAGATTGCGCTGTGTGGAAGGATGACGGAACATGTCCAAGTCCATAGCGGGTGCGACGAAGACGGGAGCCTTCATGGAAAGGTATGTCGTAACCAACATATTATCCGCTACGCCGTTGGCCATCTTCCCAATGGTGGAGGCAGTGGCAGGAGCTATCACCATGGCATCCGCCCACAGACCCAAATCCACGTGGCTGTGCCATGTGCCGTCCCGTTGCGCGAAGAACTCGCTTATGACGGGTTTACTGGTCAGTGCCGACAAGGTTATGGGGGTGATGAACTCCTTTCCGGCCGGTGTGATGACTGTCTGTACTTCCGCTCCTCGCTTTATCAGACCCCGAATGAGTATGGCGGCCTTGTACGCTGCAATACTTCCGGTTATGCCCAAAACAATCTTTTTCCCTTGTAACATCTTTATAGTCTTTGAGGCTACTTGCCGAGGTCACTCAATTTGATTTTTGTCAACACTTGTTTGGTGTTCAGTGAAAAGTCTCCCTGTAGCATCCAACTGTAATAGCCCGGGTCTTTACGGAACACTTCCTTCACGCGAACTCCCTTGTATTTACCGAAGTTAAAGACCTCTACGCCGTTGTCGTCGTAGACGATGCGTCCGGCAAAGTCCACGTTGCGGGTGAAACTGGAGTACTCCGAGAGGAAAGCGATGTCGTTCTTCAGTACGTCGGGGTATTTGTCCAACTGGGCTTTCAACACTTCGTAGGTGGCTCTCGTGTCAGCCTCGGCCGTGTGCGCGTCCTCCAGATTCTTGCCGCAGTAGAATTTATACGCGGCGGCCAGTGTACGTTGTTCCAGCTTGTGGTAAATCACCTGCACATCCACAAACTTGTGTTTGCCCATGTCGATGTCCACGCCAGCCCGCAGAAACTCCTCGGCAAGCATGGGTATGTCGAAGCGGTTTGAGTTGAACCCCGCGAGGTCACACCCTTCGAAGTCGCGCGCCACATTGGTCGCCACCTCTTTGAATGTGGGACAGTCGGCCACGTCTTCGTCATGGATACCGTGTATCGCCGTAGATTCTTCGGGTATATGCATCCCCGGATTGATACGCATAGTCTTAGCCTCTTCGTTGCCGTTCGGGTAAACCTTCAGGTAGCATATCTCTACAATGCGGTCTGTGTTGATATTGGTACCGGTCGTCTCTAAGTCAAAGAAGACAATCGGGTTCTTTAAATTTAATTTCATAAATGTTGTACTGCAAAGATTAGTCATTCAACATCATTGGCATCAACAACATGAGAATCTCTTCGTCTTTCTCTTGTTCGGAAGGAACAATGATGCCGGCGCGTGAAGGATCTGCCAACTCGAGTTCAACGTTCTGTCCAGACAGGTTGTTGAGGATGTCAATCAGGAACGGGGCCTTGAAACCGATGCTGAAGGCCGCACCCGTGTAATCACAGGGCATGGATTCCTCGGCTGAGGTGGAGAAGTCAATGTCTTGCGCCGAAACAACCATCCGGTTGTCCTGTAGGCGGAGTTTAATCAGACTGCTCTCCGCGGAGGAGAATACCGACACGCGTTTCAGTGCGCTCAGCAGAGCTTGTCTGTCGACGGTTACCTTCAGCGGACTGTTCTGAGGAATGACCGAATTGTAATTAGGGTATCTTCCTTCGAGCAGACGGCAGATGAGTTTGTAGTCCGCTGTGGTAAACACGACGTTACGGTCGTCGAAGTCGATGTTCACGTCGCTCTCGTCCTTTGGCAACACGTTGCGAAGTAGGTTCGCCGGTTTCTTTGGCAGGATAAATGCGGATTTCTCCGTCCCGTTGGAAGCGTAGTTTTTAATGCGGACCAATTTATGGCCGTCCGAAGTGACCATTGTAACGTTATCCGTGTATATGTCGAAGTAGATACCGTTCATTACGGGGCGAAGTTCGTCGTCCGCCGTGCCAAAGATGGAACGGTTGATGCCGTTCAGCACAATGGACGACTTCATGCCGAGGTGCACGGCATTGAGTCCCAGCACCGGAGGCAACGGGTACTCATCGGAGACCTGGCCAATGATGTTGTACTGACCGTTCATGTATTTGATGACGATAGCCAAAGTGCTCGGGTCAATTTCAAAAGACAGTCCCTGGTCGGGAATCTCTTTCATGGCTTCGAGCAACGTTTTGGCGACAACGGCAAAGCGACCGTTGGCATCGCTCTCGGTTACTTCCACTTGGGTTATCATCGTTGTTTCCGTGTCTGATGCGGTGATAGACAGTGTTCCGTCCTGCAGGTCAAAGAGAAAACAATCCATTACCGGAAGCGTATTCTTAGAATTGATTACGCGGCTAATCGCCTGTAAATGATTGAATAAGTCTGCACTTTTAACGACAAATTTCATAGTAGTCCTATTTATGTTTTTAACGTTTTGTAATTGTTTACAAAGTTACGAAAAAATATGGACGTGCGCTAAATAATCAAATGAAAATTGGCTCGTTAATTATTTTTATCGTACTTTCGCATCGACAAAAATCAAAGTTAATGGAAATATCAGGTAAGATTATAGCTGTATTGGAGCCTCGCGGAGGTGTTTCGAGAAACGGAAATGAGTGGAAAACACAGGAGTATGTCATTGAGACAACCCAGGAGCAATATCCCCGGAAGATGTGTTTCGAAGTGTTTGGCGCGGACAGAATCAGCCAATTCAACATACAGGCGGGTGAGGACTTGACGGTAAGTTTTGATATTGATGCCCGTGAGTGGAATGGACGTTGGTTCAATTCACTTCGTGCCTGGCGTGTTGTACGCAATGCGGCACAGCCGGCTCAGCCGACACCGGAGGCTAACGCGACTCCGTTCCCGCCCGCTCCATTTGGCAATGAGCCGGCAAGTAATTCGTTCGGCAACGACAGTGCGTCCGGTTTCGCTTCGGACGGAACGGGAGACCTTCCTTTCTAATTGCCGGGGAACTTTCGAGGAATTCTTTGCGGAAAGTTTTATGCCAAAGAAAGCGGCTTTGCTTCTTGTATTGAGAAGCAAAGCCGCTTTCTTTGGATATTGTGCCTGTCTTATGAATTCATGCTCATAAGGAATTCTTCATTGTTCTTTGTCTTTTCCAACTTGTCTTTCACGAAGTCCATCGCTTCCAGCGGATTCATGTCGGACAGGTATTTACGCAGAATCCACATGCGGTCGAGGGTCTGTTTCTCGAGCAGCAAGTCGTCGCGTCGTGTGCTGGACGCAATGATGTTGACGGCCGGGAAGATGCGTTTGTTGGAGAGGTTTCGGTCGAGCTGAAGCTCCATGTTTCCTGTTCCCTTGAACTCTTCGAAGATAACCTCGTCCATCTTGGAACCGGTATCAATCAGGGCGGTGGCGATGATGGTGAGCGAACCTCCGTGCTCGATGTTACGTGCGGCACCGAAGAAGCGTTTGGGCTTGTGAAGCGCATTGGCGTCTACACCTCCTGAAAGCACCTTGCCGGATGCGGGAGACACGGTGTTGTAAGCACGGGCCAATCGGGTGATGGAGTCGAGGAAGATGACTACATCGTGGCCGCATTCTACCATGCGCTTGGCTTTTTCCAATACGATGCCGGCAATCTTCACGTGGCGCTCAGCGGGTTCGTCGAACGTGGAGGCGATTACTTCAGCGTTCACGCTACGTGCCATGTCGGTAACTTCCTCGGGTCGTTCGTCAATCAGCAACATAATCATGTACACCTCCGGGTGATTGGCGGCAATCGCGTTGGCGATGTCCTTCATTAGAATGGTCTTACCGGTCTTTGGCTGTGCCACGATGAGGGCGCGCTGGCCTTTTCCGATAGGGGAGAAGAGGTCGACTACGCGGGCGGACAGATTGTCATCGTATCCTTTGCAAAGCTGGAACTTCTCGTCGGGGAAGAGCGGTGTGAGGTGGTCGAACGGAACACGGTCGCGCACCATCGCAGGGTCTTTGCCGTTTATCTTGTTTACCTTCACCAAAGGAAAGTATTTCTCACCTTCTCTGGGTGGACGGATGGAGCCATCGACCACGTCACCCGTTTTCAGTCCGAAGAGCTTGATTTGTGACTGCGACACATAGATGTCGTCAGGCGAAGAGAGGTAGTTGTAGTCCGATGAACGGAGGAATCCGTAGCCGTCCTGCATAATCTCCAGCACGCCTGTGCCTGTGAGGATTCCCTCAAAGTCGTAGGGACGTTCCCGTTCCACAGGGCGACGTTCGGGTTGGGGCATCGGGCGTTCGTCGTATTCGGGGCGATTGTATCCGTTGTTGTTTTGCGGACGCATATTGTTGTTGTTAGCGAACTTACCCTGTTTGGGGTGCATTTGCTGACGGTTGTTATTCTTGTTGACCGGTGCGGATGTCTGCTCGGAAGCGGCGGGAGCCTTGGGGACTTCGAACTTTGAAATCAGTTCGGAAGGTATCTCGTTCTTCTCGGTAGGCATCTCTTCTACGGGAACGAAATCGTTCGTGTTCAATGGCGGCAACGGCTCATCCATACTTTTGTCGGCACTGTCGGTGAAAGGCAAATCCTGCTGTGTAGCGGCTGGCTTGACCGTTTCCTGCTCTTTGTTGTTCTCTTCAATCTGTTTTTGCTTGTCGGAAACTTGGATGCCTGCAGCTTCTTCAGTGGATTCTTTTTCCAATGTCGATTTGTTCTTGCTGCCCGGCTTGCGTCCGCGTTTCTTGGGCGCGTTCTCTTGGGCAGGGGCTTCCCGGTCGTTGCTGTCAACGGCCGGACTTGCCTGTTGCGGCGTAGCTTGGGGTACCTCCGCTACAACGGTCTCCTGCGTTTTCTTTGCTTTGGCGGCTGCCTTGTTTGTGTCCGAAGGGGTAGCGGCTTTCTTGTCCGGTGACGCAACCTTTTTGGCTTTGTCCTGGTTGGCTGTGTAGACCTTGTCGGCACCCTCTTTCTTGGCGTTGATTCGAGATCGTTTGCGGTTTTCCTTGGTTCCTTCCGTGCCGACCTTTTTTGATGCGGCCACATCGGCTTGCGCGTCCAGTATTTTATAGACAAGGTTCTCCTTGTCGAGCGTATTCGCTTTTTCTATTCCTAACTCCTGGGCAATCTGCAGCAAATCTTCTTGTGATTTGTCGTTTAACTGGATAATGTTATAATACATAACGTATAAAATCTAAGTTCTTAACCGTTTTATAGCACAACATGATATTCCCCTTCTCTCTGTGTCGTCATCGGAGAAAACCATCGATGTATGTAAATTGGATAGTAAATATCAGTTGATATCTGATTGATACAATCTATGCAATGCAAGGCGATAAGAGCGCCCGTACATTTCTTTGACGGTGCAAAAGTACAAAGATATTTCATGTTTTCAAGTTTTTGCGGAGATTTTTTATCGGGAAGTTTGCCAACCCGGGAATAATGCGTACCTTTACACTTGATTTCATTTACAAAGGTATTTAAAAACAAAAAAGTAACTATGAAAAAGATTATCTCAACGACAAAGGCTCCGGCCGCAATCGGACCTTACAGCCAGGCGGTAGAAGTGAACGGTATGGTATTCCTCTCCGGTCAAATTCCTATCAACCCGGCTACAGGTGAGGTCGTAGAGGGTGGCATCGTGGAGCAGACCACACAATGTTTTGAAAACATCAAGAACGTCTTGGCTGAAGCAGGTCTGACTACGGCCAACATCGTCAAGACTACGGTTTTCATGGCGGATATGTCTCTGTTCGGTGACATGAATTCGGTGTACGCTAAATATTTCGACGGTGATTTCCCCGCACGCTCGGCTGTAGCGGTGAAGGGTTTGCCCAAGAACGTGTTGGTAGAAGTGGAGAGCATCGCCGTAAGATAACCTTGGTTATCGGGGCGCGACTCCTTTGAGAAAATTTATGCCTTGGCATCTTGTGCCGGGTTGCGGATATTGACGGCATACACCTGAAAACGTATGCCGCCAATGTCTGTATACAAAATAGACGGTTACTTTTTTGTACGGATGGATTTAAACGGATATGGAAGACAAATGTTATATAGCTCCGGGCGGATGGTTCGCTTTGCGTTATCCGGCTCAGTGGTGCGAATTTGAAGACAGTGAGGGTTGTTTCCTCTTTTACAATCCGGACAAGTGGGATGGTAATTTTCGCGTCTCGGTGTTCAAGGATGCATCGGATACCTATGCCGATGACGTGATGGAGGATGAACTGAAGCATAATCCAAGTGCGCGGCGTGTAGTTGTAGGGTCTTGGAACTGCGTCTATAGCAACGAGGATTTCGTGGAAGGGGGGCAAACGTACACCATGCACCTGTGGTTGCTCGGGAAGAAGGACACCTATGCGGAATGTTCTTTCACGGTCTCCAAAGGCGAGTCGGAGAAGAAAGCCGAAGAGGTGATAGCTTCCTTGGAACTGCGCGACTTGCACGCCAACTATCCCAAGGCGGTGATACCCGTCCGGGTGCTGGAGATAAACCGGATAAACGAGTCGTTCGACTGGGCTGTTTCACAGATAAAGAAGGTGCTGAAGAAGGATTTTCATTCATCGGAACAGGATATTCCGCTCATTCAACAGATTGTCTCTCAAAAGGCTTTCGGGAACAAGAAACCGGAAGAGGCGCTGGCTGCCTTTGGCGTAGCTTTCGGTACGATATTGGTAAACGAGATGGACGGCTTCGATTGGGTAACGGTCATCGACGGACGAAAAGAATATCCGGCCTTGCGGTTTGCCGACAAGGATGTGGTTGTGGAGGTGGAAACGCTGGCCAAACCGACAGCTCAATTCCCTGACCTGAAAAATCTTTTTTCCCAGTTAAAGGAGCAAATCGAATCACTACTCTGATGGCAAGACCTTATTTACAAGTAGACGGATTGACCAAGTCCTTTGGCGACCTCGTGTTGTTTCGACAGATTTCTTTCGGCATAACCGAAGGACAACGTATAGGCTTGATAGCGAAGAACGGTAGTGGAAAAACCACGTTGCTCAACATCTTGGCCGGAAGGGAGGGATACGATGAGGGAAACGTGGTTTTCCGCAAAGATCTGAAAGTGGGGTATCTGGAGCAAAGCCCCCATTATCCCGAAGAGTTGACGGTGATAGAAGCCTGTTTCTATCATGGCAGCGCGTTGGGTAGTCTGGTACGTGAATACGAATCCTGTCTGGCAGCGGAAGGGAATCCCGGACTGGACAGTCTCATGGAACGCATGGAGCAGAACAACGCTTGGGACTATGAGCAGAAGATAAAACGGATTCTTACCCAACTGAAGATTACGGACTTCAACCAACCGGTCAGCCAGCTGTCCGGCGGACAACTGAAACGGGTAGCCTTGGCCAACGAACTGATTAACGAACCCGATTTGCTGATATTGGACGAACCGACTAACCACTTGGACTTGGATATGACCGAATGGTTGGAGAACTACCTGCAACATGGTAATTTGAGTCTGCTGATGGTGACGCACGACCGTTACTTTCTGGATAGGGTGTGTTCCGAAATCCTGGAGATAGACAACCGCCAAATCTACAGCTATAAAGGTAATTACAGCTATTACCTGAATAAACGTCAGGAGCGTATCGACTCGACCAATGCCGAGATAGCACGGGCCAACAACCTCTACCGAACGGAGTTGGAGTGGATGCGGCGGATGCCGCAAGCCCGCGGCCACAAGGCCCGCTATAGGGAGGAGGCTTTCTATGAACTGGAGAAAGTGGCCAAACAACGACAATACAACAGCCAAGTGAAGCTGGACGTGAAAGCTTCGTACATCGGATCAAAGATATTCGAGGTGGATCACCTCAGCAAGCGTTTCGGCAATCTGACCATTCTCGACGACTTCTCCTACATCTTCGATCGCTATGAGAAGATGGGAATTGTCGGCAACAACGGAACAGGCAAATCCACCTTCATCAAGATGCTGATGGGTATGGAGAAACCGGACAGCGGAACCGTGGATATTGGCGAGACGGTTCGCTTCGGCTATTATTCGCAGGAGGGGCTGAAGTTCGACGAACAGAAAAAGGTGATTGATGTGGTGCAGGACATTGCCGAAGTGGTGGAGCTGGGCAATGGCAAACAACTGACCGTGTCGCAATTCCTGCAGCATTTCCTGTTTACACCCGAGACGCAACACAGCTATGTCTATAAGTTAAGCGGCGGCGAGAAGCGCCGGCTGTATCTCTGTACGGTTTTGATGCGGAATCCAAACTTCCTGGTGCTGGACGAGCCGACGAACGACTTGGACATCGTTACGCTGCAGGTGTTGGAAGAGTACTTGCGGGCGTTCAAGGGTTGTGTCATCGTCGTGTCGCACGACCGCTACTTTATGGATAAGGTGGTAGACCACTTGCTGGTGTTCAACGGTCAGGGTGACATTCGCGACTTCCCCGGGAACTATACCGATTATCGGGATTGGAAGGAACTGAAGTCCCAAAAGGAGAAGGAGGAACGAAAGCCTGCTGAAGAAAAGACGGTCAGGGTACGTCTGACCGAGAAACGGAAACTCAGTTTCAAGGAGAAGAAAGAGTTGGAACAGCTGGAAGCCGATATTGAAGCCTTGGAACAGGAAAAGAAACAGATAGAGGAAGCCCTCTGTAGCGGAACGTTGAAGGTGGACGAACTGACGGAAAAGTCAAAACGTCTCCCCGTCTTGAACGATGAGTTGGAAGAGAAGACGCTTCGCTGGATGGAATTGAGTGAGATAGAAAGCTGAACCGGCTTTCTCCTTTTTCCGGGTCAGTCCGAAAACCCGGTGGAAATTTCAGTAAGGCTCAATTTAGAGTGTCTACTGCTTCAAGCGGTTGCACTTGCCAACGTAAGTACTTTCATCGGGCAACGTAAGTACTTACGTGAGCCATCGTAAGTACTTACGTGGACCTGCGTAAGGTGTATACCGTTTCAGTTAATGAAGAGAGAAAGCGTACGGGAAATCAGGGAGAGTCACGCCGTACGGCATTAGGTTCTATAGTCGTACGTCATGAGGGTCAGTTAACGTACGACATGAGGTGTTATAGTCGTACGATGTTAGGGTCTATAGTCGTACGTCATGAGGACACCCTCCCCGAACGAACGGACTTTGGTTAACGGCTGGTTAACGGCTGGTCAACGGCCGGTTAACGGCCAGTCAACCGAATAATCGCCACCCGGGTTTTCGGACTGCCCCCTTTTTTCCCGAACCTCGGACTCAGTCCTTGTGCTCGTCCCTTATCTTCCGGTAATAGGAGCGAAGTTCCGTTGTGTCTCTCTCTTGGTCGGTAAACGCCTCCAACAGCAACGGATGCTCTTTCTCTTCAGGGGCGGTAAACAGCTGCATCATGTCGTCTAACTCATCCCCGTCTTTCACCGTGAGGTAGGTAAACCCTCTCTCTTCAGCCCAAGCGCGTGCCGAAGTTCGGTGCGCAGCCGTGAGATAGGGTGCCGAGTGGCTTCCCTTGTCCATGCCGGGTAGGGTGTGGAATCCTTCTGCTCCGCCATTGTTGAGTAGCAGGATGCGCACGTTGGGGTGAATATGCTGGCACCACAAAGCATTCATGTCCGTGAAGAAACTCAAATCGCCAATGACGATAAAGTTGAGTTTGTCAGAGGCGGTAGCGTAACCGATAGCCGTTGACAGGCATCCTTCGATGCCTCCTGTTCCTTGGTTGCCACAGACCTCAATGTCCGACCTCAGAGGAAACAGTTGTGCATAGCGCACCACCGACCCGTTGGCCAGATGGAGGGCGCAGTTGGTTGGCAACGATTCCATCAGCTTGCCGATGACGGACATCTGCGTATAAGGGAACGTCGGCGGGGCGATGATTTTGCAGTAATTCTCCCACATCAAGGGGAAGTTGGTCGGTTTCCCGTCCATGAGCCTGATTATCCTCTCGAAGAACTCAAACGGGTTCATCTCTATCACGGTAGTCTGGATGCCGAACGGGTCTGTCAGTTTGCCGTCCTGCGACACATGCCAATGCTCTTTAGGCGGATAGTTCCGAAAGTATTTCCTAAGCTGTTTCGACACCACTTGCCCACCGAAGGTAATGAGGAGTTCCGGCTTCATGGTGATGAGGCGGTCCTCGTTCATGGAACTGATGGCGGAGTCGAAATTGCGGATGGGAGTACCCGGAACCGTCTTGTTGCCCAAGTGCTCCGCCAACCATACAAACTGCTTGGTCAGCGGTTTCTCATATTGTTTGTCGTAGAGGTAGATGAAACTCATCTGTCCGGCTACCACCATGCGGCGATTATACTTGTTCAGTCGGTCTATCAAGTCGTTATAGTTACGGTCGTAGAGGCTGAGACCTTGGTAACGGGTGACGATGCGTACGTCGGGAAGTTCCTTGGCCGTGAACCGATACATGGGTTCCGCTACGGGTACATTGATGTGTACAGGGCCATTGCCATGGTGCCGCGTCTCCAGTATGGCTTCGTTTATCATACGGCTACAGTGTGCCTCCTCTTCGTCCGTATCTATCTCCGGCAACGTGACGGAGAGTTTGACAAGCTGCCCGAACAGTTGTTGCTGGGGAATCGAGTAGGATTCCGTCATCCCGCCGCAGGCCGTGGGTTGGTCAGCCGAGATGATGATAATCGGTATCTGTTGGCGGGCGGCCTCCGCCACGGCAGGGTAGAGGTTGGCGAGCGAAGAACCCGCGTCGCAACATATCGCCGCGGTGTCTCCTCCTTGCATGGTGAGTCCGATGGCAAAGAACCCCGCACTGCGCACGTCCGTCATGGCATAGCAGGTGAATCCTTCTATGTTGGACAGCGTCTGCACGATTGCCGCATTGCGCACACCTGGGCAGAGCACCATCTTATGAATACCGTGCGCCTTGAGCAGCGCAGCCAGTTGAAGTATATTCCTTTTCTCCGAAAACATGAACGGTGTCCGTTAGTTGATGATTTTCGTCACAAAAGTAGGATATTTGTTTGAATGAGCCAACAGGAGCCCTCTTTTTACAACGACTTGTTTATCCCGTCAATATAATCCAGCAGTTCATTGCGGCCGATGGCTTTCTCGGACGAGGTGATGAAGTGGGGTGGCAGTTCCTCCCAACTTTCGTGCAGCTTCCGCAGATAGCTGTCTACGTTGGCTTTGATTTTCTGTGTCGTCAGCTTGTCCGCTTTGGTGAAGACGATGGCAAAGGGAATGCCGTTCTCGCCCAGCCATTCGATGAACTCAAGGTCTATCTTTTGCGGCTCCAAGCGGATGTCAATCAGCACAAACAGACAGGTCATCTGCTCACGCTCCAACACATAATCCTCAATAACCTTGGTGATTTTTTCCTGTTGCTTCTTGCTGCGTTGGGCGTAGCCGTATCCGGGCAAGTCCACCAGATACCATTGCTTGTTGATGAGGAAGTGGTTTATCAACAACGTCTTTCCCGGAGTGGAAGAGGTCATGGCCAATTTGGACCGTTTGGTAAGCATATTTATCAAACTCGACTTGCCAACGTTGGACCTTCCTATGAACGCGTATTCAGGCAGTCCGTCCTGCGGACATTTGCTTGGTTGTGTGTTACTGATAACGAAGTCAGCACTGGTAATTTCCATGATTCTTGTGTTTATGTATTGATAATAACAGTAATCCGATGAAAGTAAGCAATCCGTTGAACATCAGCATTTCGTAGCCGAACTTGTAGCCTGTGTACCGATAGGTGAAATAATCCGTCAGGTAGCAGATGACAGGCGAAGCGACGGCCACGTAGGGGACGAAGCGGTCCGTCGGTTGCCGCTTGGTGAACAGACCGAAGGCGAACAGACCGAGCAGCGGTCCGTAAGTGTACGAGGCAAGGATGTAGATGGCGTCAATCACACTCCGGTTGTTGGCGGCTTTGAATGCCAATATGCAGAGAATAAAGATGACGGAGACAGCTATGTGTACCCGTTTGCGCAGCTGTTCCGCTGCGGTAGCCGACCGTTTGTCCACGTGCAGGATGTCTACGCAGAAACTCGTGGTGAGAGCCGTCAGGGCCGAGTCGGCACTGGAGAACGCCGCGGCGATGATGCCGATGGTGAAGCATACCAATACCGCAAGTCCCAAATGTCCCTCTGCGGCGAACATGGGCAACAGGTCGTCACCGGCTGCGGGGATGTCCAGTCCCATCCGTGGTGCCAACAGGAGCAACAGAATGCCCAACGAGAGGAACAGGAAATTGGCGGGGATGAACGAGAATCCGTAGCAGTACATGTTCTTCCTCGCCTCCTTCAGGTTGCGGCAAGTCAGGTTCTTCTGCATCATGTCCTGGTCCAGCCCGGTCATGACAATGGTGATGAAGATGCCGCTGAAGAACTGCTTGAAGAAGTTTTGCTTTGAGTGCCAGTCATCGAACACGAAGATGCGGCTGTGTTCACTCTCCCGTATGGTCGCGAAGAAACCTCCGAAGTCGAGGTCCAACTTGCCGCACACGTTGCACAAAATAAGTACCAATGCCGCGAAGAGGCAAAAAGTCTGCAAGGTGTCTGTCCACACAATGGCGCGTATGCCGCTCTTGTGGGTATAGAGCCATATCAGCGCCACGATGGCTGTGACAGTCACCGCAAAGGGAATCTTCATCGGCCCGAATACGAAGTTTTGCAGAATGACGCACACCAGATAGAGCCGTGCCGCGGCACCGGTCATCTTCGATATCAGAAAGAATACGGCCCCCGTGTGGTAGGCGCGTATGCCGATGCGGTTTCCCAAATAAGTGTAGATGGAGGTGAGGTTGAGTTTATAGTAGAGCGGAAGCAGGATATGGGCTATCACCAGATAACCTACGGAAAAGCCGAATACCGTCTGCATGTAGGTCATGTCGATGCTACCCACCATGCCGGGTACGGAGACGAACGTCACGCCAGAGAGCGAGGCTCCTATCATGCCGAAGGAAACAATGTACCAGGGGGACTGCCGGTTGCCACGGAAGAACGCGTCGTTGTTCTGTCTGTTTCGACTGGTCCAGCGGGAGATGGCAAGCAGCAATCCGAAGTAAACAATGATGGTAAGGAGGATGAAAGTCCCTTGCATGAGTTCTCTTTTTGGCCGCAAAAATAGTGTACAGAATCCGTACGGGCAAGTTTTCCCTCCCTCTTTCGCCAATTCCTTCCCGTAAGTTTAGGAGATTGGGTGAAAAAGTCTTATGTTTGCAGATTATAAGAAACAATATAGTGTTATAATATGTTACAGAAAAATGTCCAATTAGAGGGTAAGACCATCTTGGTGACTGGTGCTGCTGGCTTCATCGGAAGCAATCTGTCGCGCAGGCTCCTGAGCGAGGTGAAAGATGTAAAGGTGATAGGCATCGACAGTATGAACGACTATTATGATGTGCGCATCAAGGAAGAACGGCTCAAACAGTTGGAGGCCTATGGTAATTTTGTCTTTGTTAAGGGAAACATCGCCGACAAGGCTACCATCGACAAACTGTTCGCTGACTTCAAGCCGCAGGTGGTCGTCAATCTGGCTGCACAGGCTGGCGTGCGCTATAGCATCACCAATCCGGAGGCTTACATCGAGAGTAATCTCGTGGGGTTCTTCAACATCCTCGAAGCGTGTCGCCACAGCTACGACGGCGGTTGCACGGGTGTCGAGCACTTGGCCTATGCCAGCTCCAGCAGCGTGTATGGCTCCAACAAGAAGATTCCCTACGACACGGAGGACAAGGTGGACAATCCCGTGAGCCTTTACGCCGCCACAAAGAAGAGCAACGAGCTGATGGCGCACGCCTACGCCAAATTGTACAACATTCCCAGCACAGGACTTCGCTTCTTCACCGTCTACGGACCTGCCGGCCGTCCCGACATGGCTTATTTCGGATTTACCGACAAACTGGTGGCAGGCAAGACTATTCAAATATTCAACTATGGTAACTGCAAGCGCGACTTCACGTTCGTGGACGACATCGTGGAGGGCGTTATCCGTGTGATGCAACACGCACCGGAGAAGCAAGTGGGCGAGGACGGGCTGCCCGTGCCTCCTTACAAGGTCTACAACATCGGCAACAATCAGCCGGAGAACCTGCTCGATTTTGTCCGCATTCTGAAGGAAGAGTTGATTCGCGCCGAGGTGTTGCCTGCCGATTATGATTTCGAGGCACATACCCAACTGGTGCCTATGCAGCCAGGCGACGTGCCCATTACCTATGCGGACACCACCCCGTTGGAAAAGGACTTCGGTTATAAGCCCTCTACGCCGCTCCGCGATGGTTTGCGGGCTTTTGCCGAATGGTATAAAACATATTATCAATGCTGACCAGCTGCCATGGAACAGGACTTTGAATATCACATCTTCGCCCCTTACCGGGTCTGCCCGATAGGAGCGCATGTCGACCACCAACACGGATTGGTTACGGGTTTCTCCATTAATAAAGGTGTGGACTTGTGGTTCACGCCCAACAAGGACGGACGCGTACACTTGGAGTCGCGCACTTTTGAGGGTATCGTCGAGTTCGATATCTCGCAGCAGACACAGGTGCGGGCGAAAAACTGGGGCGACTATGCCCGTGGTGCCAAGTATGCGTTGAAGAAGCGTTTCGTACTGAAATACGGTATTGACGGAGTCATTCAGGGGTCGCTACCTGTGGGTGGTCTCTCATCGAGTGCCGCGGTGTTGGTGGCCTACGTCATGGCTTTCGCCAAGGCGAACAATATCGAGCTTGCCCCTTTTGAGGTGGTGAAGATTGCTTCGGAAGCGGAACGTGAATACATCGGACTGAACAACGGACTGCTGGATCAGTCCTGCATCGTATTGGGTAGGGAGGATGGTCTGCTGTTCCTCGATTGTGACAGCGACGAATACCGCGTCATCAAGCGTAACCCCGACATGCCTGACTTTGAGATTGGCATCTTCTTTTCCGGTTTGACGCGCAGTCTGGTCAACAGCGACTACAACCTGCGTGTGTACGAGTGTAAGACGGCGGCGTGGAATGTGTTGGCATACACCAACCAACCGCTCAAGACTTTTGACAAGACTTTCTTGCGCGACATTCCCAAGGCGACGTTCGACAAGTGCAGCATCGCCATGCCGCAACGTTTTGCGCGGCGTGCGGAACACTTCTATTCCGAATACAGGCGCGTGCGTCAGGGCGTGACGGCTTGGGAAACGGGCAACCTCAAGCTCTTTGGCAAGCTCAGTTTCGACAGTTGCGAGAGCAGTATCCACAACTACGAGTGTGGGTCGGCGGAACTCATTGCCATCTACGACATCATGCGGTCGTTGCCGGGCATCTACGGCGGACGATTCTCCGGAGCAGGCTTCAAGGGGGCATGCGTCGCCTTGGTTGACCCCAACGAGAAAGAGAATATCGAGCGCGAGATAACTCGTCGCTACTTGGAGAAGTTCCCCGAGTATGAAACCACCTTCAAGGTCTACTTCGTGAAGCCAGACAACGGGGCGCGTTTCGTGTGATAACGGAATACTTACAAAACGAGTGAAGCCTCATCGGTATGTTTCGATGAGGCTTCACTCGTTTTGTGCGCTGAGGCTGCCTTTTCGGTTACTTCAGCTATGTTTTACAATATCCACTTCTCTTTCGGGAAGAGCGGGAAGACGTGGATGTCTTTGGGCGCTTCGGCAGGAATGATGTCCTTGTACTCCTCTTCAATGCCCGCTCCGTTCATGAGGCTTTTGGCTTCGTCGTTGAAGTCGCAGTTGCGGAATATCTGGGTATCCAGCACCTGTGTGCCATTGCCGTTGTTCACCAGATAGTTGTCCTTTACGAAGTTGCGGCGTGCGGTAATGTCGTAGTTGCGGTCCGATGCCAGATGATACCAAAGTTGGAACAGGCTGTTGATGACGTTCTCCTCAATCAACCAACCGGACGATCCGTCGTCTGGATAGATGCATCGTACACCTTTGAAGATGTAGTTGCGCTTGATGACTGACCCCGGTTGTTTGCCAAGCAGGTAGATGGCTCCACCGTCGTTCAGCGTCAGGTGGGTCTGCCCGATCTTGTTGTAGTTGATGGAGTTGTTCTTCGCTACGGTCGATTCGGGAATCCCTGCGTTTCCCCACCACCAGCCCAAGGCAATGGCACCGTAAGGCGTGCGCTCGATGTCGTTGTGGTCATAGTGTACGTCCTCAACGAAGAAGCCGAGCATGGCTTCCACCTGACGGAAGTCCAGGCTGACGTTGCGCACGTAGTTGTTGGTGATATGGATGTTTTTGCAGACACCTTCCACCGAAGCGGGGTATTTGCCTTCTCCGTCGCCAATC
The DNA here is from genome assembly GCA_963652075.1 of Acutalibacteraceae bacterium. GTDB lineage: Bacteria > Bacteroidota > Bacteroidia > Bacteroidales > Bacteroidaceae > Phocaeicola_A. The sequence goes on from CAVJRQ010000065.1 coordinate 24,571, forward strand.
TCATAATGCTGCGGGTGGCCTACGCTCACCGCGTTTCCAAGCATGTCGTTGAAGAAATTGCCGATGACATCCGTTGCCGTCACGTCGTTCACCAGGTTCACCGTGACGGGTGAGCCGATGTGTACGAACTTGTTGCGAACAAAACGAATGCCGGTGGCGTTCTCCACCTGCACGCAACCTTCTGGCACGTCACAACTGTTGTATTTGGTCGGATGCCAGTTGCCGTCGGGGATGTATTTCACCGCCAGTCCCAGGCTCTGTATGCCGCCGAAACCGCGTGACCCTTCAACCTCCATCAGGTTCCATGTGTCATTGGCGAAGGTAATTCCCTCGAACGAGATGTTGGCTACCCGTGAGGCGAGCGACGAACCTTTGACGCGGAGCAGTCCTTCGCTTACGGGGGCGATGACTTCCGCCTTGTCCATGTCCTCACCGTTGCTCATGTAGTAGAGCATCTGTGCCTTGCGGTCAAAGTAGAACTCTCCGGGTTCGTCGAGCAACTCCATGGCGTTGCGGAAATAAAACTCCTTGAAGTAGTTGATTTTTCCTGCCCATGCCAATGAGTTGAGAATGGCTCCGTAAGGCTGTTGGAAACGTACCACGATGGTGTCGCCCCATTTCTCTATGTCGCGCAGACAGAGAATCTTTTCTGTCCATACCTTGTTCTGCACCAGCTCCACGTCTTCGGGATTGTGGAAGGTCGTCACCTCTTTGTCCGCCAAGAACTTGATGCCGTCCACACCCTTGCCGCTGCCGAAAGCCCACGGCTCAGTACCATTGACGGTAATCTCGCCTACTTGGCCGTAGCCGTTCACTTTCGTCTTGGCACCTGCCATACGGCAACGTTCGCCGTTCACGAGGAGTGTACGCAGTTTTTTGTCGCTCTTGAAAGGTGCTTTGTATAGGTTGCCAGACACACGCTGCCATCCGGTGACCCTCACGCCTCCGCTAATGACGGGGGTCTCACCCTTTGCCGCCTTGAAGGTGACGCGGAATCCGTTTCGTCCACTGAACGCTTCGTCTATAACCAGTGGTTGTTGCAAGCTGTAGGTTCCTTCGTGCAGGTTGACCAGGATGTCTTCTTTCTGTTTCTTCACGGCTTTCTTTACCGCCGCAAGTGCTTGGTTGAAAGTGGCTGGTGTGGCTTCGATGACCTTCTCGGCGGATACGTTTGCCGGAATCATCACCCCCAAACTGAGTAGTGTTAATAATACGGTTCTTCTTTTCATAATATTATATTTAAATGTATTGTCTAATTATGTATACGAAAACTTGGCGGTTTCCACTTACCGGATAAGGAAGTTTTTTCGGAAGGTATCCCGTGTGTAACGACTCGACGTGCGGTAAACCGGGTTACGGGTTTTTCCATGTTGGTTCGTAATAATAGATGAAAGAATCATTTTGTGAAATAAAAGTATCATTAAGAAGTCTATGAAAACATTGAAAACTTTTGGACTGTTCCTTTCCATGCTTGCCGTGCAGGGCACGTTGCAGGCGCAGGATGCGGTCTCCTTTACTCCCGATTGGCAGTCACTCTCGCGTCATCAGGCTGTGCCCGAGTGGATGCGCGACGCCAAGTTTGGTATCTATTGTCACTGGGGGGTCTACTCCGTACCCGCCTACGGCAACGAGCAGTACTATTATTACATGCACCGTGACTCCACGTCGGCGGATTTCCTCATGGGCGGGCACAAACGGCACGAGGCCATCTACGGGCCGCTTACCAAGTTTGGCTACCACGACTTCATCCCCATGTTCAAGGGCGAGAAGTTCAATGCCGACGAGTGGGCGCAACTCTTTCAGGAGAGCGGCGCACGGTTCGCCGGAACCGTAGCCGAGCATCACGACGGGTTTGCCATGTGGGACAGTAAGTACACACCGTTCAACGCCAAGAAGATGGGACCGAAGAAGGACATCATCGGATTGTTGGGCAAGGCCATTAAAGCGCGCGGCATGAAATTCTTCACGTCGCTGCACCACGAAATCAACTACACCTACGTGAAGGTGAAACCGGAGTGGGCGGCCAACAATCCCAAGTACGCCAAACTCTACGGATGTCTCATGCCGCACGATGAATGGCTGCGGATGTGGCTCGACAAGAGCAATGAGGTCGTGGACAAATACAGCCCCGACATTGTCTACTTCGACGCTTGGATGGATCAGATTCCGGAACAGTACAAACTCGATTTCCTGGCCCATTACTTCAACCATGCCCAGAAAGAGGGAAAGGAGGTCATCTTTACCTATAAATACAAGGAGTTCCCGCGCAGCATCGGCATGCTCGACCATGAGCGCAGCAACCCCGAAGAAATTGATTCTATCCCCTGGCTGTGCGACTACACCATCAGCACCGGCTACCACCAGTCATGGGGCTATGTGAAAGGCATGGAACTCTCCTCACACAAGGACATCATCCACAAGCTGATACAGGTGGTGAGCAACAACGGGCAACTGCTGCTCAATCTGTCGCCTATGGCGGACGGTTCCTTCCCGCAAGACCAGAAGGACGTGGTCGCTAACGTAGGCGTGTGGCTTTGGTCATACGGTGAATCCATTTACGGAACCCGTCCCTACGTGGTTTCCGGCGAAACGACTACCGACGGTTGTCGCGTGCACTATACGACCAAAGGCAAAACACTCTATGCCATCTTCCTCGATTGGCCGGAAACGGGCAAGCCGTTGTTGCTCACCAAACTTACTCCGGCGGACATGAAGGGGACGGTGAAGAAAGCTACCCTGTTGAGCGTGAAGAAAAACTATGACTGCAAGGCCGTCTGCACGGATGGCGGACTGATACTCACCATACCCAAAGGGGCACGACTTCCATCGGACGTGGCGCAGGTGGTGCGCTTCGATTTGGAGTGACCTGCCTCCCGGATACGAAACCTTTAATACGAACATATCATGATGCAAACAAGAAAAAAACTGATGATGGCGGCTCTGTTGGTAGCCGGTGGTGTCTGTGCGCTGCATGCCCAGACTTCGGCGGCGATTCCCACGGCCGACCAAGTGGGTGCGGCGGTGATGCCCGAAGAGATAGCGCCCATACACGCTCCTTTTGACATGCCGCAGTTGAGCAAACCTGTCTTCCCCGACTATCAACTGCTTATTACCCAAAAGGGGGCTAAACGGAAAAAGATGGCAACCGCGGCCATACAGGCTGCCATCGATGAGGTGAATCAGAAAGGTGGCGGAACGGTCATCATCCCGAAAGGGGAGTGGCTCACCGGACGTATCATCCTCAAGAGTAACGTCAACCTGCGGGTGGACGAGGGTGCCGTGGTTCATTTCAGTGGTGAGATAAAGGACTATCTGCCTGTGGTGTTCACCCGCAGTGCCGGCGTGGAAGGTATGTCGATGGGAGCTTGCATCTACGCCAACGGGGCGGAGAATATCGCCGTCACGGGCAAGGGTCGTCTCGTCGGTCCCGGTCGCGACTGCGAACTGTGGAAACGCAACGTAGGTTATGGCAGCTTCGACAAGTACATCGCCTATGACAAACCGGCTACGGAACGAATCTACGACGGCCGTGACAGTACCGCCGTCTTCCTCCCGACATTCATCGGCCCCGTCAACTGCCGGAATGTGTTGATAGAGGGTGTGTCGCTGGAAGCTTGTGTCTTTTGGAATATCGTACCCACGTACTGCGAGGATGTGATTATCCGTGGCATCACGGTCAACTCCGTAGGTCTGCCCATGGGCGACGGCATGGATATCGAGTCCAGCCGCAACGTGCTGATAGAGTATTGCACGCTGGCCACGGGTGACGACAACTTTACCATCAAAGCCGGACGGGGTATCGACGGCATGCGGGTGAACAAGCCCACGGAAAACCTGGTACTGCGCTACAACCTGACTACCATCGGTCATGGCGGTGTTACCTGCGGCAGCGAGACGGCGGGCATGATTCGCGATGTCTATGTGCACGACTGCGTGTTCGACGGCACTAATGTGGGCATCCGTTTCAAGACGCGTCGTCCGCGTGGTGGTGGAGGCGAGAACCTCTACTACGAACGCATCCGTATGCGCACCGCTTCGTCGGCCATCCATTTTGACATGCTCGGTTCAAGCATGTATGTGGGCTCTCAAGCCGCCCGCTCTTGGATGAAACCCGATGAGTTCACTCCGGTCTACCGCAATGTGCATATCCGTGACATCATCGTGGAGGATGCCTCCTATTTCCTCAAGGTGACCGGTATCCCCGAGTCGCCGGCTCGAAACGTGACCATCGAAAACGTGGAGGCCAAGAGCAAGAAGCTGATTCAGGCGTATGACGTGGATGGCTTGACGCTGCGTAACGTTGTCGTGGAGTCGCCGGACAACACCGTGGACATCTCCGACGGACGTAACCTGCGTTTCGACCACGTGAACTTTAAGGTAGGCGGCAAGGTCTACAAGAAGGTGGACGGCAAGTTGTCGGAGAACATTTACTTCAACGACTGTACGCCAACCCCCGAAACGAAATAACTGTCAACCTGAAAGGTACAGGATAACAGAGAAGCCGTCCGGGTCTTGCGTATAGACCGGACGGCTTCGTACTTTTTAGGGGGAAATAAAACGCCCGTTCGCATGGTCATCTGCCGCAAATGTCGTAATTTTGTCCCGTTTTTTCAGCTGTAATTGGACAACATGAACCAAAGATATATAATAGTCATTCTTCTGTTTCTTGCCGTAGGCGTACGGGCTCAGGAGTTGCGTGGCGACTCGCTTATGAAGGAGTGGCTCATCGACAACAATGTCCCGGTGGTAGCCGGCAACGAGGTGAAGATATTGAAGAGTGGCAAGGCGAAGTTTTCCGATCTGTTCGATGCCGTTCGGCAGGCAAAGCACCATATTCACTTGGAATATTTCAACTTTCGCAACGACTCCATAGCCGGCGCGTTGTTTGAACTCCTCTACCAGAAGGCTGCTGAGGGCGTGAAGGTGCGTGCGCTGTTCGATGCCTTTGGCAACATGTCCAATAACCGGCCGCTGAAGAACAGTGCGCTGAAGAAGATTCGTTCCAAAGGCGTGGAGATTTACAAGTACGACCCCATCAGGTTTCCTTTTGTGAATCACGTTTTCAAGCGCGACCACCGAAAAATCGTTGTCATAGACGGCCGTGTAGCCTATACGGGCGGCATGAACGTGGCGGACTATTACCTGAACGGAACTCCGCAAGTGGGTAGCTGGCGCGACATGCACATGCGCATCGAAGGTCCGGCGGTGAACCAACTGCAGACTATCTTCCTGAAGATTTGGAACAAGGTCTCTAAACAGCGTGTTGATGGTGCCGAGTACTTTTGGCCCGGCTTGGATGCCAAGACCTCAATCGGGGATGAAACGGGACTTCAAGCGTTGAACCAGTCCGCGGACTCTTTCGCTTTGCTCCGTGCCGTGCAGCATGAACTTGACTCCTGCCATCCCGGCATCGGTCCGCTGCATACGGATGTCGAACTGGCCATCGTCGACCGTGAGCCTGGCGTGACTCCCAAGCTGATTCGTCAGGCGTACAGCACTTCCATCAATGTAGCCAAGGAGAAGATACAACTCATCAATCCCTATTTCGTGCCTACGCACTCCATCAAGAAATCGCTGAAGAGAGCCTTGAAGAGGGGAGTGGATGTGGAGATAATGGTTTCTTCGCACTCCGATATCCCGTTCACGCCGGATGCCACGCTTTACTCAGTCTATCAACTGATGAAGAGAGGGGCCAAGGTCTATCTCTACGACGAGGGCTTCCACCACAGCAAGATTATGATGGTCGACTCCGCGTTCTGCACGTTGGGCTCCGCCAACCTCAACAGCCGCAGTTTGCGCTACGACTACGAGGTCAACGCCTTCATCTTTGACAGAGACGTTACCGAAGAACTGATGGAGATGTTCGAGAAGGATAAGGGCGAGTCTACCGAACTCACCCGTGAACTTTGGCGCGAGCGCACCCTGTGGAAACGTTTTGTCGGTTGGTTCGCACACCTGTTTACCCCAGTGCTGTAAAGATTCCGTGGCGCGAGTGCCGTCTATTCGGACAGGATAAGTCCCTTGCAGCGTTTCCGCTCTATCGACGAATCAAAGTGTGTCAGCTCCCCATCATCGGCCCGTTTGGTCGACAAGGAAGAACTGCTGCTCGAAGTGGGCAAGTCCACCGAACCGTTCCTGATCCATAGCAGCGTGTAGTAGAGCGGCAGGTCTTCCATGGGGTTGCCGATAGCGCCCAAGCGGTACGGCTCACCCAGTTCATTGTAATAGTAGTCCGGTTCGATGCCGTCCTCGTAGTCCGCTTCGTCGTTGCTGTTATAAAGGTAAGCTATGATGGGAAACAGCGTGAACCCGTAATCGGACTTGAACTCTGCGGAGGCGCAATTCTTGCCGACCGTGGTACTGCCCAGTATCTTCACGTCCATGTATGGCTTCAGGCAGTTTATGACCGCTTCGGAAGCGGAGGCGGTATATTTGCTGGTGATGACGTAGACGGTACTCAGGTCCAGATTCTCCGCCGCGACATCCGTGCTCAATGTCTGGGTCATGTTCGAGGCTGTGTTCAAATCGTTGTACTTGAGGGTGAACAGGGACTTTCCCAAGCAGGAGGAAGGAGCCAGATAGCTACAAAGGTCGGTCACGCAGGAGACGTATCCTCCCGGGTTGTACCGCAGGTCGAGGATGAAGTCCGTCACTTCCGCGCTTTTGAAATAGGCGAACACCTGTTTCATCAGGTCTTTGTATTTCGTGCTTTCGGTGTCGGTACCTGCCTCAAAATGGTCGTACATCATGTAGCCCACCTTCTTCCCCGAGTACTCAGTGTCGTCGATGGTGCAGACGGCATAGAACGGACTGGTCTCCATTTGTACGGATGCCGACAGGCTCAGCTCGCGTGCCGTACCCCATGTGTATTCCGTGGTCTCTTCTGATTGATCGGCTTCCAGGTCGCACACGTTCAGCGTGATGGCATCGCCCTTCATCAATTCCTTGTAGTTGCTCGTTGTGATGGCGTTGCCGTTGAACGACACAATCCAGTCGCCCCGTTGCAACCTGGCATCCGCGGCGGGCGAGTCGGCCAGTACGTAGAGCACGCGTGCCATGTTGTTGCTCGTCTTTCCTGTGGGGTCCGAGTACATCAGAAAGTCGAAACCGTATGTCGAGGTCTTGTCCAGTGTAAGGCTGCCGCTTGTCCCGTCGGTGGAGGATTCCGTCTCTTCAAAATAAGAGAAGGTGTCGCCTTTGCCGCTGCGGCATTTCTTGGAAAGCAGTGACTTGAAGAAAGTCTCCGGGTCGCTGAAGTAACTGCTCTCCGTCAGTGTGGGCATGTCTTCGTACCACAGATAATATTGTTTCATCTGCTGCTCTATCCAGCGGTCCTTTTGGGTCTTTTCCTCGTATTCGTACGTGCGGTCTTCGCCGCAAGCGGCGCAGAAGACGGTGAGCAGTACGATGCCTATCAGTTTGGTGTGGGACAATTTGTTCATTTGCTATAGAATAGATGTAATAGATATAATTGAGCCACAAAAGTATCTCTTTTATTTGGAATATCCCTTGCGAATCCGAAAAAATAGGGGTCAGTCCGGAAATCCGGTGGAAATTTCAGTAAAGTTCAATTAAGGGTGTCTACTGTTTCAGTTAACGAAGAGAAAGAGTGTATTAGGAAATCAGGAAGAGGCATCGTACGACATGAGGAGTAGTTAACGTAACTTCGTTTTTTGTAGGAACAATTCGCCTGGACGCAAGCGGTTGCACCTGCCAACGTAAGTACTTACATCGGGCAACGTAAGTACTTACGTGAGCCATCGTAAGTACTTTCATGAGCCAACGTAAGTACTTGCGTGGACACACGTAAGGTGGGGCGTTTAACTGAATAATCGCCACCGGATTTCTGGACTGACTTTGGTTAGTCGTGCGGACCGTTCTCTATCCAGTCATCAATGAGCATGCGCGCCATGCTCATCTTGCCCGGTATGTCCGGAAGATTCTCTTTGGTAAAGAACTTGCCCGCACTCAGCTCTGAGGTCTGCAGCTTCACCTCTCCGCTCAGGTAATCAGCGGTGAAACCCACCATCAGCCCGCAAGGATAAGGCCACGGCTGACTGCCAAAGTAGCGTATGTTGGTGATTCGCAGTTCCGTCTCTTCAAAGACTTCCCGCTGTACGCACTCTTCCAGTGTCTCTCCTGTCTCAACGAAACCGGCTACCAACCCGTAGTAATCGCCGCGGAAGTTGCGGGCGTGTACCAACAGAATCTCCTTGCCCCGACGTATCAGTACGATGATGGCGGTGGAGACTACCGGCCAAATCTCCTTACCGCAGTTGGGACACTGCTTGCTGATGGAGGTATGGAAGTTCATCGGTGTTCCGCAGACCGGACAGAAACGGTTGTTCTTGTCCCAAAAGATAATCTCGTGCGCCTTGCCTGCCATGAGATAAATGTCGTGAGGGAGGAAGTCGAACGACCGCCGCAACCCCATCATCACCTGCCTGTCGTCTTCCCGGACGGGTTGGTCCAACGCGAAAGCCTTGAAGGGGATGCCGTCAAAGAGTGACAGTTCATGAATGTGAGTCCATTCGTTGACCGTCACGGGAGGTTGTTGTTGATAGGGAACTTGGAATCCGTTGTCCTCTTTATGGAGCAAGAGCTCGTCTTTGCAAAATACAAACCAATAGGTCTTTCCGTCTTGTTCTTTTTCCATCTTGTTAGCCTGTTATTCCCCAAGAACCGTAAACGTCCGTTTGGGCGACACTTACGGCTGTTCTTGGGAACCCATTTCTCTGCAAAAGTAGCGTAATAATATGATATACGGACTGGAAACGGCACTTATTCTGCAACCTTTACGACTTCCCGCTCCTTAGGCAATCTGCTGCAACTGACGGAACAGTTCACGCTGACGCTCGTTGAGCCCCTTGGGCATGTTCACCTTGAGGGTGACGATTAAGTCTCCGAAGCAACCGGGCTGCCTGTAGACAGGAAAACCTTTTCCTTTCAGTCGCACCTTTGTGTCGTTGTCCGTTTCGGGTTTCACTTTCAGCTTGACCTTCCCGTCCAGCGTGTCTACCAACACCTCGCCGCCAAGGATGGCCGTGTAGAGGTCGATGTGGGCATCCACGTGCAAGTCGTTACCCTGACGGGTGAAGGCATTGTCGTCCGCAATGACGAAGGTGATGTAGAGGTCTCCTGCCGGTCCGCCGTTATAACCTTGTGCACCATAACCTTTCAGCTTGATGATTTGTCCGTTGGCTATGCCTGCGGGCACGGTAATACGCACGCTCTTTCCGTTGATGTTCAGAATCTGCTTGTGTGTGGTGGCCGCTTCGCGCAAGGTAAGGTTCAGATTGGCGGTGTAGTCCTCGCCTTTGAACGCTTCACTGCGTGAACGTCGTCTGCCGCTACCGAACAACTCGTCGAAGAAATCCGAGAAGCCCTCCGCGTTGTCGCTGTGATAACCACCGCCAAACTGCGTGAAGTCCTCCTTGTTGAATCCTCCGCCCGTGGAATACCATTGTCCGCCACCGGCCTGCTGCTGATAGGCTTTCTTCTGCGCCTCATATTCGTCGGCGTGTTTCCAGTTCTCTCCATACTCGTCGTACTTCTTCCGTTTCTCCGGGTCGCCCAGAACGGCCTTGGCCTCATTTATCTCTTTGAATTTTTCCTCTGCCGCCTTATTCCCGGGGTTCTTGTCAGGGTGGTATTTCAAGGCCAACTTCAAGTAAGCCTTCTTTATCTCATCCTGTGTTGCGCTCTTGTCAACCCCTAATACCTTGTAGTAATCAACGTATGACATATTGTCAAGTCTCCTTTCGACGATATGGTGACAAAACCAATGCCGTAGATAGAATATTGTCAATTTTTGCATGGAGGCACTTGACGGACTGACGCTTGACAGGACAAAAAGACAGAGACTATACCTCATAGCCAACGAGACTATACCTCGTTAAGCCATGCGGTGCAGCTTGCTGAAATAAACGGGTCGTCTCATTAAAATGTAAAAGCCGTGTCATGGAAGCGCAGGAGAAATCTTTTCGGGGCGTATGTTAGCGTGTTACAACCAAAATAAGTAATTTTGCCAATCAATTAACAAATCATATAACAAAGAACTATGGCGGCAAAACCAAGCATACCAAAAGGGACTCGCGACTTTTCGCCTTTGGAGATGGCGAAGCGTAACTACATATTCAATACCATCCGTGACGTGTTTCATCTGTATGGATTCCAGCAGATAGAGACCCCGTCGATGGAGAACCTTTCCACATTGATGGGAAAGTATGGGGACGAAGGTGACAAACTCCTCTTTAAGATACAGAATTCCGGAGACTATTTTTCCGGCATCACCGATGAGGAGCTCCTCTCGCGCAATGCCGCCAAGTTGGCAAGCAAGTTCTGCGAGAAGGGACTGCGTTATGACCTGACCGTACCGTTTGCCCGTTACGTGGTGATGCACCGCGATGAGTTGACGTTCCCATTCAAACGTTATCAGATTCAGCCGGTGTGGCGTGCCGACCGTCCGCAGAAGGGACGTTACAGGGAGTTTTATCAATGCGACGCTGATGTGGTCGGCAGTGATTCCTTGCTCAACGAGGTGGAACTGCTTCAGATGATTGATACGGTGTTTAGCCGTTTCGGGGTACGTGTCAGCATCAAGCTGAACAACCGCAAGATACTGGCGGGCATCGCTGAAATCATCAATGAGTCCGACAAGATTGTGGATATTACCGTAGCAATCGACAAGCTCGACAAGATAGGATTGGATAACGTGAATGCCGAACTCCTCTCGAAGGGTATACCCCAGGAGGCTATTGACAAGTTGCAGCCCATTATCCTGCTGAGCGGTACCAACGAAGAGAAGCTCGCCACGCTGAAACAGACCTTGGCGACTTCGGAAACGGGACTCAAAGGCGTGGAGGAGAGTGAATTCATCCTGCGCACGGTATCGAACCTGCATCTGAAGAGTGAGTTGGAACTCGACTTGACGCTTGCGCGCGGTCTGAACTACTACACCGGGGCTATTCTGGAAGTGAAGGCTCTCGACGTGCAGATAGGCAGCATCAGCGGTGGCGGTCGTTACGACAACCTGACCGGTGTGTTTGGCATGTCCGGTGTGTCGGGCGTGGGCATCTCCTTCGGTGCCGATCGTATCTTCGACGTGCTGAATCAGCTTGACCTCTATCCGAAAGAAGCCGTCAATGGGACTCAGTTGCTCTTTGTCAACTTCGGGCAGAAAGAGTCCGACTATTGTTTGCCCTTGTTGGCTGACGCTCGTGCCGCGGGTATACGTGCCGAGATTTACCCGGATTCCGCCAAAATGAAAAAACAGATGAGTTACGCGAACGTACATAACATACCGTTTGTTGCCATTGTCGGCGAAGATGAGCTCAATGCGGGGATGGTGATGCTGAAAAATATGGTCTCGGGCGAACAGCAACAACTCAAATCCGATGAGCTGGTCACCTACTTGCAGAAGATTTTTTGATGAAAGCGGTTGACGAACCGGTACAGCGCACACACGGAGGTATCAAGCCACCGTCTCACAGGTAACAGGGTGTGCCGAAATTCACGAAAAACGGCTTTTTGATTAGTTTTGGAATGTGTTTGAACGGATTTTACACGAGTATTTCAAATATGTGAGTTATCTTTGTAACGTGAAAAATGAAAAGTTTTGTACTTAGTAAAGGTTGAACCTTTACACTCGTTGACTCTAAAATGATATATTTCTGTTGTTGAATTAAAATCTCCATTGAGGAGGAACCTTACACAAGAACATAAGTGCATGGTGAATTATAAATGGGATGGTCTGGCCCGTCGTTGTGAAACGATGGGCCAGCAACTTTTTTGTCAATACCTTTTTTATAATAGATTCTTTTTCCCTACCTTTGTCTGTGTTATGCGCTATTATAATATGTATAAGTCTCTATTGTGCGCTGTAGCTTTGTGGTTATGCGCCTTCGTTGATGTCTTGGCTCAATATTCAGTTACGTCCTATTCCGTGAGCGACGGATTGTCGCAGAATAGTGCCGACCAGGTGTTCCAGGACAGCAAAGGAAGATTGTGGTTCGCTACGTGGGATGGGCTCAATCTGTTCGACGGTTACGCTTTCCATAATTATAAAGGTAACCGCAAGAAGGGCGTTGTGCTCTCGAACAACCGTGTGACAAAGGTGACTGAGGACGCGTACGGCTACTTGTGGACCGTATGTAACAATGGCGAAGCGCAACGCTTTGACCCCTCCACCGGCTCTTTCGAGTTAGTGGAAGAGTCGCGCAACCTGCCTGTGTATCGCATAGAGGTCTTGTCCAACGGCTATGTGTGGCTTTTGGCAGACAGGCAGAATGGAGCCATACGACTGGTTATCGACTCGTTGACACAGGCCTTCAAAGCCGACTTGAACCTGTCGGGAAGCCGGTCTGAAGATTATGGACGCATCGAACAAGTCTACGAGGACAGCAACGGAAACCAATGGTTGCCCTCGTTGGACAACGGACTCTTTTATGTGAAAGCCGGTACGGCTGAGATTAACGACAACTATTCATACACCCGTAGCGGCGTGTGCAAAAGCGTCTTCTCTCTGTGCGAAACCTCCGACCATATCTTCTTTGGTGCCGAGGCCGGAAGGGTGTGGAAGTATGACAAGCGGAAAAAACAGATGTCACTGCTGAAACTCGAAGCCCAATCGTCGGTTATATGCATCCTCCAATTGCCGGGCAACAGACTGATGTTCGCCACGAAGGAGGACGGACTCTTTGTTTCCTCTACGGACCAACAACAATTCAAAACCTACAATACGCGCACGGCATCGTGGATAATCAGCGACCGTATACAATGGATGGAGCAGGAAAAGACGGGCGCTGTGTGGATACAAACCACCGGTACGGCGGACTTGCTGCGTTATGACCCGTTGACGGACAAGGCTACACGTTTCGTTGCCAGAGACCCGTCGGTAAGGAGCGGCAATAGGGACAGGCTGAATGTGATAGATACCGGCCAGGAGACCGTGTGGCTCTATCCGTTCAATGGCGTAGCTCACTATGACAAGCGGACAAACCAACTGGAAACCTTGAACCTCAATCATCCCCAACTGTGGAACGCCAAGAAGGTCCACTTCTCCATCTTTCTCGACAACCAAGGGGCATTGTGGGTCTCCACCATGCGTTGGCTCGGAAAGGTCGTGTTGCCCAAGAGCGATTTTCATACCTGGATATTGGCATCCGCCGGGAAGAATCCCGAAGTGGACCAAGCCTTACGCTCGATTCTCCTTGCCGACAGTCTCCTGTGGGTGGGCACACGCGGCGGCGCGCTCCAGGTGTATGACCGGGACTACAAGTTGCAGGCGACCTATCCTATAGGTACTCCTTATTGCATGATGAAAGACCGCAAGGGACGCTTTTGGGTAGGTACCAAAGGAAGAGGTGTCTTTGTGGGTAAGCGTGTTGGCGGACCGACACAGTACCAGTTTACCCAATATAAATATAGTCGCGACGACCTCTATAGCCTTAGCGTGAATGACGTATATGGCATCGTTGAGGACGAGGAGGGTCATGTGTGGGTGGCTACCATGGGCGGTGGACTGAATATGGTGGATGAGCGGGACGGAACGATCCGTTTCATCAATTACCGCAACGAATGGGTGGATTACCCCATGAAAAGCTGCTCGAAGGTGCGTGTCCTCTCATCGGACAATAAAGGCAACCTGTGGGTGGGTACGGACGAAGGTCTGCTCACCTTCTCGTGTAAATTCCGCTCTGTGGCGGATATCCATCCCACCCTCATACAGCAAGACCCGGAGGATAGCCATAGCCTGCCCAGCAACAACATTTACTCCATCTACTTTACCCGTAGCGGTGAAGGCTATTTGGGAACTTACGGGAGTGGGCTTGTACGGATAGGGGAGGCGGATGACGGCAAGTACCGGTTCCGTAACTACACGATGCGTGACGGAATGGAGTCGGACATCGTCTACGCCATCCATGAAGACCGGCAGGGTGACTTATGGATGGTCGGTGAGACAGGCATCACGCAGTATCGCATAAAAGAGAACCTGTTCGACAGTTTCGATTCCTACGCTATCGGTTTCCCGGTGATGTTCAGCGAAGGAGAGTTTGTCCAGTTCCCGTCCGGTTGGTTGGCGATGCCTACCTACGCTGGGCTGTTTACGTTCGACCCCGACAAGGTGAAGAAGCGCGACTATGTGCCGCCCATCGTTATTGCGGGCTTTCATTTGGATGAAGACTCGTTGAGCGTGTCCGAAGACGGAATCCCGACGGAACCCGACTACATAGACAACCTGAAGTTGAAGCCCGACCAGCGGACATTCACTGTCAGCTATGCCGCCGTGGAGACATGCAACCCGTTGGGGGTCAACTACGCCTATATGCTCGAAGGTTTCGATGACGACTGGCACTATGTGGGTCGCCAACGTACCGCCTCATACATCAATCTGCCCAAGGGGACGTACCGCTTCAAAGTCCGTTCCACCAATGGCGAAGGCGTGTGGGTAGACAATACACGCACCGTAAGCCTGGAACTGCTGCCCTCTTTTTGGGAGACTTCGTGGGTCATTGTCCTCTATATCCTTGGAGCACTGCTGCTGTTTGGCTTGGCGATATACCTCTATGCGAAGTTCTATAACCTGCGTAGCAGGGTCCATTTCGAGAAAGAGCTGGCCGAGGCCAAACTGAAGGTCTTTACCGATGTGTCGCATGAACTGCGCACCCCGTTGACCTTGATTACCGCCCCCGTGGAGAACCTTTTGCAGCAGAGCGACCTGTCGGATATGGTACGTGGCCAGTTGGAACTTGTCCACCGCAACGTCGACCGCATGCTCCGGTTGGTGAATCAGATACTGGACTTCCGCAAGTTGCAGTGCGACAAGATGCGGATGCGTGTGGAACACATCGAGATGGTTTCCTTTGTCTCGAAAATAAAGCAAGACTTCGACGAGGTCGCCAACGAACACCATATCTATTACGTCTTTTCCCATACGTCGGACTCACTCTATCTGTGGGCGGATGCCGATAAGTTGGAGAAGATACTGTTCAACTTGCTCTCCAATGCCTTCAAGTACACTCCCGACGGCAAGATGATTGAAATCTCCCTGCGCGATGATTCCGACTATGTCTATCTGAGTGTGCGCGACGAGGGAATCGGCGTTTCCGAAGACCGCATGAAACACCTGTTCCAGTACTTTGCCAACTGGGGAGACAAGTCCATAACGGGACAGCCGTCAACGGGCATTGGCCTGTCCGTGGTGAAACAGTTGGCTGAACTGCACAGGGCGGAGGTCTCCGTCACCAGCAAAGAGGGTAGAGGCAGTTGCTTTGAAGTGAAGTTCCGTCAGGGCAAGGAACATTACGACGACAGTGTGGAGTGGATTATGAACGACGAAACGGAACGGAAACCGGTGCAGCGCACCCGGGACGATGAACTCGTCAAGACGGAGAAAGGCCGCGCTTCCATCTTGATTATCGAAGACAACGAAGAGATGCGCACCTTCTTGTGCGGAATCTTCAACCCGTTATACGAAGTGTATGAAGCGGAAGATGGCGAGGTGGGCGTGAAGAAGGCTAAAGAGGTCTATCCGTCGTTGATTATCTGCGACATGATGATGCCGCGCAAGGATGGACTCGCTGTGGTATCCGAACTTCGGAGTGACATCAACACCAGCCACATCCCTATCATCGTGCTGACGGCGAAGACCAACTTCGACAGCCGCTTGCAATCCGTGAGCGAGGGTGCGGATGACTACATCACCAAACCCTTCAGCTCCGTTTATCTGAAGGCACGGGTTTGCAACCTGTTGGCGCAGCGTGAGAGGATGAAAGCCTTCTATTGCCAACACATCATGGCAGTGGAATCCGGGGCGGGTGGCCAAGAAGAAGCGCCAAGGAAATATGTTTCGGAGAACGACCGCAAGTTCATGGACGGATTGACGGCTACCATGGAGAAGCACATGAACGATTTCGAGTTCAATGTGGACGATTTGGCATCAGAGATGCTGATGAGCCGGTCTACTTTCTTCCGCAAGCTGAATAGCTTGATTGGCATGTCGCCCGTGGAGTTTATCCTGCAGACCCGAATGAAACGGGCGGCTCAACTGATAGCGGAAAACCGGTATAGCATCTCCGAAATCAGTCTGATGGTGGGCATCAGCAACGCACAGTACTTCAGCCGTTGCTTCAAGAAAGTCTACCAGATGACCCCAACCGAGTATCGCGAGAAGTCTGTCGCTCAACAGGCTTCCAACCATAAGCCCTCGGAATAGAGCGTACGAAAAAGAACGAATAACTAATAACTAATCAAACATAACTAATTACTAATAACTAATCAAACATAGCTAATACATGAAACAAATTATTTCAATCGGTGTCTTGACGTGCGCCCTGTCCGCCTTTGGAACCGCACAGGCTCAAGACCTCAGTATCCAGACGGTGGAGATACCGTCGGGGAGTTTCTACATGGGAACGTGGGGATTAGGAGAGAACTACGATGAAGCTCCACAGCATAAAGTTTACATCTCCAAGCCCTTCCGGATGGGAGTGACGGAGGTGACCAACGCCCAATATGAGCAGTTCTGTCCCGAGCACAAAGCCTTGCGGGGCAAGAACGGATTCTCCAAAGAGGATGACGAGGCGGTGATATTCGTGAGCTACAACGATGCCATGGCCTATTGCAAATGGCTCTCCCAAAAGGAGGGGAAGACCTACCGTCTGCCTACCGAGGCGGAATGGGAATACGCCTGCAAGGCCGGTCGCTACTGGAACTTCTTTATGAACGACAAACTGCCGGCCGAGTATCAGAAAAACCAAGAGATAGTCTCCGAGCCTAAGCCTGTGTCGTTGAAGGTGGGGCAGACTCCCGCCAACGATTGGGGGCTCTACGACATGTGCGGCAACGTAGAGGAGTGGTGTCTCGACTGGTACGGACCCTATTCGTCAGCCGAGCAGACCGACCCCATGGGCTATGCCGACGGCATCGCAAGGGTAACCCGTGGCGGCAGTCACAACACTCCCGCGGAATACCTGCGTTCGGCCAACCGTATGGCGATGCTCCCCGACGACAAACATTGCATGACCGGATTCCGTGTGGTGGAGGCCGACTATCCTGCCACGCAACCCCTTGCCTGCAAGACGGACAACTACGCCGTGGACCAAACCCGTTGGGATTGGAACGCGCACAAGAGCGACAAGGCCTTCTTCACGGCACCGCAAGTCTATGTGCTCGAACCCGAAGCGGGAAGCGGCGTACCTTTCTATCCCCACAATCACCAGCCGGCCATCACGTGGTGTGATAACGGCGACTTGTTGGCCATTTGGTTCTCCACCAAAGAGGAGAAGGGACGTGAGATGGTTGTCCTCTCTTCCCGTTTGCGTGCCGGATCCACCGAATGGGAAAAGCCCCGTCTGTTCTATCACGTTGCCGACCGCAACTTGACCGGTTCCTCCTTGCTGAACGATGGCAAGGGAACACTCTATCACATCAATGGCGTGGAGGCTGCCGGACGTTGGCGCAACCTGATGATGACCCTCCGTACCAGTACGGATAACGGACAGACCTGGAGCAAACCCCGCATCATCGAACCCGAGCATACCGTGCGTCATCAGGTCATAGCCGGGGCCTTTGTCTCCCGCGAAGGCTGGCTGGTACAGGCTTGCGATGCCGGTCCCGGCGGAGCAGACGGCACCTCGCTGCATGTCAGCAAGGATAACGGACTGACGTGGAACGACCAATGGGACGGCTCACCCAAACCGGAATTCAAAGAGGGGGGTAGCGGAACTACCATCGCGGGCATTCACGCCGGAGTGGTGCAACTGAAAGACGGACGGCTGATGGCTTTGGGACGCAACAACAGCATACCCGACGCAAACGGTCGCCTCCGTATGCCCATGAGCATCTCCGATGACATGGGCAAGACGTGGCGTTACTCCGCTTCGGAGTTCCCTCCCATCGACGGTGGGCAGCGCGCCGTATTGTTGCGTTTGAACGAAGGGCCGATTCTTTTTGTCTCCTTCACCGACCATCCGTATCGCACCGCCAAGGAGGATCGGGGCATGACCTTCACCGACCCCTATGGCAACACCTTCAAAGGGTATGGAATGTTTGCCGCCCTGTCGTATGACGAAGGAAAGACCTGGCCAGTCAAAAGATTGTTGACGGACGGGGTCTATCGTTTCCTCAACGGAGGAGCGTGGACACAGTTCTTCGAGATGGATGCCCACCGGGCTGAGCCTCGCGGCTATCTGGCTGCTACGCAGACTCCCGACAACGTGATTCATCTCATCAGTAGCCGTTTCCACTACACCTTTAATCTGGCATGGATGGAAGAGGCCACGCAACCGGCTATCTCCATAGAGCCCTTCCTTGATGGCATCCATCACTGGAATCTGGAACACAAGGACCGCAACTATTACCGTTACCCAACTTGCGACATCCGTCACATTGCCGACAACTTCCTGGCCTATCAGAACGAAGACGGTGGGTGGCCGAAGAATATCGACTGGCTGGCCGCCTTGCCCGCTGACTCCGTGAAGGAAGCCCTGAAGGAACGCTATCGCATGAGTACTCTCGACAACCGTAACTCCTTCACGCAGATAGAATACTTGGGCGATGCCTACAACCTGACGCATGACAAACGCTATCGGGAGTCGGCACTGAAGGGTCTCGAGTATCTGCTTGACACGCAGAAAGAGAATGGTGGCTGGCGCGGTTGGGACGTGGATGCCATCACCTTCAACGACGAAGTGACGACGGGCAGTCTGGAACTCTTTCAGAAGATTGTGCAGGGCGACAAGAGTTTCTCTTGGTTGACCTCATCCATGAAGAAGCGCATAAAGGCAGGTTACGAGCGCGGCATCCGCATGATTCTCGACTGTCAGGTGGTGCAAAATGGCGTGAAGACCGCTTGGGCGCAGCAGCATGACAACGAGACGCTCGTGCCCGTGAAGGCGCGTACCTACGAGCTGCCCGGCATCACCGCCAACGAGAGTTGCGACGTGTTGCGGCTTCTGATGAATATCCGCCAACCCTCTGAGGAGGTGAAGCAGGCTGTGAAGGCCGGCATCGCCTGGCTGCATAAGGTAGCGATTAAAGGCTTGCGGGTGGACGAAGTCTCCATCCCCGAAGAGAAGATTATCAACCACGAATATCCGTTCGATAGGGTGGAGGTGCACGATGCCAACGCCCGTCCCATCTGGGCGCGTTTCTATGAGGTGGCGGACAACACTCCCTTCATGTGTACCCGTGCTGGACAGAAAGTGTGGAAGTTGGCCGACGTGAACGACGAACGTCGCACGGGATACGACTGGTACGGCTATTGGCCCGAGGCCGTCTTCTCGCTCTATGAACAGTGGCTGGAGCGTATCGGCGAGTAACCTTGACGGACTTACTCCTCGAAGAGACCGAAAACGGAACGTGCGGATTAGCAGGGTAGACCACTAATCCGCACGCTTTCGTTGAGCCGAACGTACACCTTATTATATATAGGTATAAGAAGACTGTTTCGGCTCGGCGATTATTTGTGCAGGAAATCGGCACGCATCGGGCTGAAGCAGTCGATGAGTACACCGGCCTCGAGGCAGGTGCAGCCGTGCAACACGTCCGGTTCCATGTAGATGCCGTCGCCGGCTTCCACAATCTTTGTCTCGCCGTTCACCGTGAACTCGAATTTACCGCTGGCTACGAACGTAGTCTGCGTGTGGTAGTGCGTATGAGCGGAACCAATGGCACCTTTCTGGAATTTCACTTTCACCAGCATCACCTGTCCGTCGTATCCCATAATCTGACGAACGACACCTTCACCTGCGGGTTCCCATGCTTTTTCTTTCTCAAAGAGGAATGTTTTACTTCTAGTCTTTTCCATTTTCTGATTAGTTTATTAAAGTTGGTTAGTCATGTCCAATGACTATTACGTCCACAAAGATACGTCATGCGCCAGACTACACAAAATATGTGTCGCCGTTTTTTTCTTCATCTTTCGTTAATCCGTACCGCCCGTCCGTAGGCGCATTACGAAATTGGTCACGTAGGGAGCACTATCTGACCAATCTTTCCATTCCCCCTCATAAATCGTCTCAATCAGTTGCATCGTTAGGCAAAAAGTACTACTTTTGGGGTCGATATACTAATACATTCAATTAATTCCTTAACTTAAACAGTAAGAGAAACACATGTACAATTTTAGAAATCTAATGATGGGGTTGCTTGTCGCCTTCGTTCCGGCAGCAACCTTGTGTGGCCAAAACCAGAAAAACAAACAGGCGGTGTTGAACACCATGAAGTCAGCCACACACTTCATGATGGACAAAGTGAGCAACAATGGCGGTTTCGTATGGAATTACCTGCCGGACCTCTCCCGCCAATGGGGCGAAATGGAAGCCTACCGGACGATGGTATGGATTCAGTCACCGAGTACACCGCTCGTGGGACAAGTGTTGCTGGATGCCTATCACGCTACCGGCGACGAGTACTATTATGAACAGGCGAAGAAAGTAGCCAATGTGCTGATTTGGGGTCAAGAGCCCTGCGGTGGATGGAGCTACATGTTCGACTTGGCAGGAGAAGGCTCGTTGCGCAAGTGGTACAGCACCATCGGCAAATGCGGCTGGCGCTTGGAAGAGTTCCAACATTATTATGGTAATGCTACCTACGATGACTCTTGTACGAGCGACGTGGCCAAGTTCCTGCTCCGCATGTATGTGGAAAAGAACGACCCGACATTCCGTCCGGCACTCGATAAAGTCATCAACTTCATCCTCGAAAGCCAGTATCCCATCGGCGGTTGGCCTCAGAGATATCCGCTCCGCTACGACCACGTGTTCCAGGGCAAGGCAGACTATTCGTCGTTCCTTACGCTCAACGATGACGTGATTCCCGACAACATCGACTTCCTCGTGCAGTGCTACCAGGCCATGGGTCTGAAGAGCGTGAAATCTTCTATCATGCGTGCCTTGAACCTCACCCTCGTTATGCAGCAGGGCGAACCTTACGCCGGTTGGGCCGACCAGTATACCGTGGAGGACGTGCTTCCCGCCCACGCCCGCTCTTACGAGCCGCGTAGTGTGAACACGGGAACCACCGCGCAGATGATTTACAAGATGTGCGACTACTACCAGTTGACCGGTGAGACGAAGTTTCTGGCAGGTATCCCCGCAGCCATCAAGTTCCTCGAATCGCAGAAGTTGCCCGACTCTGAGGTGGCTCGCTTCGGCGGACGACCCTTGCGTGAAGGCGAGATTCTGGTTCCTCGTTTCGTTGACCCGGACAGCGGCAAGCCGCTCTACGTACACCGCAAGGGTAGCAACGTGATGAACGGATATTACTACACCGACCAAGACATATCGAACACCATCCGCCACTACAGTTCAGCGGCGCAGGTGAACATCGGAGCTCTCCGTCAACATTACGAGGAGGTGAAAGCAATGTCGCGCGAGGAGGCAACCAAGGACTCTCCTTTGTTGCGCTCGGAGCTCACGCCGCTGCCTACCTATTACGTGATGCCGCGTCCTTCGCGCAAAGGCGGTGAATTGCCTCAAGTGGCCGACATCCTGAAGTCTATCGACAAGGAGGGACGTTGGATTACTCCGCTCACCAGCTACTCCAACCCCTACAAGGAGTTGCCCGAAAGCATGGAGAAGAGCAATGACACCAAGTATGCCCAGACGATGGTTGGTGACGACTACGATACCTCTCCCTATACTCCGACCGAAGAGGTGATGGGTATATCTACGCAGGTATACGTGTCGAACATGGCAAGACTAATCCAAAGTATAGCTAATGAAAAATAAATTGACTTGGGCACTCGTTGCCTTTCTGTTGTTTTCCGCTTTCAAGGCGGATGAGCGTGACGTTATCACCATCTTCATGATTGGTGATTCCACGATGGCCAATAAGCCTACGAGTTATGACAATCCTGAACGGGGTTGGGGGCAGATGCTTGCCGGCTTCTTCACCGAAGACGTCCAGGTGGACAACCATGCCGTCAACGGGCGCAGTTCGCGCAGCTTCATCAACGAAGGACGTTGGGACGCTGTCGTTGCCAAAATCCGTAAAGGCGATTACGTGTTTATCCAGTTCGGTCACAACGACGAGAAACCTAAACCCGACAGACACACCGACCCGGGCACTACGTTTGACGAGAATCTGCGTAAGTTTGTCCGCGAGACCCGTGCCAAGGGAGGCATTCCCGTCCTGTTCAACTCCATTGTCCGCCGTAATTTCGGCGAGAACCGGAACGCCGTGACCGATGACGATTTACACGGAAAAGGAACAACAGAGGTAACCGAGGGCAACAAGTTGATTGATACGCACGGAGCTTATCTGGATTCTCCGCGTAACGTGGCGAAGGAGATGAACGTGCCGTTTGTCGATGCCAACAAGATTACACACGACTTGGTGGAAGGTCTCGGACCTGAAAAGTCGAAAGCCGTCTACCTGTGGATAGAGCCCAAACGGATTATGGCTTGCCCCGATGGCCGGAAAGACAATACCCACCTCTCCGTGTGGGGAGCGCGCACCGTTACGCGCCTCATCGTGGAGCAACTCTCCAAGGAGGTTCCCGAGCTTGGCAAGTTTGTCCGCTACTACGACTATGTGGTGGCGAAAGACGGTAGCGGTGACTTCTTCACCGTGCAGGAGGCTATCAATGCCGTGCCCGACTTCCGCAAGGATGTGCGCACTACCATTTTGGTACGTCCGGGAACTTACAAGGAGAAACTCATCGTCCCGGAGTGCAAGATTAACGTGTCGCTCATCGGACAGACGGGAGCCGTCATCACCTATGACGGATATGCCAGTCGCCTCAATGCGTTGGGTACGCCCATGTCCACCTCCGGTTCGTCGTCCTGCTACGTCTATGCGCCCGACTTCTATGCCGAGAACATCACGTTCGAGAACTCAGCGGGCCGTGTAGGCCAGGCTGTGGCTTGCTTCGTGAGCGGAGACCGGGCCTACTTCAAGAACTGCCGTTTTCTGGGCAACCAGGACACCCTCTACACCTATGGCAAGAACTCTCGTCAGTACTACGAGGACTGCTATGTGGAGGGCACGGTTGACTTCATCTTCGGTTGGTCTACCGCCGTGTTCAATCGCTGTACCATCCATAGCAACGGTAACGGATACCTCACGGCTCCTTCCACGGACCAGGGCAAACCCTACGGCTATGTGTTCTACGACTGCAAGATGACGGCAGCCGACGAGGCCACCTCGGTCTACTTGTCACGTCCGTGGCGTCCCTACGCGCAATGCGTGTTTATCCGTTGCGAGTTGGGCAAACACATCGTCCCTGCCGGTTGGAACAACTGGGGCAAAAAGTCGAACGAGGAGACCGTGACCTATGCCGAGTACAAGAGTACGGGCGAAGGAGCCAATCCCAAGGCGCGTGCCGCTTTCGGCAAGCAGTTGAAGGATATCTCCCGTTACGACATGGCGAAGGTGCTTGCGGGTAGCGACGGATGGAATCCGGTAAAGAACGTCAACGCGCTCGTCACGGAGAAACGATAGAGCCGCCTTTGTGCGTAAAGATACAGAGCGTAGCGGTGAGGAAGTGCCATGAGGCCTTCCTCACCGCTACGTGCGTTTTACGGGTTGACGTACGAAAAGTTGCAGGATGTAAAATATGTTGAATAAATTTTGGCGCGATTGCTTGGAGTGTAAAATAATAGTTCTACATTTGCATTGATAAAACTTGTGTTAACCTCTATTCGAGATGTACTTATGAAACTCATTTATCTCTATGCCCATGGCTTTCACTGTCTTGGTGGGAAGTCCGTCTGTGTGATTCCGATGTGCGTCTGACCGCACGGCTTTCCGCATGATTGCTTGATTTACCCATATATTTACCGAACCTGAGAATATACAAACCGATTATTAGCATAATGTTTAACTTAAAAAATCAATCTATGAAAAGAACATTGATGATTCCTCTTTGCCCCGACCGCTGGAGCAGAGGGAGGAAAGGAGCTCTGTGGTCACTTGCCATAGGGGCTGCTTTGTTGGTCTCCTGTCAAAAAGGATTTGATAGCGACGAAGTGTTCCAAAGCAAGGTGACTAATTCGCAACTGGAATCTCCGCAGCAAGCGGATATAAGTTTTTCGCGCGTGTTCAATGCGGACGGCACACAGAGCGTACAGGTCTCTTGGCCGGTGGTGGTAGGCGCAAGCGGCTATGAATGTACCGCAAACATCGTGAACGACCCGGACAACCCTGTTGAGGTGTATAGCGGCACGGTGGACGGTGTCTCTTTTTCGTTCCTTAGAGAGCGCGACAAGAACTATGAAGTGTCCGTACGGACTATCGGCAATGCCAAGCTGAACAACAAGGACGCTCAAACGCCTGTTGTCGCCACCTTGAGCACCTACGTGCAGCCGATACAGATAGAAAGCGGAGACATGGGGTCTGCCATCAAGTCGATTATGGACAAGTACAACGACCCGGAATACATCTTTGAACTGTCGGCAGGTGGAAGTTACCAGCTTGATTCGGAACTGGACTTTGGAGAGTCCATGGTGACGATTAAAGGCGATGAATCCCAACATCCGATTGTGACACTGGGTGCTGCGGGCGTAATCCGCACTTCGGCTGGACTGACTGTCGAGAATACTAATTTCGACTGTACGAAGAACAATCTGAAAGGCGGCATCATCGAATGCTCGTCCAACCCTTCCGACAACGTGAAAGGTAGCAGTACTTACTTGTTGAGCAGCCCGATTATTTTGCAGGGATGCTTGTTTAAGAATGTCTCCGCAAGTCTGTTCTGCCCCGGAAAGTGTTCGTGGGGAATCGAAGACGTAAGGGTAATCGATTGCATCGTGCAGCTTGACAATGACGGTAGCGTATGGAGTGACTGTGCGGTCATCAGCGGATATTCAACCAATCATATGTTCAACGGTGGAAATTCATGGTATAGTGCCATCAAGAATACCACGGTGAAGAACACGACCATCTACAACATTCGGAACAGCAGTAATAATGTTCGTATGTTCCGCTTCTCCAACAGGGATTTGAACAAGGTGTTCGGTGCAACCGATGGTTCCATCACGATGGAGAACTGTACGTTCAGCAAGACGTTTGTAAGCAAGGAGTTCGCCAACAACATGGGTAACACGGCGCAGTTTGAGGTGAACATCAGCAACTGTAACTTCTACGCGGTGTTCCGTTTGCAAAAGATAAAGAACGGAAGCACCACCATCAATGCCAAGATGACGACGAACGCAATCAGTAGCGGTGGAGGTCTGTTGACTGTTGACGGTACGGACAAGACAACATACGCTACCGAAGAGGAGTTCGGCTTCGCTGGCGATTGCGACCAAGTGCTTGATTTGACCAAGCCGGACGGCGGTGTGAACTTCAAGGCTACGGGTTCGCTCTCCGGCACGGTAGGCGACCCGCGTTGGCTTAATTAAAAAGATTAATCACTCATTAATATTGTGACAAATGAAACATCCTAATATATTCAAGTGTTGTTTGGGTGTCCTGCTGGCAATGATGTTGTCAGTACCGACTTTCGCCCAAAAGACTTATACCGGAACCGTGGTTGACGAGAACGGCGAACCGGTCATTGGTGCCGCTATCAAGATTATAGGGACGACCTCCGGAACCATTACGGATTTTGACGGTAAGTTTAATCTGGCCATCCCGGCGGGAAAGAGCATTGAAGTGTCGTATATAGGATACATCACTCAGCGGATTTCCAACTTCAAGAACCTGAAGATTGTATTGAAGGAAGATACGCAACAGTTGGAAGAGGTTGTGGTCGTAGGATACGGCGTGCAGAAGAAAGCCCACTTGACGGGATCTGTGGAGTCCGTCCCCATGAAGGAACTGCAAGACATTCCCACAGGTAACATTGCCAGTGCGTTGAGCGGCATGATTAACGGTGTCAGTGTAAGCGGTGGTGAGAGCCGTCCGGGCGAGAACGCCACAATCTATATCCGTGGTGCCAACAACATGTCCGAAATCGGTAGCTCCGCACAACAACCGTTGTTCGTTATTGACGGATTCATCCTGGACGCGACCGCATTCAACAACCTGGACGCTTCTTCCATTGAGAACATCTCGGTGTTGAAAGACGCTTCCGCGGCTGTCTACGGAGCACGTGCAGCCAACGGTGTCGTTCTGGTAACCACCAAGAAAGGACAATTGGGCGCACCGCAAATCTCCTATAGCGGCAGCTTCGGTATCACGGATGCCGTGTCCACTCCCAAGATGTTGAATACCTACAACTACGGTCGTTTGTGGAATGCCGTACGTGCAGCCGACCCTACGGAGACGGATTTGAATCTGCGTACCGACCTGTTCCAGGCTGACGAGTTGGCGGCTATGAAGAATCTGAACTACAATCTGCTCGACAAGTATTGGGAAACGGCCGTTACGCAGCAGCACAGCGTGAACCTGAGCGGAGCTACCGAGAAGGCAAGCTACTTTGCAAGCATCTCCTATTTTGACCAGGAAGGAAACCTTGGTAAGCTGGATTATAACCGTTGGAACTTCCGTGCGGGCGTTGACCTGAAAATAGGCAAATGGATGAAAGCCGTCGTGCAGGTGTCGGGTGACTACGGAAAGAAGAACACCCCGTTGATGAAAGTGCAAAACAGCAACAGCGACAAAGACTACATGATGTTGCTGACCCATCCGGGATATGTACCCGAGGAGATAAACGGCAAGCCGATGGCCAACTATGGCGTATCAAACGAAGAGTTGGCTACGAACCAGTGCTACAACTATGGCTACTTGCAAAACTCAAGCGACTATAAACGCAACATGACCCAAAACACCTATGTCAACGGTTCTTTGGAATATGATTTCGGATGGAGTGAGATACTGAAGGGACTGAAGCTGAAACTGAGCTATTCCAAGTCCATATCCACCTCCAAGAGCAATGAGTTCGGAACGTCGTTCAATGTCTATCGCTTGGCCAACCGTTCCGGTAGCGGCGCTCACCTGTATACCCCTATGGAGGGTTACGACGAAGAGTCTCTCTATGCCGAGTCCAACTTCTTGCTGGGTCACAACAACGCGGCCGTATCCAACGGTACGGACGGTGGTTACATCAGCCGTTCGATGGATCGTTCGGACAAGTATCAGATTAACTTTACCGCCTCTTATGCCCGTGACTTCGGTAAACACAGTGTCAGTGCATTGTTCTCTATCGAAAAGTCGGAGAGTGAATCCGAAGACCTGTACGGTTCGGGAACCAAACCTTACGAATTCTCTACCGGACAGTCGAACAGCATCAATTCCGCTGCCGGTGGTACCACAAGCTCTTCATTCGGACGTAGCGAATCGGGTACGCTGTCGTATGTAGGACGCGTCAACTACGCCTATAATGACCGCTACCTGTTGGAGTTTCTGGTTCGTACCGATGCTTCAACCAAGTTCGCCCCCGAGAACTATTGGGGAACTTTCCCGTCGGCTTCCGCCGGTTGGATTATCTCGGAAGAGGAATGGATGAAGAACGTCAAGTGGGTCGATTATCTGAAAATCCGCGGTTCTTTCGGTTTGACAGGTCGTGACAACATTGCCGCATGGCAGTGGATGCCGGTCTACTCCGTGGCTGGAGACAAAGGTGCCATCATCGGAGTCGGAAATCCTCCGGCAGGCAGCCACTTGACCATCCCCAACAACAACGCCTCCGTCAACCGTGATGTGCATTGGGACAAGTCCTACAAGGCCAACTTCGGTCTGGACTTCAACACACTGAACAACCGCTTGGCGTTCAACGTAGATGCCTACTACGTATGGGATAGAGACATGCTGTTGGCGTTCTCGGGTTCTGTGCCGAGCATCGTGGGTACCTCTTCGGCTTCGCAGAACTATGGCGAGATGGACAGCTACGGTGTGGAACTTTCCGCTACTTGGCGCGACAAGATTGGCAAGGACTTTAAGTATAAGGTGCAGTTGCAAACCGGTTTGTCGGACAACAAGGTGCTGTTGATGGACTGGTCTACGGGCAGTGACATGTATCTCCAGATTCATAAGAACGACCGTACCGACAGAGGTACATGGGGTTTGCAGTGCATTGGCATGTTCCGCAGCTTCCAGGATATCGAGGAGTATTTCAAGGAGTACAACATCACCTCTTACCTGGGAATGACGAAGGACCAAGTACGTCCGGGTATGTTGATTTACAAGGATGTGCGCAGCACAAAGAAGTCTGACGGCACCTACGGTGGCCCTGACGGCATCGTAAGTGAATCGGACGACAAGGTACAACTGTCCCACCGTTCCAATCCTTACCATATTACCACCAACTTGAGCGCGGAATACAAGGATTTCTCCATCACCGCACAGCTCAACGCAAGTTGGGGTGGATATAGCTTCATCGACGCGAAGTCATTGACTCCGAACGATGGCACCAACTCCGGATGGAAGTATCTGGAATACATCAATATGCCATCGTTCTGGAATCCGGACAACATGTTCGTCTACGAAGATATCTACGACGCGTCGGGCAACCTGATTATGAAGGCCAACCGCGATGCTGAACTGCCTAATATGCGCTATGCGAACGTGAACAGCAAAACCTCCACTTTCTGGCGTGTCAATGGCACGCGTGTCACACTCAACCGTGTTACGCTGGCCTACAAAGTGCCTAACAGAATTGTCAACAGACTTGGCGTGCAGTCTTGCCGTATCAACGTAACGGGACAAAACCTGCTGAGCCTCTACAATCCGTATCCTGACAATTACGTCGATCCGATGGCCGGCTATGGAAGTTATCCTACTTTGAGAAAGTTCACTATAGGTCTTAATCTTACTTTCTAAAAACAATGATGATGAAAAAACATATCTACTCAAAAACCTTTCTCAGTGCTACGGTTGTGCTGTTGGCCTCTATGACCACCTCCTGTAGCGACGAGTTCCTTTCTGAAAAGAAAAACTACGACAATACGTCCACTGAGATTTATGACTATTACAGTGGAGCCAACGGTCGTCTGAACGACCTGTACTACTGGTGCAACCCGAATATACAGGGAGCGTCCGGTGCCCGTTTGTGGCAGTTCCCGAGCATGGGGTTGCAGGACGACCATTCGCAGAGTACCGAAGAGTATTCCGGATTCGGTTGCTTCGTGAACCCGCAAAGTCCGATGAACACGGTAACCGGAACAACCCAACCGCCCGAATATTTTCAGGGAACGAGTGCCTATAGCCTTAATTCCAATGCGTGGGGACGTATCCGCAATATCAACGACGTAATCCAGGGAGTGAAGAACGGCGCACTTTCAGACAGCGAAAAGAATGAAATCCTGGGACAATGCTACTTCCTCCGTGCCTGGTGCTATTATTACCTGGTTCGCTACTATGGCGGTGTGCCCATCATCACGGAGGTGCTCAACGCCAGTTCCGAATCGGCTACGCCGCGTTCGTCCACGAAAGCCTGCCTTGATTTCATTTGCGAAGACCTGGACAATGCCGCTACTCTGCTGAAAGAAAAGAGCGGAAACGGCCAGTGGCTGACCGGAAGCAACTATGGACGTGTGACCACCGGAACGGCAATGGCGCTGAAGGGACGTGTCCTGTTGTTGTGGGCAAGTCCGCTCTTCAACCGTGACAATGACGAAAGCCGTTGGACTGCCGCTTATAATTTCATGAAAGACGAGGCTATCCCTGCTATCAATGCCTGCGGTTACGGACTTGGACACGAGAGCGACCCGGGAGTCAACGGTTCGGGATGGGCTCAAATGTTCTTGGACCTGAACGGTAATGAAGAGGGTGTATGGGTAAGCTTGTATAACAAGTATGTGCCGGACTTGACCCCCGATTACCAACGCAACAATTTGTGGGAACAGGGCGCGCGTCCTGCCAATACGCTGGGCAACAACGGAAAGACCCCGTCCGCTATGATAGTGGATCTCTTCCCGATGAAAGACGGAAAACGACCCTCCACATACAATTCGTACAGCAAACTGGAGGCTTCCAGTTACACGTATAACCCTGAATTCCCGTTCGCAGACCGTGACCCGCGCTTCTATCGCACGTTCGCGTTCCCGGGCGTGTACTGGAGATTCGATGGAGACCCCAATACGTCGAAGAGCTGTAATCCCTATACGGGCGATAAATATATCCTGTGGAACTATGTTTGGTACAACGACGCTTCCAAGTACAACGACCCGACAAGCAGCGACGAATATGGCGCGGACAACCTGTTGACGAATGTACACGGCATGTATATCCGCAAGTTCTCCGATGACAAGGATGTGAACGCTACTCCCAATTATGAGTTTAATACGGAAGGAAAATCCATCGGTTTCCGCTGCTGCCAGACTTCCACTATGGAGATTCGTTATGCGGAGGTGTTGCTCAACTATGCGGAGGCTGCCTGCATGACGAACCACCTGGATGAGGCTGTAGAGCAACTGAAACGTATCCGTGCGCGTGCAGGTTATGACGCTTCCAACAACTACGGTTTGCCCACAAACATTTCCGGCGACCAGGCGGCTTGTATGTCGGCTATTCTCTATGAACGCCAGATTGAGTTCGCTTACGAAGGTAAACGTTTCGAGGACATGCGCCGTTGGCTGCTCTTTGACGGTGGCGCGAACTTTGCGAGCATCGGAGCCAAACAACTGACCGGTTGGGGTGGAAACACTTGTACTTGGTTGGGCGTGCTTCCGTTCAACAACCAACGTCGTGAAAACATGGAATTCCGTCTGAAGGACGAGTTTAACTATACGGACAAGAAGAGCGGTGTCTCTTGGGAAAACACAAGTGAGATACCTGCCGAGCGTGAAACGGCCAACCCCGACCCGATTGTCGGTACCAAGAATCCGAAGATGACCCGTGCCGAGCGTGACGCTTATGCGGTTGATTTGAGTGAAGCCAACATCAAGATCGAGTCGTTGACAGACCAGTTGGACAAACTGAAGGAGTTCTACGACACGTACTTGGTTAGAAAGACGAAGAAAGGTGACGGATACGACTCCAACAACAATATGTTGTACATAAAATTCGAGCCTCGTTACTATATCCTTGGTCTGACCCAATCGGCACAGGCAAACAACCCGTTGTTGGAGCAAACCGTTGGTTGGGAAGACTATACCAAGGGTGGTACGAACGGCACTTTCGACCCCTTGGCGGAGTGAACCATTTGAACTACATATAGAGAGACGATAGGTTAAACAAGTCTCTTATTATCTCGGGTTTTTAACTTAACAGGGCGGGTGGCATCGGGAGATGCTACCCGCTTTCTGTGTGTCACCATATAGGGATGATAAAACGAGACTATACCGGCTCAGTCCGAAAACCCGGTGGCGATTATTCGGTTAACCAACCGTTAAAAAATCAGCGGCCTATGGAATCAAAGTCCGTTCGTTTCAGAGATACACCTTACGTGTGTCCACGTAAGTACTTACGATGGCTCACGTAAGTACTTACGTTGCCCGATGTAAGTACTTACGTTTGCGGGTGCAACCGCTTCACCGGAGTAGTCAGTCCCTGCTGAGGGTCAGCTCCACGCCTGCACCCTTGCTGTCCGCACCCATGGGTGGGTTGCGCTTTATCAGCTTCAGCCGGATGCGCTGCACGGTGGGGCACTCACTGAAGACGCGTTGGGCGATGCGCCCTGCCACATGCTCCACCAATTGCGACGGCTGTTCCATCTCCTCTTTCACGAGGCGGTAGAGCGTGGCGTAGTTGACCGTTCCGTCCAGTTCATCGTTGAGCACCGCACGGCTACAGTCCGCGTCCACTTTCAGGTCGACAGTGAATTCCGCCCCTACGCGTCGCTCTTGCGAATCCACGCCGTGGTAGGCGTAGAACGTCACTCCCTGCAGGAGGACGGAGGATTGTTCAATCTTCATCGGCTCACAGTTGGGGGTTACGTTCGTTGGTGTCTATCAAGTCGGCAATCCGTTGGTTCAGCGTCTTGGCTTGCAAGAGGGTCTCCAGCGGAAGGTGCATCCGGTAACGCCAGTAGTGGCGGGGATGGGCGGGGATATTGATGCGCTCGGCCTCCACGTCGGGGTTGCGCAGGGTCTCGTCCATCGACAGCCAGTCCTGGAAGGAGAGGATGCAAAGCATGGAATTGCCCGTGAGGTGTTGGCGGATAACCTCCTCGCACAGTTTGCCGGTCATGTGCTCAGGTGCCTGTCCGTTGTGGCGAAGCACTACGTTGTAGAACCGCTGTGTCTGCGACGCGTTCTCTTCCCACCATCCGCGCAGGGTGGACATGTCGTGGGTGGAGATGGTGCAGACGGAGCGGTAGGGGTAATTCTCCGGGCGGCCGAACTCCTGATAGGGCTCTTTGGGCATCCGTTGTATTTCGAGACTCAATATCTGCAGGTCGTTCATCACCCAACCCACGCATTCGGGTATCATGCCCAAGTCCTCGCCACAGACCAGCATACGTGTGGAGCCTGTCAGCCGCGGCAGTTTCTTCATGGCCTGCTGTTGCCAGAAGAGGTTGTGGCGGTGATAATAATAGTGGTCGTAGAGGTGGTTGAAAGCGTCCCGTTCCTGCGAGGAGAGGATGCCAAACACCGGGTCTTTCTGCACGCTGATGCGCGGGTGATACTTCTGCGGTTCCTTTTGGTCGCGGATGAAGAGCACGTTGCTGATGAGCGAGTAGAGCCCGTCGCGCAGCTGCACCATGGAGGGGTCGGACAGCTTGTCGCTGAAGTATGCCTCCACCTTGCGTTGGGTGTCGAACTCGGGACGCAGCCGGTAACGTTCGTCCGCGCCAAGGGATTCCATGAACTGATGGATGACCCACTGCTTGCGGT
This sequence comes from Acutalibacteraceae bacterium, assembly GCA_963652075.1. GTDB lineage: Bacteria > Bacteroidota > Bacteroidia > Bacteroidales > Bacteroidaceae > Phocaeicola_A. The sequence continues at coordinate 57,237 of CAVJRQ010000065.1, forward strand.
CTCCAAACAGACGGTGTAGCAGCTTGCCGTTGATGTAGGGCCGGGTGTAGAGTTCCTCGTTGAAGTGAAGCCCGTAGGTCTCTATCTCTTCCCGCGTGAGCGGCAGTGAGGGGACAAACTGTCCCAACAACCCGTGTACGGAGTGGACGGGAATCTGCCAGATGCGGAAGAAGCCCAGGATGTGGTCTATGCGGTAAGCGTCGAAGTACTCCGCCATCTTTTGGAATCGCCGCATCCACCAGCGGTAGTTGTCCTTCTCCATCTCGTCCCAGTTGTAGGTGGGGAATCCCCAGTTCTGTCCGTTCACCGAGAAGTCATCGGGTGGAGCTCCAGCTTGCCCGTTCATGTTGAAATAGTAAGGCTCCGCCCAGGCCTCCACACTGCAACGGCTGATGCCGATGGGGATGTCGCCCTTCAGGATGACCCCGTGACGGCGCGCATGGTTGCCAGCCGCCGTCAGTTGCAGGTGTAGGTGATATTGCAGGTAATAGAACAAGCCTATTTCATGAGCCTGCTCTTGGCAAATCGTGTCAATGTCCTTGGGCAGGTATTCGCTGTAGTGTGGCCACTGTCGGAAATCCGCGGTCTGGTAGAGGTCGCGCAGGTAACTGTAGACGGCGTAGGGTTGCAGCCAGTGGCAGTTGCTTTGGAAGAACCGCTTGTAGGCCGACGTGGCAAAGGTTTGCTTACCGTCCTGCTCGTAGAGGATGCGGAAAACCTCCCACTTGACGTGTTCCACCGCCTCATAGTCCACCTGTGCCAGTGCGTTCAGCTCCTGTTGTCGTCGTTCGTATCGCTTACGTAGTTCTTCGTTCTTGATGACACCCAGTTGGCTGATGTCCATGTAGATAGGGTGCAGGGCGAAGATGGAGATGCTGTTGTAGGGGTAGGAGTCCATCCAGGTGTGCGCCATGGTGGTGTCGTTGATAGGCAGAATCTGCACCACCTTCTGGTGGGTCTTCACCGCCCAGTCGATGAAGAGGCGCAGGTCGCCGAAGTCACCGATGCCGTAGCTCTTTTCCGAACGCAGCGAGAAGACCGGTATGGCGGAACCCGCCGCCTTCCAGTCCGGTTGGTTGAAGCAGGTGTAATGGTCGGCCAGCACGACCGCCTCGTTCCCGTTCACCTCCACGGCCTCCACACGGTGGTTGTCGCGCATCTCCCAGGCTTCCACCTGCCGCGTCCGCATGTTCACCAACACGAACTTGTATTCCAAAGGAAAGCGTATGGCTTCCGCATCGAGGTTTATTTGCCACTCCGGCATTTGGGCGTCGTTCATCAGCGCTGCCTTCTCCGCCTGCCAGTCGCCCAGGGCGGGCTGGTTGCCGCAGATGCCGAGGGCGTAGCCGTTGCCCACGCGCGGACAGTGCGCCTTGACGGTCAGCTGGCGGTTGAAGTGCTGCAAGGGGATGCTTTTGTTGCACCGTGCGAAGAGGCACTTGGTGAAGGCGGAACTGTAGAAATGCAGCTGCCCCGACACCAACTTCCACTGGTCGTGCAGGCGGTAGGCTTTCCGCTCTTTCTCAACCTGCAGATAGCGCGGGAAGAGCCGCCATTCCTCTCGCGTCTCCCGTCCCTCCTTGGTGATGACGTAATAGTAGCGGATAACCGTGTCCGGTTTGAACTCCTCCGTGAGCGCTCCTTGCCAGATGACACCGTCCGTGGTGTGGAGCGTCAGGGTGTGCCCGAAGTCCTCCGTGCCGTTGTCCGACCAGCGTACGTTCACCTCCTCGCCCCACACGGTGCGGTATTCTATCCGGAATGTAATGCTTGTTGCCATGTCGCTTCCGTTGATTATCTTATCCGCACCTCGAGGAGCCGCACGTCTTACAGATGAGGCATCCTTCCTGGTAAACCAGGGTCTCGTGACCGCAGTTGGGGCACTTCTGTCCCTTGGCTTCGGTGCCGTCGGTGACGTATTTCTTCAGCGCGCGTTCCACGCCCACCTTCCAGGTGTTGATGTTCTCGCTGTTGAGCTGGAGCGACGAAACCAACTTGAGGACCTGTTCGATAGGCATGCGGTAGCGCAGCACGCCGGAGATGAGCTTCGCGTAGTTCCAATACTCCTTGTTGAACTTCTCCGAGAGTCCCTCCACGGTGGTCTTGTAGCCCCGTTTGTTCTCGAACTGGAAGTCGTAGCGTTTGTTGCCGTTCTCGTCCACGTTCTTGATGATGCGTCCGCTGGTCACCGACTTGGGCAGGGAGATGCCCAGGTCGTCATCCTGCAGTCCGGTGAATATCTCATAGGGCCGTCCGTCGAGCAGTCCCACGAACGCCACCCATTTCTCTTTGTTGTTCTGGAAACGGACCACGTCGCAATCGAGCACCGTGGGACGCACCTCCACCACCGTAGGCGGCTTGCAGGGCGGCACTTCCTTCTTCTTCTCGTCCTTGGTGGAGATGAGCACGCCCGAGCGCGATCCGTCGCGGTACACGGTGCAGCCTTTGCAGCCCGACTTCCACGCTTCCACGTAGAGGCGGTTGACCAGCTCCTCGTCCACGTTGCCGGGCAGGTTGATGGTGACGCTGATGGAGTGGTCCACCCACTTCTGCACGCGTCCCTGCATCTTCACCTTCATCAGCCAGTCCACGTCGTTGGAGGTCGCTTTGTAGTAGGGCGATTTGGCCACCAGTTCGTCAATCTCCTCCTGGGTGTACTTCTTGTCCGTGTCGTAACCGTTCACCTGCATCCATTTCAGGAACTTGTGGTGGTAGACAATATACTCCTCGAAGGCGTCGCCCGTCTCGTCCACATAGTCGATGTGTACCTGCGGGTCGTTGGGGTTCACCTTGCGGCGACGCTTGTAGACGGGCATGAAGACCGGCTCGATGCCCGAGGTGGTCTGTGTCATGAGGCTCGTCGTCCCCGTGGGGGCGATGGTGAGGCAGGCGATGTTGCGCCGTCCGTATTTCACCATGTCGTCATACAGGGCGGGGTCTGCCTCCTTGATGCGGTTCACGAAGGGGTTGTCCACCTCACGCTTGGCGTCGTAGATGTCGAACGCACCCCGCTCGCGCGCCATGGTCACGGACGAACGGTAAGCCTCCAGGGCGATGGTCTTCTGTATCTCTTCGGCAAAGGCGGTAGCCTCTTCCGTTCCGTAGCGCAGCCCCATGGCGGCTATCATGTCGCCTTCGGCGGTGATGCCCACGCCGGTGCGTCGTCCCTGCCTGCTCTTCTTGTAAATCTTTTCCCACAGCTTCAGCTCGGCTCCCTTCACCTCCTCGGATTCGGGGTCGGACTCTATCTTCTCGATGATGCGGTCAATCTTCTCCAGCTCCAGGTCGATGATGTCGTCCATAATCCGCTGCGCCAGCCGCACATGTTTCCGGAAGAGGTCGAAGTTGAAGCAAGCCTCTTTGGTAAAGGGATTCTCCACGTAGGAATAGAGGTTGATGGCCAGCAGGCGGCACGAGTCGTAGGGGCAGAGGGGTATCTCGCCGCAGGGGTTGGTGGAGACGGTGCGATAGCCCAAGTCGGCGTAGCAGTCGGGGATGGACTCGCGGATGATGGTGTCCCAGAAGAGCACGCCCGGTTCCGCCGATTTCCATGCGTTGTGTACAATCTTCTTCCACAATGCGGAAGCGTCGACCTCCTTTGTACAGAGCGGATTGTCCGAGTCGATGGGGAACTGTTGCGTGTAGGGGCGGTTCTCCGTGGCAGCCCGCATGAACTCGTCGTCCAGCTTCACCGACACGTTGGCGCCTGTCACCTTGCCTTCGGTCATCTTGGCGTCGATGAACGATTCCGAGTCGGGGTGCTTGATGGATACGCTCAACATCAGCGCGCCCCGTCGTCCGTCCTGCGCCACCTCGCGGGTGGAGTTGGAGTAACGTTCCATGAAGGGCACCAAACCCGTTGAGGTCAGGGCGGAGTTCTTCACCGGAGAGCCTTTCGGGCGGATGTGCGAGAGGTCGTGTCCCACGCCGCCGCGCCGCTTCATCAGTTGCACCTGCTCCTCGTCGATGCGGATGATGGCTCCGTAGGAATCCGCCGGGCCGTCCATGCCGATGACGAAACAGTTGGAGAGCGACGCGATTTGATAGTCGTTGCCGATGCCCGTCATCGGGCTGCCCTGCGGCACGATGTACCGGAAGTGGTTCATCAGGTCGAAGAGCTCCTGTGCGCTCAGCGGGTTGGGATAGTTGTTCTCGATGCGCGCCACCTCATTGGCGATGCGCCAATGCATGTCTTCGGGCGACTTCTCGTAGATGTGGCCGAACGAGTCCTTCACGGCGTACTTGTTTACCCATACGCGCGCCGCCAGCTCGTCGCCGTCGAAGTAATCCAACGAGGCTTTGAACGCCTCGTCGTAAGTGTATGTTTGCTTATCCACAGCTTAGTGATTTTATTGTATGTTATATTCGTTTTCGTGTCTCGTCCTTGCGCTTTTGTAGAAAGAACAGGCAAAGCTAAGGATGTTTTTCTGAACCGCAAAATATTTTTTCGGGAAGTTATTAACAAGATGAGGTTTTCCTTTTCGTATCATTAATGCACTGATATTCAGTATTGGCTATTGTCACGGGTGTCCGTAGAGTTTCCCGAAACGGAAAACTTCACCGGCTAACCGCAAACCGGATGTAGGCTCTGTCGTCGAAGCTGCGGTTGCCTTCGACGAGCCCTTTGGTGGCAATGAAGGAGCGGATGTTTTGCGGGTCGTCAGCGAGCTGCGAGGCGAGAGCCTCTTCGCTTGCCGCCAAGGTGGGCAACAGGGTGGGGTAGCCGTCACTCGCCAAAACTGTCTCCACGGGCGATGCTCCGTCGGGTGCTTGTGACGGTGCGCAGGGAATCACCTTCACGCCGTTCGGGTATATGGGAAATCCGTCGATGACGGCGTATTGTCGGTTCTGTCCTTCGGTAATGGCCTCTATGAGCAAGGGCTCAATCGCCTTGCGGGCCTCCACGGGTGGCATTCCATGCCGGATGAGCTCCGCCCGCCGGTTGGCTATCCGCTCTTCATAGGGCTTGGGGTTCTCGTAGAGCACCCCGTCAACCAGCGTCTGGCAGTCGCCCACCATCCACACCTCCTGTCGCGATCGGCTGTAGACAACGGCGGAGGCGGCAAGTCGTTCAACCGGATTCGCTTGCATCCGCTCCGTCACCCCCGCTTGCTCGTACACCTTATATATGTAGGACGTGATGCCTTGGCAAAACCCGGTGACCGTAGCGTCGGCCTTCAGCTCTTCCTGGATGAATGCCGTTGTGAGCAGCGTGGCATAGCGTCCGTTTTTCATCGTAGGCGACAGGTGGAGCGGTGTCTTGCTGGTGCTCCCGTCAATCACGGCGATGAAATCCTCCGTCACCACGATGGCGTCCTCGCACTCCGCCTCGTTCCTTTTCCCCACAACGTAACTCTCTATAATCCTGGTTTCCATTGTTTGCAATTCTAAGTCTTTATCCTTGAAGTATGGTAGCTGTCTGTTTTTGCATTGAATACCCTCGTATTGGAGTTCTCGAACCCGCGTTTTTAGCTCCCGGACTGTCCGGACTTATCACAAGAGTTCCCGGACTTTCACTGCATTCTTCAGAAATAGTAGAACGTCAAGCGTGCGTATCTCGGTCGGTACCCGTTCAGTCCGTTGGTGATTCCCGGTATCCGCGGCAAAGTTAATGCTTCTTTCTCAAACCGTCGCCGGAAAGGGTGTATTTGGAGACTTTCAGAAAAGAAATCGAGTTATTCCCGTTGTGGTTTGTTTTCAAATCAGTATCTTTGTGCCGTAGAGTACAGTTATTTGGTTGTTGGGCAGCACCGTGGTTAGCGGGTTTTTCCGATAACGTTTTACGCCTGCTGGATAAGGTGTGTCCTGACACGGATTGAGTAAATTTAGCGTTCAGCCATGTGTGAATCGAACATTATACGACGACAGTATCTCTTGAGCCGGTGCAGATACT
>CAVJRQ010000065.1:63139-68692 GCA_963652075.1 Acutalibacteraceae bacterium
CCTCCACGTTCGCTCCCGGATGGTTGTGCCTTGATGTGGGACTACGAGTGGCATTGGGTGCGGTGGTCATTGAAAGGTGATTCAATGATGGATGAGTTCCAAAGAATGATTGGGGAGTTTCATCTGGAAAGCAAGGCCGGCGACAAAACGCCGCTGACAATGAAAGCACTGTTGCTCAACCGCTATCTGCATTGGAGCAGTGGTTATGCTTCCATCGAAGAAGAGTTGAACAACTTTGAGCAGTGGTACAAGGAACACTATTTGACATGGCCGACCAATGAAGAACGGAAGGCATACGCCAGTCCGGTATTCGGAATCAGTCGTCACCGCATGGGCGTGGACGGAAAGGGTGTTACCACACTCGTAACCTTTATGGGCTGTCCTCTAAAATGTAAGTTCTGTCTGAACGACCAGTGTCATGAGGACATCTATCAGGAAAACTGTAAGGATTTGCGCCGCTACATCCGGATGCTCACTCCACAACAGCTCTACGACATCGTGAAGCAGGACAACATCTACTTTCAGACGACCGGTGGCGGCATCTGTTTTGGCGGTGGCGAACCTACCATGCAGGCAAAGTTTATCATTGAATTTGCCAAGTTGTGTCCGAAAAACTGGAAAATCACTTTGGAGACCTCACTGTACTGTTCCTACAATACCATCAAGGCATTGTCACCATACGTGGCCGAATGGATAGTGGACATTAAAAGCATGGACTCCTCTATATACGAAAGGTACACGGGCGTAAGGTCGGCAGTACGTCAGCATCTGCTATCTGCGGCAAAACTGCTGTCATTGGACAAAGTGACCGTCAAGGTGCCGCATATCCCCGGCTTCACCACAGAGGAGGATGTAAAGACCAGCATCAGTGAACTTCGCGGGATGGGCTTCACCCGCATCGTGGATTTTAATTACGTAAAACGAACTGTTCGCATTACCGAGTAATACGATAAAGACAATATGGATAATATGGACAAGGGAAAAGAAAAGTGTGAGATACTGAAAGCCATCCGTGCTTATGTGGCAGGGAAGTATGGCTTGGAGTACACTCCAACCGAGTGTGCCCATAGGGGTAACTGTCCGGGCACCTGCCCCAAGTGTGACGCTGAGCTGGCTGACCTCCAGCATCAGTTAGAGGAATGCGGCATTACGGATATTACTCAAGACGACACGTTGAGCAGTATGGTGGAGAGCTATATCAACGCCATAGGTCATGACGACAAAGAGGAACAGCTTCTGTGTGGAGACCCGGTGCCGCATGATGATATTTACGTGCTTGAGGGTTCGCCTACGTTTCGTGCACCTCTGGAGGGTGAGGCTACCCGGATGCCATTCACCGAACCTGAATACGAGCGGAGGATTATCCTGGAGTGCCCCGTGGCAGGTGTAGGGTTTCATGACATCGAAGAAGTCTGGGACGAACTATACGTTGGCGCCAAGCTTGCGCTTGTGCGTGACCGCAAAAACAAATACGACAAGAACGCTGTGGCTGTCGCCTTGGCGGACGACTATGACGGCAACCCTGACGATTTTGACTTCGACTTTATCCTGGGCTATATTCCACGCAAGGACAACGCTTCCATCGCCGCCATGCTCGACATGGGTTGGCAAGACGTGCTGGAAGCGGAAATCACGGAATTGAAAGACCATGCTTCATACAATGACAAGGTACGTATGACGGTCTATATCCGTAGCAAGGAACCCGTGCAGCCTAAAGATGATAGGCTGCATATCCTTGGCTTTGACGATGATGATTGGGATGCCTTCACGGGGGGACTGTGGCAAAAGGGCTACACCTGTCAGCGTTGGGGCAAGCTATTGCCTGATGTAACCGGCCTGCCCGAAGAAGGTGACATGGTAGTGTTCATCCACCCGGATGGCGACCGGAATATTCTCTATCTGATGAAGGTCATTGCCGAGGACGATGAACAAGTAGCGCCCTTCCTCACCCATGATGAAGACCAACACCGGTTCATTGATGACTGCTGTCCTTACGTACTGACCGTCTTGAAAGGACCGGTGACTTTCTCCGCTGATGAACTTGATTTCCTTGGCATACCATGGGAAGGTCATTGTCATCCGGACTTCAGGTTGGAGAAGGAAGTCTCGGATAAATTGCTCACTCTACTGAAGGAGAAATAACTATGGCAAGGTTATGAAATAAGCGTGGGGGACGGTGGTACCTGGTGATGAGATGGAAGAAGCAAGCAGCAGATTTACAATCACACTCTACAAGTTAGGTGAAATATACGGCTTTGCCATGGCGTGCGATATAGACGACGGTGTTTTGGCAGATTAAGAAATAATTTGTACCTTTGTAAAAAGAAAGCCTTGGAATTGGGAATCAGCGTGGATTGTAGTTCCACGAAAACAATACCAAAAACGGGGAATAAGCCAATCCAAGTAAGGCTGTGATTGCAGTTCACAGGTTGCTGCTTGGATGTTTTAAGGGAACATTGAAATTGGGAATCAGCGCGGATTATAGTTCCGCACAAAACTACCAATGGCAACGTTCCCTTTTTATTGTACCGCTTTCAGTATCTTTATTATCATGTCAAAAGACAAGGTAATAAAAACATATCGGCAAGAATGATTTACACTCCCACCGATACCGAACGACGGACGGCACTTCCCGAAGGCTTCCACTCCGTCGCGTCGCAAAGTAATTGTTTTTTAGCAACACGGATGGCTATGGAGGAAGAACCTTATAGCATACGCTCAGAGGCGATTACATATTACATGCCGCGAACAAAGCGAGCGTCGTGGCGATTTCCGTTATTGAAGTCATTACCAGCGTGACTATCCATTTTCTATCCACGGGGTTAAGGCTTCCCGTCTACAGACTTCCCTGTAGCATCTTCAATGAGTTTACAAAGGCTTTCTGCACGTTTCTTATAGAAGGTGTCAAAATCATCATTCCGCAAGCTATCCACGTTAATGGCGTGGGATGAAACGAAACGATTAACAGTGTCTGTGTTGATAGGCTGCTTGCTTTCTATGGTTTTTATGTATTCGCTCGGAGCACGACCGCCAATGGAGCGGTTTGTTTTCGCAAAGATAGGTGTCTTGTTTATTACGGAGTTCCAAAGGTCGGATGATATGCCTTGCCTGGAGCAATAGTTGGCAGGAAATATATGATGAATGTCTGTTGCTTCATCAACATATGCCGCGAAGTCCATGGAACTTCCGGAAATGAAGTCAACGGCACCATTCTTTAAGATGAGTGCCATGACACCCTTATATGCTGCGCTGTTTCGCGTATAAAGGTGCTGCAAGCGTGAATAGTTGAAACTTGCACGAATGATTGTCTCCGGAAGTTCTTCGCTACCCTTACCCCATCTCATCATACCAATTACGTCAGAGACATAACGTGTCTCGTTTGCACCTCCATAGAGTTCTCCGAATACTCCACACCAATACCATTGCTCCAGCTTTTTCTTGTTAGTGGCGTTGAACCACAAGTCTGGGTCAATGGCAAAGAGGACGCTAAGAGGTATCAGCTGAGATGTGTATGGAAGATCAATGCTGGTGAAGATTTTCTGTTCCATTATGAACTTCGTTGCAGCTTGAATTCCTGCTATCATCTTGTCTCGGTATTGCAGATAATCTTCGAGTTTGAGTGCAAGTACATCACGCTTCTTGCAGCTGACAGCCCCCCTCTCTCCATTCACGAATTTACGGTAGTTAACGAGCAGGGTGATGGCTGTCAGAAATTCCACATTCCAGAAAGCCGCAGGGTTATTCTTGAACTTAATAACGTTGTCATACCTTATTTGCTCCCATATTTTGTCCCAATCCTCTCGGAGAGGAAAATTGTCAGCCGCAAAGGTCGCCGTGACAAGTTCAAAGACTGTAAGCGTCACGCCTCCCGTGTTCACGTTCTCGAACACTTGGCAAACAGCCTCCTTGGCTATATTGTTGGGGAGGATGATAATAGGTATGCGGAATTTTGTTATCTGCTGAACAATTTCTTTCTGAAAGTTTTTCCACTCAGCTACCACATTGACATCAAAGTTGTGGAATTGAAGATAATCAATCATCCATTGTTGTTGTGCATCTGAGTCAAATACAATGTTGAGAGGGAAGTAATGTTCCTTATATTCATTCTCTTTCGTAGAGAGGTCGAGTTTGACATCACGACCGATATTTTCCATGACGATGCGCGTCTCTGGGACGGAGGTTATTCCCTCAATTCTGTCCGTAAGGGTATTGAGGCAGGTGGGTATGTGTAGATAGTAGTAGCGTTTGATTTTCTTACCCTTGCCGTCTTTGGTGTCGACTGGCAACTTGCTGAAGATAGAACGGTAGAGAGATGTGAACCGTTGCTGCCCGTCAAGTATGAGGTATCGGGGTGAGCGGTTTTCGAGAGTTTTATCCACACCTTCAACGACCCTGTTTTTGAAGTGTAGGTTGCTGCCGGTGCTGTCAAGAAACATGGCCGCTCCCACAGGATAGCCGTTAGTGATACTTGCGATAAGGGCGCGTATGCGTCCGTCATCCCACACCCAGCCCCTTTGAAAGTCGGGAAGTTGTGTTTCGCCCTTGTGGATGCTTTCAAGGATTTCTTTCAACCCTTCTCCATTAGTTCCTGTCATTGCTCTTTCGCTTAGATAAAAGGCTACGAGTGCCCTATCCTAACTTTCGTAGGGTAGTAATTTTAGAGCGCCCAAAAGACCTTAGTATAGTTTTGCAAAGATAATGATAATTATCAAGGTTTCTGAAGTGAAGGAAGAGAATGGTGCTAAATAAACGTAAATATATTTGAAACTCAAACGCTTACGGTTGTCTTGTCATGTGATTTTTGTTGAAAATTACTCGGCAAAATTGAAGAAAACGGCTACCTTCACAATGAATAAGAAACCCAAATAAAAGGCAGGAAGGGACATCAGCCACCCATTTGTCCCATCTAAATTCATTAGCGGTATTATGAAATTTAGAAACTTCAATCATTCAGATTATGGTGACATAAGAGTTACCTACGCATCAGGCTCAATCCTTTTGTTTGTAGCAAAGGACGTTGCATCAGCACTTGGGTACTCCAATTATAACAATCCGATTAGCAAGTATTGTAAGCATAGTTGTGATTTGCTTTCAAATTAGTATCTTTGTACCGCAGAGTACAGCTGGAGGTTTCAGAGGTAGTGTCCGCGTAGCATTGGCTCGACGCTTTCGCCCAAGGCATCCCTGCCCGCCGTGTCTTCGATGCCCCGAGCCATCCGCTCGTCCAAAATAGCGATGAAGGTCTGCAAGGCACGCAAGCTGCGAGGAAAACCACAATAGGCGTAGGCGTGTATCAGCACCTCACGGATTTCATTTACGGTCAACCCTTTATCCAGTCCTGCGGCAAGGGTGGGTTTCAGGTTCTCCAAATCGCCCCGGCTCGTGCAGGAGGTGATTTTCACGATGTATTGCTGACGCAAGGCAAGTCCGCTGTCAGGTGTGGCAGATGCGCCATTGCATTGATTACTATCATAAGGCAGATGCGGATTGTTACATATATCTTCTCATATCTTGCGTCATTATAGTTTCTTGTCGAAAAAGTCAGTCAGTTTT
>CAVJRQ010000066.1:0-14785 GCA_963652075.1 Acutalibacteraceae bacterium
GCAAGTGGGAGAGTAGGTCGCCGCCGTTTTAGTGAAGGGAACGCCCCGAAGGCCATGAGCCTCCGGGGCTTCTTCATTTCATGCGGTCACTGTATGGCGCGACCCGTCAACCAACTTCCACGGCTTCTCCGTTTCCTGTACTCTTATAGCGACCAGTCGGCTATACATTAGCATTTTGATTATAAACGTTTAGCCTAAATGACATCTTTTGGTTGCTTTTCTTGAGAATAGTTTACGGAATGCACGCTTATGTTAAAATAGTTATTATCTTTGCATGAAGCAATATGTGTGTATATTACGCCCATACTGCTTTTTTTATTTATCAACATTAATATTTCAATAACATGCAAAACATTACCAAATTTACCATGCAGGCCATGCTGCTTAGTGTGTGTTTAACAGGGTGTCAACAACGGACATTCGTAATGGATGAGAGTGAAACAGATGATGTAAGAATCCCGGTCGTGTTCTCCGGAACCATACAGACCCGTCTGGCGGACAATGAGTGGGAGGCGGATGACAAAATCGGTATTTTCATGTTCAAGACCAGACAGGATGAGGTGGCTGACGCGGTCATCGACAATTCCAACAATAGGAAGTATTCCTATTCCGCTGAGAACAATTTTACCCCTTGCACAAAGAACGACGCGTTGTACTATCCTCAGGAAGGCGACGTGGATTTTGTATCCTATTATCCATACAGTGCAGTGGAGGAGTGTCAATTGAAGCTGGATGTCTCCGTGCAGGAAGACCCCGTGTCCATCGACTTGCTCTATAGTAATAACCTCACTAATATTGAGAAAGGGAAAACTCAACATACATTGCAGTTTACACATCGCCTGTCAAAGGTCGTGTTCAACATATCGGCGGGTACGGACTTTGATTCTGACGACTTGTCCGGTCTGAAACTCTCCGTGGAAGACATTGCGGCTTCCGCTACACTCAACGTGTTTACCAATGAATTGACGTTGGCTACAGGTGCCAACAACAAGGCCATTACGGCAAAGACGAATGAGGCGGGTACGCTTTCCGAAGCCATACTGTTGCCGCAAACGTGTGCGGGGAAGAAGGTAAAGGTTGTATTGGCGAATCGGCGGACCTATACCTTTATTATAGGTAGTACGGTAACGTCATCAACAAATGGTGGTGACACACAATCAACTACAAACGATGCGAGCTGGGAGGCTACCTACAAGTATACCTATAATATAGTGTTGAATCGCGACTATTATTCCGTGGAAAGTATTTCGGCATCGATTTCCAAATGGACGGATAAGGCTGCTGAAGACCTTTCCCAGTCCGGTAGCAGTACCCTCGACGCTTCCATTTGGGACGGCACTACCTCTAACATCGATTGGTACAGTGCTTCGGAGAACAGTTTTGATATTTCCACCGCGGAACAGTTCGCCGGCTTCTCTGAGTTGGTGAACAGTGGCACCTCCTTTGAAGGAAAGACGGTGAACTTGCTTTCGGATGTCGATTTGAACGGTAATGAGTGGATTCCAATCGGTTATAATAAGGCGGTGACCTTCAAGGGTACGTTCAATGGAGGCAACCATACGGTGAATGGCATTTCACCTGTGATACAGACCGAAAGTCAGGCGGTTGGACTGTTCGGAGACAATAGCGGAGTAATCAAGGATGTTATCGTGAGCGGTACGGTAACTTATAGCGGTGACGATGTGGCGACTGTCTGCCTGGGTGGCGTGGTCGGCGTCAACCGGGGGGGGACGATAGAAGGATGCCGCAACTACGCATCGGTATCCGGAGTGAATGAGAAGACGGGAGATAAGATAGACATTTACCTTGGTGGTATTGCAGGATATCATACCGGTTCGGGCACCATTGAAGATTGTCAGAACCAAGGTGTGATAGAAGGAGAGAATGTGAAGTCCGAGTCCTCTACAGTGGCGATAGGCGGCATTGTCGGATGGGCTGAAGCTGGCGTTGAGAATTGCGAGAACGACCAAAGCGTGCGGTGTAAAGGACTGAAATCATATGCAGGAGGTATTATTGGCTGTTTCAAGGCCGCAAGTACTATATCGAACTGTTACAACTACGGTAGTGTGACGATAGAGGATGCCGTTTCTATCTCGATAGCTGGCGGTATTGTTGGTTACATGCATATTGCTACGGGATGTGTGAGTGGCTCATACAACTACGCGGAAGTAACCGCCAATATCGCCAATGCGACGGAATACGCCAAAGCGGGTGGCATTGTCGGTCACAGTTATGGTTGCCAGATAACTTCCAACACAAACAACGGCGCGGTCACGGCTACGAACAGTGAAACGGCTGGATGTTCAGCAGCCGGAGGTGTTGTGGGGTATAACCTCAAAGGGGGAGCTATCCACTCGTGTACGAACGGAACCAACGGAAGCGCACAGAGCGGAGGCGTATACGGTTGTATTGCAGGATTTAACAGCACGGCAGAGAATGAGGTCGGTTATGTTTACAGTTGTTGTACGAACAAGGGAACGCCCCTCAAGTGGATTGGCAGTGCTACGGAAAACGGATCGCTTGCGGGAGTGACAGATTCGGAACATGCCGACGAATGAAACCGGACGATGCCGGGTCGCATCGGTCTCCGTAAGGCGTAGGATGTAACATCCTTGTAAATTAGTTGGTAGAATTGGGCAAAAAGTGACTTTTTGCCCAATTTTTTTTCTTCATTGTTAGGCGAGATTAAACTAATTCGTAACTTTGGGCGAAAAACATAACATAACTATTGATTCGACTCATTATGGATAGTAAAATTCAGGAACTCACCGATAAGATTTATCGTGAGGGAGTAGAGAAAGGTAATGAAGAAGCGCGTCAGCTGGTGGATCAGGCCAAAGAAGAGGCCGCACGCATCGTCGCTGACGCGAAGAAAGAGGCTGATGCCATTGTCGTTGCCGCTCAGAAGAGTTCGAGAGAGCTTGAAGAACACACCAAATCGGAATTGAAACTGTTTGCCAACCAAGCAGTGAACGCCTTGAAGACCGAAACCGCCAATCTGATTACCGACAAGATTGTAACCGAAAGCGTGGGTACGTTTACCAACGACAACGAAGCCGTTGGTGCCTTTCTGGTGGCTCTGGCAGAGAAATGGTCTGCCACGGAACCCATCGTCATCTCTACCAAAGAGGCAGAGCCGCTGAGAAAATACTTCGTCGCCAAGGCCAAACAACTGTTGGACAAAGGCGTAACCATCCAGCAGGTGAACGGCCAGAAGGCCTTGTTTACCATCTCTCCCGCCGATGGCGCATACAAGATAGATTTTGGCGAAGAAGAATTTGAAAACTATTTTAAGTCATTCTTGCGCCCTCAATTAGTGGAAATCCTCTTTTAAACCGGTTCTTATGAGTAACTATTACTGTTTAGTGACAGGTCTGCCCGAGGTTTCGTTGGACGACGGCAAGCTGAGTTGCTCTGTTTTGGATTTCAAGGAGACGATATATCCTTATCTGGCCAAAGAAGACCGACGGACGGTGGACTTGTTCTACCTGCAGTATGACAACCGTTGCCTGCTTGCTTTGCTGCGCGACAAGGATGCCGTTGTCGACAACAGCTACGGGGTGTACACGCCCGATGAACTGCTGTCGATAATCACTGCCGTGAAGGAGAATGACGCAAGGAACAAGAAATACCCCGCGTACCTCTATGATTTCGTGGAGCGTTATCTGAAGGACAAAGAGGCCGGCGAAGCCTGTGAGGCTTTGGCGGAAGACGTGCTCTCTTCCTACTATTATCAGTACGCCATGCGGTGCGGCAATGCGTTCGTGGCCCGGTGGTACGAGTTCAACCTCAACCTGAACAATCTGCTGGTGGCTATCACGGCCCGTAAGTACAAACTCGACGTGGCTGCGAACGTGGTGGGCGACACCGAGGTGTGCGAAGCCTTGCGGACATCCACCGCGCGCGACTTCGGGCTCTCCGCGGTGCTGGACTACTACGATGCCGTGTCGCGGCTGTCGGAAGTCTCCGACCTGTTGGAGCGCGAGCGGAAGGTGGACCAACTGAAATGGAACTGGATGGAAGACGCAACATTCTTCCACTACTTCTCCATCGAACGGGTCTTCGTTTTCCTGTTGAAGCTGTCGCTGACGGAGCGCTGGGCGGGTCTCGACAAGCAGAAAGGGTACGACGCGTTCCGGTTCATCATCGCCTCGTTGAAAGATGAAGTGAGTATACCCGAGGAATTTAGAAAATAATAAATTGACACAATATGATAACAAAAGGTACTGTTAGTGGCGTGATAGCCAATATGGTGACCATCGTGGTAGATGGCCCTGTGTCGCAGAACGAAATCTGTTACATCGCTACAGGGGGCGACCGTCTGATGGCCGAGGTCATCAAAGTGATAGGCAGTCAAGCCTATGTGCAGGTCTTCGAAAGTACGCGTGGACTGAAGGTAGGAGCGGAGGCCGAGTTTACGGGCCATATGCTGGAAGTGACCCTCGGACCGGGTATGCTCTCGAAGAACTACGACGGATTGCAGAACGATTTGGACAAGATGACGGGCGTGTTCCTGAAGCGCGGCGAATACACCTATCCACTCGATAAAGAAAGAAAATGGCACTTCAAACCTTTGGTGAAGGCGGGCGACAGCGTGAAAGCATCGGCCTGGCTGGGTGAGGTGCTTGAGAATAACCAACCGCTGAAAATCATGGCTCCTTTCCTGCTGAAAGGGACGTGTACGGTGAAGTCCATAGCGGCGGAAGGCGACTATGTGATAGAAGACACCATCGCCGTGCTGACGGATGCCGACGGCAAGGAGATTCCGGTGAATATGATACAGAAGTGGCCCGTGAAGAAAGCCATGACCAACTATCAGGAGAAGCCGAGACCTTTCAAACTGTTGGAGACAGGCGTGCGCGCCATTGATACGGTGAACCCCATTGTGGAGGGTGGTACGGGATTCATCCCCGGACCGTTCGGAACGGGAAAGACCGTGCTCCAGCATGCCATTTCCAAACAGGCGGAAGCGGACATCGTAATCATAGCGGCTTGTGGAGAACGTGCCAATGAGGTGGTGGAAATCTTCACGGAGTTCCCCGAGCTGGTAGACCCGCACACCGGACGCAAGCTGATGGAACGAACCATCATCATCGCCAACACCTCCAACATGCCTGTGGCTGCCCGTGAGGCTTCCGTCTATACGGCCATGACCATGGCGGAATACTACCGCTCCATGGGGTTGAGAGTGTTGCTGATGGCCGATTCCACCTCCCGTTGGGCTCAGGCTCTGCGTGAGATGTCCAACCGTATGGAGGAGTTGCCCGGACCGGACGCGTTCCCGATGGATATCTCCGCCATCATCTCCAACTTCTACGGGCGTGCCGGTTACGTGCGCCTCTACAATGGAGCGTTCGGCTCCATCACCTTCATCGGAACCGTGTCGCCTGCGGGTGGTAACCTGAAGGAGCCCGTAACCGAGAACACCAAGAAGGTGGCCCGCTGTTTCTACGCCTTGGAGCAGGAACGTGCCGACAAGAAACGTTACCCTGCCGTCAACCCCATCGACTCTTACTCCAAATACTTAGAGTATCCCGAGTTTGAGGAGTACATCTCCAACCGCATCAACGACCAGTGGCTCGCCAAGGTGAACGAGATAAAGACCAGGCTGCTGCGCGGAAAGGAGATTTCCGAACAGATTAACATTCTGGGCGATGACGGCGTGCCCGTTGACTACCACGTCATCTTCTGGAAATCCGAACTCATAGACTTCGTTGTCCTGCAGCAGGACGCTTTCGACGAGATAGACGCCGTCACCCCGATGGAGCGTCAGGAGGAGATTCTCGACATGGTGATAGACATCTGCCATACGGAGTTTACCTTCGACAACTTCCTGGACGTGATGGACTACTTCAAGAAGATGA
This sequence comes from Acutalibacteraceae bacterium, assembly GCA_963652075.1. Lineage (GTDB taxonomy): Bacteria > Bacteroidota > Bacteroidia > Bacteroidales > Bacteroidaceae > Phocaeicola_A. The sequence goes on from CAVJRQ010000066.1 coordinate 5,865, forward strand.
TCAACATCTGCAAACAGATGAACTACTCCGCCTACAAGTCGGACAAGTACAACGGCTTCAGGAAACAGTTGGAAGAGCTGGTGGCGGAAAGAAAGGTGCAGAACTAATTAGAGTATAGAGATATGGCAACAAAAGCATTTCAAAAGATATATACGAAGATAAGTCAGATAACCAAGGCTACCTGTTCGCTGAAGGCGACGGGCGTAGGTTATGACGAACTGGCCACCGTCAACGGAAAGTTGGCCCAGGTGGTGAAGATTGCCGGCGATGACGTCACGCTGCAAATCTTTGAAGGGACCGAAGGCATTCCTACCGATGCCGAAGTCGTCTTCTTGGGCAAGGCTCCTTCCATCAAGGTGAGTGACCAGTTGGCCGGACGTTTCTTCAATGCCTTTGGCGACCCTATTGACGGAGGTCCCGAGGTGGAAGGAACGGAAGTGGAGATTGGCGGCCCGTCGGTGAACCCGGTTCGCCGTAAACAACCGTCGGAACTGATTGCCACGGGTATTGCGGGCATTGACCTGAACAACACCTTGGTGTCGGGACAGAAGATTCCCTTCTTTGCCGACCCTGACCAGCCTTTCAACCAAGTGATGGCCAATGTGGCTTTGCGCGCGCAGACCGACAAGATTATTCTGGGCGGTATGGGTATGACCAACGACGACTACCTCTACTTCAAGAACGTGTTCTCCAACGCAGGTGCGCTCAACCGCATCGTCTGCTTCATGAACACCACCGAAGACCCTCCCGTGGAGCGACTCCTCATCCCCGACATGGCGTTGACCTCCGCCGAATATTTCGCGGTGGAGAAGAACGAGCGCGTGTTGGTGCTGCTGACCGACATGACCTCCTACGCCGACGCGTTGGCCATTGTGTCGAACCGTATGGACCAAATCCCTTCGAAGGACTCCATGCCGGGTTCACTCTATTCCGACTTGGCGAAGATTTACGAGAAAGCCGTGCAGTTCCCTTCTGGAGGATCCATCACCATCATTGCCGTCACCACACTCTCGGGAGGCGACATTACTCACGCTGTGCCCGACAACACGGGTTACATCACTGAGGGTCAGCTCTTCCTGCGTCGCGACAGCGACATCGGTAAGGTCATTGTAGACCCGTTCCGTTCGCTCTCTCGTCTGAAACAGCTGGTTAGCGGCAAGAAGACCCGTAAGGACCACCCGCAGGTGATGAACGCCGCCGTGCGTCTGTATGCCGATGCCGCCAACGCCAAGACCAAGATGGAAAACGGTTTCGACCTGACCGACTACGATGAGCGTACGCTGGCCTTTGCCAAAGACTACGCCAACCAGCTGCTGGCTATTGACGTCAACCTCAACACCACGGAGATGCTCGATGTGGCATGGTCGCTCTTCGGCAAATACTTCCGTCCCGAGGAGGTCAACATCAAGAAGGAACTGGTGGACGAGTTCTGGGTGAACAAACAGTAAAAAAACGGATAAGAGATGGCTATCAAATTTCAATATAACAAGACCTCGCTTCAGCAGCTCGAAAAGCAACTGAAAGTGCGCGTGCGTACGCTCCCCATCATCAAGAACAAGGAGAGTGCCCTGCGCATGGAAGTGAAGAAATGCAAGGCTGAGGAGGCGGAGTTGGAGAAAAGGCTTGAACAACAGATTCAGGCATACGAAGCCATGTTCGCTCTGTGGAATGAATTTGACGCGTCTTTAATCAGTGTGAAAGACGTACACTTGAACGTGAAGAAGATTGCCGGAGTGCGGATTCCGGTGCTGGACAACGTGGAACTGGGCATCCGCCCGTTCAGTATGTTCAACAGTCCCAAGTGGTACTACGACGGGATTGAACTGCTGAGGGGATTGGCCCAAACCGCCATTGAGCGTGAGTTCGCAGGGGCGAAACTGAACCTGCTGGAGTATGCGCGCAAGAAGACCACCCAAAAGGTGAACCTCTTCGAGAAGGTGCAGATACCCGGCTATCAGGACGCTGTGCGGAAGATTAAACGCTTCATGGAGGACGAGGAAAACCTCTCCAAGTCGTCACAGAAAATCTTGAAATCCATTCAGGAGCGAAGAAAGGAGGCCGAAGCATGATAACGAAAATGGAAAAGCTCACCTTCCTGGTGTTTCATAAGGAATATGAAGCCTTTCTGGAAGGGATACGAAACCTCGGTGTGGTGCATGTCGTCGAGAAACAATGCGGAGGCATGGACGCCGAGTTGCAAAACTTTGTGCAGAAGCGGTCGCAATACAAGACCCTGCTCGCCGAGATGTCGCAGTTGGCCGGCAAACAGCCGGAGGAAGCCGTCCACCCCGAGATGCAGGAAGAGGCGTTGTGGACCCAATACGCCGACCTGCAGAGACAACTGCAGGAACTGAACCTGCGCATCCCTGCTATAGACAAGGAAATCGCGCAGATGGACGTGTGGGGCGAATTCAGTTGGGAGCGGATTAAGAGTCTGGAGGCATACGGATGGAACCTACGCTTCTACGCGACTCCCGAAAAGGACTTCAAGGAAGAATGGAACCAGCGCGAAGATCTGGTGGTTATAGACAAGGTGAACGGAACCGTTTACTTTGTGACCCTGTCCGGTGCGCCGGTGGATTTGGGCTTGGAACCTTTGCGCTTGCCGCGGAAAAGCCTGTCCCAGCTGATGGCAGACAAACAGCAACTGTTGACGGAAATATCCGACAAGCAATCCCGGTTGCAAGCGTTCTGCCGCGCCTACTATCAGACCGCGCGCCACTATGAGCGACAACTTGCGTCCAACATCGACTTGAAGACCGTCAGGTTGAGTGGGGAGCAAATGGCGGAAGGTGCCGTGGTGCTGCTGGAAGGCTGGATACCCGAAGAGAACGCCGCGTCCGTCACTCAGTGGCTCGACGAGAAAGGCATCTACTACACGATGCGTGCCGCCACGAAGGAAGACAATGCGCCGATTAAGTTCAAGAACAACGCCTTCACGCGCATGTACGAGGTGCTGACAAAGATGTACGGCATGCCGGACTATTCAGAGTTCGATCCGACCCCGATCGTCGCCCCATTCTTCACCCTCTTCTTTGCCATGTGTATGGGAGACGCGGGCTATGGCGTGATACTGGTGCTGCTGGGCTTCTATCTCAAGAAGAAAATGCCCAAGTCGCTGGCAGGCATGATGAATCTGGTCATCACGTTGGGCATTGCCACCACGGTAGTGGGCACAGTCCTTGGCTCCTGCTTCGGAGTGAGCCTCTTCGACCTGCAGTTGCCCGACGCGCTGAAGCAATTCATGATTGTGGGCAAGATTGACGGCACCGGCTACGACAAACAGATGCTGCTGGCCCTCCTCATCGGCGTGGTACACATCTGCATCGCCATGACGGTGAAGGCCATCACCAACACGGTGCGCTATGGGTTCAAGAATACGCTGAGCGACTGGGGATGGCTCTTGCTCGTGGTCGGTTTCATCGCTACGGGCGGTCTCTCGTTTTTCGAGGTCATCTCCAGGAATGTCTCCACCTGGGCGTTCATCATCATCGGCAGCGTCGCCTCCATAGGCATCTACCTGTTGAACAACATTCGCCGCAATGTCTTCGTCAACATCGGTGCCGGGTTGTGGGACACCTACAACATGGCGACCGGTCTGATGGGCGACGTGCTCTCGTACATCCGTCTCTACGCCCTTGGCTTGGCAGGCGGTATGTTGGGCGGTGTGTTCAACCAGCTGGCCTTCATGGTGCAGGATGCGGCAGGAGGCGTTCCCGGATGGATTTTCTGTGGGCTCATCCTTGTCTTCGGCCACACGCTGAACATCGCCATGTCGTGCCTGAGTGCCTTTGTGCACCCGCTCCGTTTGACGTTCGTCGAATACTTCAAAAACTCCGGCTATGACGGTAAGGGCGAACCTTACAAGCCGTTCTCAGTAATAAAAACAAATGATTAGAAACATAAAATTAAAATGCTATGAATGAAATTTTAGGTTATTTAGGTTTGGGCCTTATGCTGGGCCTCTCTGGCATCGGTAGCTGTTATGGAACAACCATCGCCGGAAATGCCGCCGAAGGAGCGTTGAAGAAAGACTCCACCAAGTCCGCGGCATACATGATTCTCTCCGCTCTGCCTGCCACACAGGGATTGTACGGATTCGTCGCCTTCCTGATGTCAATGGGCCGCGACTTTGCTACCGACGGTCCCTTGATGCTGGGTATCGGCTTGGGAGTCGGCTTGGTATGCCTCTTCTCCGCCATCCGTCAGGGACAGATTTGCGCCAACGGCATCTTGGGCGTGTCGCAGGGACATGACGTGCTGACCAACACGATGATTTACGCCGCGTTCCCCGAGTTCTACGCCATCCTGTCATTGGTTGCCGCGTTGATGATTTGATGACAATTCAAACCGTAAAACAGTAAGAAGGTCTGTGCAATCCTTGCCGGTTGCACAGACCTTCTTGTCGCTTATTGGCCTTTTATTGTCCTTGTTCGGAAATTAACGGCTCATAATTTTTTGCAAATCAAGATAATTCTGTAATTTCGCCGCCAAATTGTAAAACCGTATGACGAAGGAATTCATGACTCCCGACTACGTGTTCGAATCAAGTTGGGAAGTTTGCAATAAAGTTGGCGGAATATACACGGTCCTTTCGACCCATGCGAAAACCTTACAGGCTCGCTTCGGCGACCGTCTGATTTTCATCGGGCCTGACGTTTGGAAAGAGAAGGAGAGTCCGTACTTCATCGAGGACAGCGGCATCTTCTCGGGCTGGCTTCGGTACGCCAAGGAAAAAGACGGACTGAAAGTCCGCACCGGCCGATGGGACATCCCCGGAAGTCCGGTAGTAATACTGGTAAACTTTGATGATTACTACAAGGACAAGGATGAAATCTACACCCAGGCATGGCTGAGTTTCCGTGTTGACTCGCTGCACGCCTATGGCGATTACGACGAGGCGTCCATGTTCTCCTACGCCGCCGCCAAGGTGGTGGAGAGCTTCTACCGCTACGGCATCACCGCCAAGGAGAAGGTAATCTACCACGCCCACGAGTGGATGACCGGTCTGGGTGCCCTCTATCTACAGGAAAAACTGCCGCAGGTCGCCACCGTCTTCACTACCCACGCCACCTCCATCGGCCGTTCCATCGCCGGCAACAACAAGCCTCTGTACGACTACCTGTTCGCCTACAACGGCGACCAAATGGCGGACGAACTCAATATGCAGTCGAAGCACAGCATCGAGAAACAGACCGCGCACCACGTGGACTGCTTCACCACGGTGAGCGAAATCACCGACAATGAGTGCAAGGAGCTGCTCGACAAGCCGGCGGACGCGATACTGACAAACGGCTTCGAGGATGACTTCGTACCCAAGGGTGCGACGTACCAGGCCAAACGCGCCGAGGCGCGCAAGCGCATGCTCAACGTGGCAAACAAACTGTTGGGCACGGAGCTGGACGACGACACGCTAATCGTCGCCACCAGCGGACGCTACGAATTCAAGAACAAGGGCATTGACGTTTACCTGGAGGCGATGAACCGCCTGCTGCGCGACCGCAACCTGAAGAGGAACGTGTTGGCGTTTGTCAGCGTTCCCGGTTGGGTGGGAGAGCCCCGCGAAGACCTGAAGGAACGCCTTGCCAGCGACCGGTCTTACGACAGTGCGCTCCCCTGTCCGTTCATCACCCACTGGCTTCACAACATGACGCACGACCAGGTGCTGGACATGCTCAAGTACTTGGGAATGTCCAACGCCAAGACCGACAAGGTGAAGGTGATGTTCGTGCCCTGCTACCTGGACGGCAACGACGGCATCTTCAACCTCTCTTACTACGACATGGTTGTGGGCAACGACCTCAGCATCTACCCCTCGTACTACGAACCCTGGGGCTACACGCCGCTTGAGAGCATCGCCTTCAGTGTACCCGCCATCACCACCGACCTGGCAGGCTTCGGCCTGTGGGTGAACTCGTTGAAGGGCGGATACAGCAAGCTGGAAGAGGGCGTGAAGGTGATACACCGCACCGACTACAACTACTCCGAGGTGGCGGACATCATCAAGGACACCGTGTCGGACCTGTCCGGATTCACCCAGCGTGAGGTGACGCTGATAAGGCAGCGTGCCAAGGAAATCTCCGGGAATGCGCTGTGGAAACACTTCATCGTCAACTACTACAAGGCGTACGACATTGCCTTGCGCAACGCCGTGAAGCGAAACGAGAAATCGAAATAATAACAGATACTAATAGTAAAAGGTTAGTTTTATGAAAATCAAAGTAAGTAATGCAAACACACCGAGTTGGAAGGGAATTACGGTACGTTCCAGAATCCCCGAAGAACTGAAGGTGTTGGATGAACTGGCGCATAACATTTGGTGGTCCTGGAACACGGAGGCCAAACTGTTGTTTAAGAGCATCGACCCCGAATTGTGGGCTGTGGCTGGAGGTAACCCCGTTCGTTTGTTGGAACTGTTGAGCTACGACAAACTGGAGGCGTTGGCTAAGGATAAGGCATTGATACAGAGAATTAACTCAGTATATCGCAACTTCCGCGAATACATGGACGTGAAGCCGGACGCAAACAGACCGTCGGTGGCCTACTTCTGTATGGAATACGGCTTGAACCACGTGCTGAAAATCTATTCCGGAGGCTTGGGCGTTTTGGCGGGTGACTACCTGAAGGAAGCCAGCGACAGCAACGTGGACATGTGCGCCATCGGATTCCTCTATCGCTACGGCTATTTCACGCAGACGCTCTCCATGGACGGACAGCAGATTGCCAACTACGAGCCGCAGGACTTCAACAGCCTGCCGTTGGAGCGCGTGATGGACGCCAACGGCAACCCCTTGGTAGTGGATGTGCCTTACATGAACTTCCAGGTGCACGCTTACATCTGGCGGGTGAACGTGGGACGTATCTCCCTCTATCTGCTGGATACCGACAACGACATGAACAGCGAGTTCGACCGTCCGATTACTTACCAGCTCTACGGCGGTGACTGGGAGAACCGTCTGAAACAGGAGATTCTGTTGGGTATTGGCGGCATGCTCACCCTGAAAGCCTTGGGCATCAAGAAAGATATTTATCACTGCAACGAGGGACACGCCGCGCTCTGCAACCTCCAGCGTCTTTGCGACTACGTGAAAGAGGGGCTTACCTTCAACCAGGCGCTGGAGCTGGTACGCGCCTCTTCGTTGTACACCGTACACACCCCCGTTCCCGCAGGACACGACTACTTTGACGAAAGCCTGTTCGGCAAATACATGGGCGGTTATCCCCAGATGCTCGGCATCACCTGGGCGGATTTGATGGACATGGGCCGTATGAACCCGGGCGACTCTTCCGAGCGCTTCTGCATGTCCACCTTCGCCTGCAACACCTGCCAAGAGGTGAACGGCGTGAGCCGTCTGCACGGAAAGGTGTCACAGGACATGTTCTCCGGCATCTGGAAGGGCTACTTCCCCGAGGAAAACCACGTGGGATACGTTACCAACGGCGTTCACTTCCCCACATGGAGCGCGTCCGAATGGCAGGCTCTGTACAACAAGTATTTTGACTCCACATTCATGTTCGACCAGTCGAACGAGAAGATCTGGGAGGCCATCTATAACGTGCCCGACGAAGAGATTTGGGCTACCCGTCAGGGACTCAAGAACAAACTGGTGGATTTCATCCGCAAGTCGTTCCGCGACACGTGGCTCAAGCAACAGGGAGACCCCGCGCGCATCGTCTCTTTGATGGAGAAAATCAACTCCAACGCGTTGCTCATCGGTTTCGGCCGCCGTTTCGCTACGTACAAACGCGCCCACCTGTTGTTTACCGACCTGGATCGTCTGTCCAAGATTGTCAACAACCCCGACCGTCCCGTGCAGTTCCTCTTCACGGGTAAGGCTCACCCGCACGACGGCGCAGGCCAGGGCTTGATAAAGAAAATCATCGAAATCTCCCGTCGTCCGGAGTTCCTTGGCAAGATTATCTTCCTGGAGAACTATGACATGAAGCTGGCCCGTCGCCTCGTTTCCGGCGTGGACATTTGGTTGAATACCCCGACCCGTCCCTTGGAGGCTTCCGGCACATCCGGCGAGAAAGCCTTGATGAACGGTGTCATCAACTTCTCCGTCCTCGACGGATGGTGGTTGGAGGGCTACCGTGAGGGTGCCGGCTGGGCTTTGACCGAAAAGCGCACTTACCAGGACCAAGGCCAGCAAGACCAGCTGGATGCCGCCACCATCTATAACCTGTTGGAGAACGAGATCGTTCCGTTGTACTACGCACGCGACGGCAAGGATTTCTCCGAGGGTTGGGTGAAGACCATCAAGAACTCCATTGCCCGCATCGCTCCCCACTATACGATGAAACGTCAGCTCGACGATTACTTCAGCAAATTCTATTGCAAGGAGGCGGCCCGCTTCAAGATGTTGTCCGCCAACGACAATGAAAAGGCAAAGGAAATCGCGCGCTGGAAGGAGACCGTGGCCGAGCGTTGGGACTCCATCGAAATCGTCTCTTGCCAGAAAGAGGAAGACGTGCAGAAGGGCGACCTCAAGAGCGGTCAGCCGTACACCACAACCTATGTGGTGGATGAGAAGGGACTGGACGATGCCGTTGGCATTGAGCTGGTTACCATCTACACCGACGGAGACGGCAAGGACCACATCTACTCCGTGGCACCGATGAACGTGGTGAAGAAAGAGGGCAACCTCTATACGTTCAAGGTCACCTACGCAGTGGACAACGCCGGAACGTTCAAGGTGATGTACCGTATGTTCCCCAAACATCCGGACCTCCCTCACCGTCAGGATTTCTGTTACGTTCGTTGGTTCATCTAACGGACGAGGCAGTCTAAGCGAATACGAAAAACGAACCCCGAGCATGCCGATGAGGTGTGCCGGGGTTTGTTGTATTCAGGGTCGGTTAACGTTGACTTAGTACAGATTTACTTTACACCGTTTTAACACTTTAAAAAGTAAAGAAAT
>CAVJRQ010000067.1:0-8581 GCA_963652075.1 Acutalibacteraceae bacterium
GACAACGGCGTAACTATCTGTCATACAGAAACAATAATTTGCCCGATTTACAACAGGTCGGGTAAGGGGCATTATGTCTTCTTTTCTAACTTAAATGAAAGAGCCGTGAATCGGAAGTCCACCCTTTCACCCTTTGATGTGGGTGTGTTTGTAGAGGTTCTACAGCTTCCGAAAAGCGAACCTATACCTCATTACCCAACGAGGTGCAGCTCCTTGGATGAACCGCATTCCCGGTCTTTTCACGGTTTGTACTCAAACCGCAGGGTGTGGCGCACGTCTTCGGCCGAGGCAGCCAGATAGACACGGAACTTGCCGGGCTCGGCTACCCAGGCATGCCGGGCATCGTCGAAGAACTTCAACTCCTCGGGGGTGATGGTGAAGCGGACTTCCTGCTCCTCACCGGAAGCCAAAAAGACTTTCTTGAAACCTTTGAGTTCCTTGAGCGGCCGGAGAAGGCTGCACTTCTCATCACCGATATAGAGTTGTACAATTTCCTTGCCGGCTACATGACCCGTATTCTTCACCTTCAAGCTTACTTCGAGCGTGCCGTCAGCGGTAAGGGTTTTACCGCTAAGCCGTGGGTCGGAGTATTGGAAGGTGGTGTAACTCAATCCGTAACCGAATGGGAATTGGGTCTTTATCTTCTTGGTGTCGTACCAGCGGTAACCCACCAGAATGTCTTCTTTATATTCCTCGCAAACGCTGTCCCCTGGATAGCTGATGGCACCCATGGCAATGGCGGGGCAGTCTGTCAGCTTGGCTGGATAGGAGAAGGGTAACTTGCCACTTGGGTTCACTGCACCGCTCAAAATGTCTACCAAAGCAGGACCGCTCATCGTGCCCAGATACCATGACTGCACGACTGCCGGCACGTCTTTAAGCCAAGGCATCTCGATGGCGTTGCCGCTGACAATCACCGCCACCATAGGCTTGCGGGTCGCGATGAGTCCGTCTATCAGTTCGGGCTGACCGAAAGGCAGTCCATAGACGATGCGGTCACCGGCTTCACAGTCCTGTTGGTGATTCTTGTTCAGTCCTCCGACAAAGATTATCAGGTCGGCATCAGCGGATTTCCGCAAAGCATCCGCACGCAGCGAGTCCATCCGTTCCTGCGGAACGGGATGAACCTTTCCATATTGCGGGCGACCGGCGGCATAGCCCTGGGCGTAAGTCACCACATCAGCCCCATAATGCTGGCGGATAGCCTCCAGAGGGGTATATTCGTTCTTGGGCTTCAGTTCCGAGGAGCCTCCGCCTTTCGTGAGACTGCGTGTGGCGTTGTCACCCACTACCAGTATCTTCTTATAACGTCCTTCCTGCAACGGGAGCAGTCTGTCGCCCTGTTTGTCGGATTCGTTGCGCAGCAACACAATGCCTTCAGTAGCCACGTCGCGCGCCACTTGATAGTGCTCGGATGTAGCCACACAGCCATAGGGGCGTTGACGGTTCATCACCGTGCGGAAGAGCAGCCGCAACATACGGGTGGCCTTGTCGTCGACGATGGACATGGGTATTTTCCCCTCCTTTATCAGGCGCAAGTATTCGTCACCCAGATAGTAGTGGTTATAAGGGATGCCGGCATCGCTGGTCAATCCGTCGGTCTTGGTACCCATTTCGAGGTCGAGCCCATAGATGGCAGACTCGTAGGTGGTGTGGCACGATCCCCAGTCCGTCACCAAACAGCCGTCGAAGCCGAACTCACCTTTCAGAATGTCGACATTCAGCAGCTTGTTGTTGGAACAGTAGACACCGCGCACTTTGTTGTAGGCGCTCATCACGCTCCACACACCGCCACGCGTGACGGCGGCCTTGAAGGCGGGGAGATAGATTTCGTACAGAGCGCGGTCGCTCAGGTGTATGTCGATGTGTCCGCGCCACAGCTCCTGGTTGTTGAGGGCGAAATGCTTCACACAAGCGGAGACACCGTTAGTCTGTACTCCTTTTATATAGGGCACGCACATCTCCGCCGCCAGATAGGGGTCTTCACCCATATATTCGAAGTTGCGGCCATTGAGTGGCACACGGTAGATGTTGACACCGGGACCCAACAGCATGTCTTTCTTGCGGTAACGGGCCTCCTCGCCTACCGCCACACCGTAGCGCATGGCCAAGTCGGGATTCCACGTGGCTGCCAGACAGGTCAAGGCAGGGAAGGCGGTCACGCTGTCGTTGTTCCACTTGGCGTAGCCCCAGTCGTTCCAGTTTATCTCGGCACGCACACCGTGAGGGCCGTCGCTCATCCAAAGTTCGGGGATGCCCAGACGCGGACAGCCCGGTGAGCTGAACTTGCCTTGTGCGTAGCTGAGGCGCACTTTCTCTTCCAGCGTCATGCGACTGAGCGCGTCCTGCACGCGTTTTTCTAAGGGTTGCGAGTCGTCCAGGTAGACGGGTATATGCTGTGCCGACACGGGCAGAAGGGCTACGCAACAGCCTACCGCCAAGGCGCAGAGCCTTTTGATTTGTTTTCTATTTTTCATGAGTGTTCTATCTTTCAGTTATTTTTCTTGTGTACTAACGTCTTTCAGTCGGATTGTCTGCTCATATCCGGGGGCGTTGATGTGGAACGGCAACGGATTGGCTTCGTTCACCGTCACCACCTTGAACCGAACGGAGTCCGGCTTCCGCATGCCGTTGACGGAATTGACCCTGTAATCCAAATCCGATTTCTCGTCCACACGCAGGGCTATCTCCACATACTTATTGTCGGTGCTCACGCCATCATCCTCGTAGATGGTGAAGGCGTTGCCCTCCTGAGGTCCGTAGAGAAAGGCGATATAGTCATAGTCCGGTTTTCCTCCCGTGTGCTGAGCGGGCACCTTGGCAGGGATGACGGAGCCGGAGCGTACAAACAGCGGAATACGGCCGTAAGGTGCGTCAACGGTGAGAGTCTGTCCACCCTCAATGTGTTTCCCTGTATAGAAGTCGTACCAACCACTCCCCTTGGGAAAATAGACCTCACGGGTGCGGGCACCGTATTCATACACGGGTGCCACCATGATGGCAGAGCCGAACAGATATTGGTCGCCAATGTTCCGGGCGGTTCTGTCCTGCGGGAAGTCCATCACCAACGGTCGCATGATGGTATAGCCTTGGCGCGTCACCATGTGTGCCAAGCTGTAGATATAGGGCATGAGCGTGTAGCGAAGCTTGGTATAGTAGAGCATCGACTCGTAGGCCGGATGTCCTTCGGGGGCGATGTTCCACATCTCCCGGTAGGGGTATTGTCCATGCACGCGGAACAGCGGACAGAATGCGCCGAATTGGAACCAGCGGGTGTTCAGTTCGCGCCACTCGTCGTAATCCTTGTTGGCCACATGGCTACGGTTCCACTCCTTTTGCGCTTCCACGAAGCGTTTCTCCACACAGAAGCCGCCGATGTCCATAGTCCAGTAAGGAATGCCGCTAACGGAATAGTTGAGCCCGGCAGGGATTTGCGCCTTCAAATCCTCCCAACGGGATGCGATATCACCGCTCCACGTGGCGGTGGAGTAACGTTGCAGTCCGGCAAAGCCCGAACGGGTCAGTTGGAACACGCGCTTGGTGGAATCGGCCTCTTGCAGTCCTTCGTAGATGGCCTTCGCGTTCATGAGCGCATAGGCGTTGAAGTATCGTGTAGACGAGCCCAAATGTGTGGGGCCGCAGAGAGCCTTGCGATAGTCCATGTCGGTACAGTCGCGCACATTGGGCTCACTGGCATCCATCCACCAGGCGTCAATGCCGAGGGGATAGAGCGATTCGCGCAACTGTCGCCAAAAGATATCGCGTCCTTCGTCGGAGTAGGCATCATAGAATCCGTAATGATAGCCCTTCCCTATCCAATCGCGCAAGCTGTCCACCACGGACTGTCTGTATATTAGTCCCTTTTCATCGAATTCGCGGAAGTTGTCCGTATTGGTGTAGAACTTGGGCCAAACCGAAATCATGAAGTGCGCATCCATGGCGTGGATGGAGTCGACCATGGCTTGCGGGTCGGGAAAGCGGTTTCGGTCGAACTCGTGGTCGCCCCACCCCTCTTCGGGCCAATAGCTCCAATCGAGTACGATGTTGTCTATCGGGATTTGTCGTTTGCGGAATTCCTTCAGCACGTCCAGCAGTTCTGCGGAGGTCTTGTATCGCTCGCGGCTCTGCCAGAACCCCATCGCCCACTTGGGCATCAAGGGGGCTTTACCGGTGAGTTTGCGGTAGCCGCGTATCACCTCGTCCATGTTGTCCCCGGCTATAAAGTAATAGTCCAGTTGGGGTGTCATCTCGCTCCAAAGGGAAAGCCTGCCTTGTTCCTTGGGGTCTACGGGAGCCAAGGCGCGCAAGCCGCAGTACGACTCGTTGCCGTCGGGTTTCCATTCTATCTTCAGATCCACGGTCTTGTCGGCCTTCATGGGGAAGGAGAATTTGTAGCTGTTGGGATTCCATGCCGTACGCCAACGCTCGGGCACCACCAGCTGTCCGTCCATGTAGACTTTCATGTAACCGGCGTAGTAGAGGATAAACTTGTACTCGCCATCTTGTTTGGGCTTCAGTGTCCCCTCATAGATGACATCGGACTTTGCCAGGGGGAAGTTTTCCGGCAGGTTCTTTATGGTCTTCAGGTTCTCGAAATAGATATTTTCCTCGTCGCGCACCACGGTGCTCCCCTTATCCGACCGGTATGTGCCGGTGAGCGTCCCTTCTTTTCCTTCCTTATTGTACAGGGTAAAGAGTTCGTTCAGCTGCGAGTAGTCGTTAGGGTTGCCAAAGCGACATAGCGAGTAGCTGTCCAACAAGATTCCGTAGTTGCGCGAAGAGACCACGAAAGGCACGGACACCTTGGTGTTGTATTGAAAGAGTTCTTCGTTCTTGCCTTTGTAGTTGAACTCGTCCGACTGATGCTGCCCCAGTCCGTAGAATGCCTCGTCATCGGGTGATTCGAACACCTGGCGGATGGAGTACCCTTTGTCCGACCCGGAGCCGACGGGTTCATAATACTTACCACCACCCTCTTGTTCACGCAAGTAGAGGTTTCCCGTGTTGTCATCGGCAAACCATACCTCGCCCGTAGACCTCTTCACGCCGGCACGCAAATCGGGTGTCGTCAGGATGATGCTGTCACCCTGCCGGCTCACACGGAAGCGGGTTTTCTCTTTGCCGGGAAGCACAATCAGACTTTCGGAATTGTCAAACCGTTGTTCGTTGGTTGCCGTCACATGGATTATCTTACTGTCTATCACCTCCAAACGTACAAGCCGATTGCCATTGGAGGTTGAGGGAGATGTCCTCACGATGACCCCGTCGGAGGTCTCTTCATAGGGGGCGCAAGACGCGACTGCCACCAACAGGCATCCGGTGAGCAGCAACGAACAGATGTTTTTCATACGTTATTAGTAATTGCGTTTGTGTGGCAAAGATATGAAATTATTGTACCTTTGCCAACGACTCACGAAAAGAGTTACAAACCATTTATCATTTTTCGTTATGAAGAACTTACTGAAACGCCTGTTCACAGGAGACACAGCCACTCCGGAGGAGAAGAAGGCACAAGAGGAGCAAAAACGTTTCGACATACTGAAGTACGACGGTATCCGCGCTCTACGCATAGGGAAGGCGGATTACGCCCGAAAGTGTCTGGAGGGTGCGTACGCCCTGAACGACGACCCGGAACTGCGTGGTTACCTGACCACCGCCTACCTGCAGCTCAATGAGCTGGACAAGGCGTGCCAGCTGCAACAGGCGGTGATGGAGAAGGAGCCGGAGAACATCCACGCCTATCTCACCTTGGGAAATCTCTACTTCATGCAGGAGAACTACACCGAGATGATTGCCGTGTTGAAGAAGGGAGAATCCATCGACAGCAAGCAGGAACAGATACATTATTTGTTGGGTAAAGCCTATCACGGTGTGAAGGAGGAGTTGCAGGCCATTGCGGAACTGACACGAGCCATCACGCTGAAAGAGGACTTCTTCGAGGCTTATCTGCTGCGCGGCACCATTCTGCAAGAGATGAAGCAGACGGAAGAGGCCGCCGACGATGCGGCCAAACTGTTGGAACTCGCCCCGGAGGACGAACAGGCACTGATGCTCAACGGCATGGTGGCTTGCTTGAAAGGCGAGAGCGACCAGGCCTGCCGGTTCTTTAGCCGGGTGATTGGCGTAAACCCCTTCAACGAGAAGGCTTACGAGCACTTGATAGGAACGCTGATGAGCCAGCAGAAGACCGAAGAGGCGATGGAGACGCTGAACGAGGCCATCGAAGTACATCCCAACGCCGCCACGTTCTACCGCCTACGCGGACAACTCAAGCTACAGGCCGGCGACAGCGAAGGTTCTGCCGAAGACCTGAAGAAGTCACTCGAACTGAACCCCGAGCAGGAGAAGGAAATCAACGGTCAGTACCGCAACTACAACGAACCGTTCAAGGTCGACATATTCCGGATGGGATAAACCACACACACCTATACTCATGAGAAAAAACAATTATATCCTAACCCTCATCGCCGCGGCACTACTCACAGCCTGTGGCGGATCAAAGAAACAAAACATGAATAACGAAACCGTTCTCTGCATCGAGACCAACAAAGGAAACATCGAAGTTAAACTCTACAACGAAACACCCAAGCACCGCGACAACTTCATCAAGTTGGCGAAGGAGGGATTCTACAACGGAACACTGTTCCACCGTGTCATCAAGGACTTTATGATTCAGGGCGGAGACCCCGACTCCAAAGGCGCGCCGGCAGACAAGATGCTGGGCGAAGGCGACACAGGCTACACGATTCCGGCGGAGTTCGCCTATCCGCAACACTACCACAAGAAAGGCGCGTTGGCAGCCGCCCGCATGGGCGATGACGTGAATCCCGAGAAAGCCTCGTCGGGTTGCCAGTTCTACATCGTCACCGGCACAGTCTTCTCCGACGAATCGCTACAGCGGATGGAGGAGAACCGCAACCGTAATCTCGTGAAAGAGAAGTTCGACTCGCTGACACGCCCACACCTGAAGGAGATTTACCTGATGCGCAAGGCCAACGACATCGACTCGCTGGCCGCCCTGCAGGAGCGGTTGGTAGCGGAGGCTGAAGCGGAAGCCGCCAAGTCACCGTTCCGCTTCAACGACGAACAGAAGGAGACTTACACCACCGTCGGCGGCACGCCTCACTTGGACGGAGACTACACGGTATTTGGCGAGGTGACTGACGGCATGGACGTGGTGGAGACGATTCAGAACGTGAAAACCAACCGGGCGGACCGTCCATCGGAGGATGTCGTCATCAAGAAGATAACCGTAGTGAAATAACCAAATCCTCCGCACGTGATAACCGTAAACAGACATACGCTTGCCAACGGCCTCCGCTTGGTGCACCACGAGGACAAGACTACGCAGATGATGGCCATGAACATCGTCTACAACGTGGGCGCACGCGACGAGGACGAGAACCATACCGGCTTTGCGCACTTGTTTGAGCACCTGATGTTCGGAGGCTCCAAGCACATTCAGGATTATGACACTCCCGTGCAGCAAGCCGGCGGTGAAAACAACGCCTGGACCAACAACGACATCACCAACTATTACATCACCTTGCCGGCACAGAACGCGGAGGTTGCCTTTTGGCTGGAATCCGACCGCATGCTGGAACTGGACTTCAATCCACGCAGCCTGGAGGTGCAGCGGCAAGTGGTCATCGAGGAGTTCAAACAGCGGTGTCTGAACAAGCCCTATGGCGACACTTCGCACCTGATAAGGGAGTTGGCCTACACCATCCACCCCTATCGCTGGCCCACCATCGGCAAGGATGTTTCGCATATCGCCAACGCCACCATGGAGGAAGTGAAGGATTTCTTCTTCCGCTTCTATGCGCCCAACAACGCGGTGATTGCCATCACGGGGAACCTGTCGTTCGACGAGGCGGTGCGCTTGACGGAGAAGTGGTTTGGCGACATTCCCCGACGCGACGTACCCCTGCGACGGTTACCCAAAGAGCCCGTGCAGACCGCACCGCGACATCTGGAAGTAGTGCGTGACGTACCCGTGGATGCACTCTATATGGCATTCCACATGTGCGACCGGCTCAGTCCGGAATACTATGTGTATGACATGTTGTCGGACATTCTCTCCAACGGCAGTTCCAGCCGGTTGGAGCAAGAGTTGGTGCAGAAACGGCAAATCTGTTCGTCTGTCGACGCTTGCATCACAGGCAGCGTGGACGAAGGGTTGTTCCACGTCTCGGCAAAGCCTGTGGAGGGCATCACCTTGCAACAAGTGGAACAGGCTCTGTGGGAAGAGCTGCACAAACTGCAACAGACACCCGTTGGCGGCGAAGAGCTGGAAAAGGTGAAGAACCGCTTTGAGTCAGAGTTCCTCTTCAGCAACATCAACTACTTGAACGTGGCCACCAACCTTGCCTACTTCGAGACCGTCGGTCAGGCGGAGGACATCAACGATGAAGTGAAACGTTACCGTTCCGTGACCGCTGCGCAGCTGCAACACACCGCACAAGACTGCTTCGTGGAGAACAACTGCTGTACCCTTTATTATCGCGCAAAGAACTCCTGACTAAGGATACACCTTACGTGTGTCCACGCAAGTACTTACGTTGCCCGATGAAAGTACTTA
>CAVJRQ010000068.1:0-24030 GCA_963652075.1 Acutalibacteraceae bacterium
ATTTCTTTACTTTTTAAAGTGTTAAAACGGTGTAAAGTAAATCTGTACTAAGTCACGTTGGCAGGTGCAACCGCTTGCGTTATCCGGGCGAATAGTTCCCGATAAATTCGCTCATTACATTATAGCCCCAACGGCCTTTGTTAGTTTGGAATTTTTTCTACCTTTGCAACACGAAAGTAAGAAGAACCTACATGAAGAATATTCGCAATTTTTGCATAATAGCTCATATTGACCACGGTAAGTCTACCTTGGCTGACAGATTGTTGGAATACACGCACACCATCCAGGTCACGGAAGGACAAATGCTCGACGACATGGACCTGGAACGCGAGCGAGGCATTACCATCAAAAGCCACGCCATACAGATGGAGTACACCTACAACGGGGAGAAGTACATCCTCAACCTCATCGATACTCCGGGACACGTGGACTTCTCCTACGAGGTGTCCCGTTCCATTGCCGCCTGCGAGGGCGCGCTGCTGATTGTGGACGCGTCGCAAGGTGTACAGGCACAGACTATTTCCAACCTCTATATGGCTATCGACCACGATTTGGAAATCATTCCCGTCATCAACAAGTGTGACATGGCCAGTGCCATGCCCGATGAGGTGGAGGACGAAATCGTGGAACTGTTGGGTTGCGACCGCGGAGACATCATCCGTGCGTCGGGCAAAACCGGCATGGGGGTGGAGGAGATTCTGAATGCCGTAGTGGAACGCATCCCGCATCCTGTCGGTGATGAACAGGCTCCGCTGCAATGTTTGATTTTCGACTCCGTGTTCAACTCCTTCCGTGGCATCATCGCTTACTTCAAGATAGAAAACGGCGTGATTCGTACGGGAGACAAGGTGAAGTTCTTCAACACGGGCAAGGAGTACATTGCCGATGAGATTGGCGTGCTGAAGATGGACATGATTCCACGCAACGAACTGCGCACGGGCGACGTGGGCTACATCATCTCCGGCATCAAGACTTCGCGCGAGGTGAAGGTCGGTGACACAATCACGCACATCGCCAACCCTTGTAGCGAGGCAATCTCCGGGTTTGAAGAGGTGAAGCCGATGGTGTTTGCCGGTGTCTACCCCATAGAGACCGAAGATTTTGAGGACTTGCGCTCGTCGCTTGAGAAGCTGCAGCTGAATGACGCGTCGCTCACTTTCCAGCCGGAATCGTCCGTCGCGTTGGGCTTCGGTTTCCGTTGCGGCTTTCTCGGACTGCTCCACATGGAGATTGTGCAGGAACGGCTCGACCGGGAGTTCAACATGAATGTCATCACCACGGTGCCCAACGTGTCGTACCAGATATATGACAAACAGGGTCACATGACGGAGGTGCACAACCCCGGTGGAATGCCGGACCCAACACTGATTGACCACATCGAAGAACCCTACATCAACGCGTCCGTCATTACCACGACCGATTACATCGGTCCCATCATGACGCTCTGCCTGAGCAAGCGGGGCGAACTGGCCAAGCAGGAGTACATTTCCGGCAACCGCATGGAACTGCACTACAAGATGCCGCTGGGCGAGATTGTCATCGACTTCTACGACAAGCTGAAGAGTATCTCCAAAGGCTACGCTTCGTTTGATTATCATCCGGCAGGTTTCCGACCTTCCAAACTGGTGAAGCTGGACATCTTGTTGAACGGCGAACCCGTTGACGCGCTCTCTACGCTGACCCATGTGGACAATGCTTACGAACTGGGACGACGCATGTGCGAGAAACTGAAAGATCTCATCCCGCGGCAACAGTTCGAGATTGCTATCCAGGCCGCTATCGGTGCCAAGATTATTGCGCGCGAAACCATCAAGGCCGTCCGTAAGGACGTGACCGCCAAGTGCTACGGCGGCGATGTGAGCCGTAAGCGCAAACTGTTGGAGAAGCAGAAGAAGGGTAAGAAACGAATGAAACAGATTGGTAACGTCGAGGTGCCGCAAAAAGCCTTCTTGGCGGTGCTGAAACTTGATTGACGTAAGATGGACAAGAAGAGAGACATAGCCGAAATGATTTCTGACAAGTACTTTAAGCTGTCGCGTCAGAACAGGGAGAGATTGGCTATGGTTTTGGTTCCTTTCAAACTGAAGAAGGGCGAGAAACTGGTCGATAGGGGAGAACGGTGCAACTACATCTACTTTATCGAGAAGGGTATCGTGCGTCAGTACTACTTCAAGTACAACAAAGACCTTACCGAACATTTCGCTTGTGAGGGCGATATGCTTACGTGCATCGAGAGTTTTTGGCTGAAACAGCCTTCACAACTGATGATAGAGACCTTGGAGAATACCGCTTCATGGGGCATTTCGTATGACGACTGGATGACGCTGACCGAAGAGTCAAGAGAGATTGACCTGCTCTATCGTCACATCTTGGAGATGGGGCTGATTCTGTCCCAACAGAAAGCCGATATGCTCCGCTTTGAACCTGCCCATGTCCGCTACAACCGTCTGTTGGAATCCAGTCCGCAGATTCTGCAGCGTGTCCCCTTGGTGCACATCGCCTCCTACCTGCAGATGACTCCGGAAACCTTGAGTCGTGTCCGCTCCGGACAGATGTAGGGTGGGTATAAGAAACGGAGCAAGGAACTGGTGTGTCCGCTTGCTCCGTCAGTAGTTTGTCTAATCGGAAATCCTTTTTAGATGGCGTCTTTGTAGAGGAAACGCTTGATGCTCTTCTTAGGAGTCTTCTCAAACTCTTCCTTAAATACTTTCATGCCGGAGAGCTGGGAGTAGGCGGGGAGCATTGCGTTCAGTGCGGTACGGTTATCCTCCATGATGCGCTCAATCTCCTCATCGCTGAGGTTCTGGGCGTTGGCCTCGTCGTAATCGGGGTGAACCAAACCATAGAGCTTGGCCTCCTTTTGGATTACGATGGACTCGGCTACGAGAGGCAGACCGTTGAGCTTCTCCTCAATCTCCTCGGGGTAGATGTTCTGTCCCGACGGACCCAGCAGCATGTTCTTGCTACGTCCTTTGATGAAGACATTGCCTTCGGCATCGATGACACCCAAGTCACCCGTATGCAGCCATCCGTCCTTGTCGAGCACTTCGGCCGTCGCCTCGGGATTCTTGTAGTAGCCCAGCATCACGTTCTGTCCTTTGCAGACGATTTCTCCCACTTCGTGTTGCGGGTCGTTGCTCAGCACCTTCACCTGCATTCGTTGCACGGCCTTGCCGCAGGAGTTCGGAGCGAAACGTTTCCAGTCTTCGTAGCAGATGATGGGTGCGCACTCTGTCATTCCATATCCAACGGTGTAGGGGAAATCAATCATCTTCAAGAAGTTCTCCACGTCGGGGTTGAAGGCGGCTCCGCCGACAATCACCTCGTAGAACTTGCCTCCGAAAGCGTTGATAACCTGCTCGCGAACCGTAGTCTTTATCTTGTCGTTGATGATAGGCACCTTGAGCAGAATCTTCATCGTAGGAGTCTGTAGCTTAGGCAACACGTTCTTCTTGATAATCTTTTCGATAATCAACGGAACGGCGATGATAATGTTGGGCTTGATATCGGCGAATGCCTGGAATACAATTTTCGGGCTGGGTATGCGTGTGAGGAAAAAGATGTGGCAACCGACGGTGAACTCATAGAGGAATTCAAAGGCAAGTCCGTACATGTGTGCCATCGGGAGCATGGAAATCAGCTTGGAACCCGGTTTGAGATTCAGCACTTCATAGGCGAACATCATGTTCGAGGTGAGTGCCCTATAAGGAATCATCACACCCTTGGACATGCTCGTCGTTCCGGAAGTGTAGTTTATCAAGGCCAACTCATCGGGCGAGTCCTTGTAGTAGCTTACATGTTCCTTTCTGAAGTTCTTCGGGTATTTCTTTCCGAACATCTCGTTGAGGTGCTCACGTGCGTAGGTCAATCTCTCGGTACGCGACACCAACAGCGAGTAGTCATTGATTAGGATGATGCCTTCGAGGTCCGGCATTTGGTCGGCATCCAACTCCGGCCACACCATGTCACCGACCAACAGGATCTTGGCATCGGAATGGTTGACCAAATGGTGGATGTTCTCCGCTTTGAACTCGTGAAGGATAGGCACTGCCACCGCTCCGTAGGTGACGATTGCCAAAAACGCCGAGCCCCAATAGGAACTGTTGCGTCCGCAGATGGCTATCTTGTCACCCTTGACTACGCCACTCGCTTCGAACATGATATGCAGTTTCTCTATCTTTCGGGCTACGTCCCTGTATTGTAATGTCGAGCCGTTATAATCGGTCAGAGCATCCAAATCCCAGTGCTCCTTTATTCCCTTCTCAATGTAGGCAATAAAACTTTCTTCCATACTATTGCACAGTTAAACTTAATTTGTGCAAAGATAGGTCTTAATACATAACCAGCAAACATTTTCTTCCATTAAAACGCTTTTAGGTGAAAAAAGAACACTTTTTCTCTACTATTGTCTATAGAATACGCCAAGAGGGAACTCGATGGAATCCCTCTTGGCGTATTCAGTATCGTGAATGAACTTCCGCAGTGGAGTTATTTGTAGATACGGTCACCGAAAATCTTGCTGCCTACACGCACCAACGAAGCACCGGCCTGGATGGCGATGGGGTAGTCGTGGCTCATACCCATGGAGAGCTCTTTGAATGCGGGATCTTGACTGAAGTACTCCTCCTTTACCTTATTATAATAGGAGTGGAGCGTCTCGAACTCCGCACGGATTTGCTTCTCGTCGTCCACATTGCTGGCCATGCCCATCAGTCCGCAGATGCTCACATGGCTCAGGGTCTTCCATTCGCCGGCCTGCAGCATTTCGGTACACTCCTCTTCGGAGAAGCCGAACTTGGTCTCCTCCGTAGCGATGTGCATCTGCAGCAAGCAGGGAATCACCCGTCCGCACTTCTCGGCCTGACGGTCAATCTCGGTCAGCAGCTTGTAGCTGTCCACGCTGTGGATAAGTGAGATGAATGGTGCGATGTATTTAATCTTGTTGCTCTGCAGGTGTCCGATGAAATGCCACTCGATGTCTTTCGGCAACGCCTCCTGTTTGGCGACGAGTTCCTGGGCCTTGCTTTCACCGAACACCCGATGACCGCATGCGTACGCCTCTTCGATGGATTCCATCGGTTGGTATTTCGACACGGCAACGAGGCGCACCGACGGTGGGAGTTCCGCCTTTACCGCTTGCAGATTATGTGCGATGTCAGTCATGGTTGCGTGGGTTTACAGGGTCTGGCCGGCTTCGGGGAACTCGGGTTTCACGTCCGGCTCCGCTTCGTAAGGGTAAACGTCCATAATCATGGTCTCGCTGATGGAGGCGATGGAGTAGTCTGCCATCGTGCCTTTCATTCCCTCGTCCAGCTTCTTCACCGCATCGCGCAGGTCTGCGGCTTGTACCAGTATCTGTGTGGCGGTCTTCTTCTCCGCTCCGCTCTTCTCGTCCAGCGTGATGAAGTAGAGCTTGCATTTGAACCAGCGGTCGGCGGCTTCTTCGTCGGATGCAAAGAGCTCGCTGTAGTTGGCGCGCTTGATGTCCGAAACGGTAAACTCTCCGCTGATGAAGGGGGTCATCTCTTCGATGATTCGTTTCTCCGCCTCGGTGAAGCTCAAAGCGTCCACCAAGTAGGGTTCTGTCACTTTCTTATTGAGTCCGTTTTCCAAGGTCTTCTCGTAACGGATCTTGCATTCAAACCAGTTGTGCATCATAATGATTAATGAAATTACATTTAATTGTTTCCGTGAAACGGTCTGTCTTTTTGTTTCTTTCGGGGAGCAAACTTACACAATTATTTCCACAACGATAACGAAAAAGGGCGACGAAGATTCTTTTTCCTATTTTATCGGGATTTTTGTTTGTCCGTTGGGGGCGATGAGCTATCTTTGCATGATGTATTAACAATAACAACTGCTAAGAACATGCCACAAATCTCTATTCGCGGAGTTGAAATGCCGGCTTCACCCATCCGGAAACTGGCTCCGCTTGCTGAAGCCGCCAAACGGAAAGGGATACACGTCTATCATCTGAATATCGGACAGCCGGACCTGCCCACGCCGGAAGTGGCGTTGGATGCCATACGAAGCATCGACCGCAAGATGTTGGAGTATAGCCCGAGTGACGGATTCCTCAGCTATCGGCAAAAACTGACAGGCTACTACAAGAAATATGATATCAACCTCACTCCGGAAGACATTATCATCACTTCGGGTGGTTCCGAAGCGGTGCTGTTCGCTTTCATGTCATGTCTGAACCCTGGTGATGAAATCATCGTTCCTGAACCGGCCTACGCCAACTACATGGCGTTCGCCATCTCTGCCGGAGCGGTGATACGTACCATCACTACCACCATCGATGAGGGCTTCTCGCTCCCGAAGGTGGAAAAGTTCGAGGAGCTTATCAACGAGCGTACCAAGGCAATCCTCATCTGTAACCCCAACAACCCGACGGGCTACCTCTACACGCGCCGTGAGATGAACCAGATTCGTGACTTGGTGAAGAAGTACGACCTCTTCCTTTTCTCGGACGAAGTCTACCGTGAGTTCATCTACACGGGTTCGCCCTACATCTCCGCCTGCCACTTGGAAGGCATCGAACAGAACGTGGTGCTCATCGACTCCGTGTCGAAACGTTATTCGGAGTGCGGCATCCGTGTGGGCGCGTTGATTACCAAGAACAAACAAATCCGTCAGACCGTGATGAAGTTCTGTCAGGCTCGTCTGAGCCCTCCTTTGATAGGACAGATTGCCGCGGAAGCGTCGCTGGAGACTCCGGAGACTTACATGCGCGAGGTGTACGATGAGTACGTGGAACGCCGTAAGTGCTTGATTGACGGACTGAACCGCATACCGGGCGTTTACTCGCCAATCCCCATGGGAGCTTTCTACACGGTAGCCCGTCTGCCGGTGGACGACACCGAGAAATTCTGCGCATGGTGCTTGTCTGAGTTCAACTACGAGAACGAAACGGTGATGATGGCACCCGCTTCCGGATTCTACACCACGCCAGGTGCGGGCAAGGATGAGGTGCGTATAGCCTACGTTCTGAAGAAAGAAGATTTGATACGGGCTCTGTTCGTCTTGCAGAAAGCGCTGGAGGCTTACCCGGGAAGAACCAAGTGACTGCATGAACTTTGAGTTTTTCATAGCCAAACGAATCTATTTCAAAAGCGAAGGAAATAAACGACAGATAGCCAAACCTGCCATACGCATTGCCACCATAGGTATGGCGTTGGGTTTGGTCGTCATGATTGTGTCGCTCTGCGTGGTGATGGGTTTCAAGCGCGAGGTGCGTTCCAAGGTCATCGGTCTCACCTCGCACATCCAGGTGAGCAACTACTTCAGCGGACAGTCGTACGAAACGTTGCCCATTGCCGCCACGGACAGCCTGCTCTCGGCTCTCCAGTCCACGGACGGTGTCAGCCACGTGCAGCGCTATACCACCAAGTTGGGACTCATCAAGACCGACACGCAATTTCAAGGAATCATCTATAAAGGAATAGGGCAGGAGTACGACCTCTCGTTCCTGCGGCATTGTCTGGTGGAGGGCGAAATCCCTGCCTTCACGGACTCCGCCGCTTCCAACAAGGTGTTGCTCTCCAAGGCTTTGGCGGACAAACTGCAACTCCGTCTCGGGGATGCCGTCTACACCTATTACTTACAGAAGGACGTGCGTGTGCGCAAGCTCACCGTTGCCGGCATCTACCGAACCAACTTCTCCGATTACGACAACCTCTTCCTCATTGGCGACCTCTACACCGCTACGCGGCTCAACCGTTGGAATGCCGACCAGGTCAGTGGCGTGGAACTGCAGTTGGCGGATTTCGATAGGTTGGACGAGGTGTCGATGGCTGTGGGGAATCGGCTCAGAGGTGCTGAAGACCACTACGGAAACAACTACTTTTCGCAGAC
The DNA here is from genome assembly GCA_963652075.1 of Acutalibacteraceae bacterium. Taxonomy (GTDB): domain Bacteria; phylum Bacteroidota; class Bacteroidia; order Bacteroidales; family Bacteroidaceae; genus Phocaeicola_A. The sequence goes on from CAVJRQ010000068.1 coordinate 7,858, forward strand.
CGTGGTAGAGTTGAATCCTCAACTCTTTGCCTGGCTCAGCGTACTCGACCTGAATGTATGGGTCATTCTGATACTCATGATGGGCGTGGCGGGCTTCTCCATGATTTCCGGGTTGCTCATCATCATCCTCGAACGTACCAACATGATTGGTGTGCTCAAGGCCTTGGGCGGAAGCAACGGATCCATCCAGCGTGTTTTTCTCTACTTCTCCGCTTTCATCATCGGCAAGGGGATGTTTTGGGGTAACGTTGTCGGGCTGACGCTCTGCTTCGTGCAGTGGAAGTGGCAGCTGGTGAAACTCGACCCTGCCAACTACTACATCGATGCCGTGCCCGTCTACTTCAACCCTTACACTTGGCTGCTCCTCAACGTGGGCGCTTTCATCGTGTCGATTCTGATTCTGGTAGGTCCATCCTTCTTGATTTCCAACATCAAGCCAGCCAAATCCATTCGGTTCGAATAAGAAAGGACACAGCCGATACGCAATGCGCACCGGCTGTGGAGCTATCTTGTTCAGACTTGTCCTTGGGATAGTCTCTTACCGCAAGTCTTCGGTCGTATAACCTTTTGGCAGAGGACGGCAGTTGTACATCGACGCCATGATTTCACCGTAGGCACCGGCCGATCGCAAGGCAATCAAATCGCCTCGCGTCACCTTGTTCAGGTCGATGGCTTTGCCGAACACGTCAGACGACTCACAGATGGGACCCACCACGTCATAAGCCTCCGCAGGGGCTTCCGACGTGAGATTCTCTATCTTGTGGTAAGCCTGGTAGAGGGCGGGACGAATCAAGTCGGACATGCCCGCGTCCACGATGGCGAACTGCTTGTGCTTGCCTTGCTTCACATAGAGCACCTGCGTAATCAGGCTTCCGCACTGAGCCACCAGCGAACGGCCCAATTCAAAGTGAACCGTTTGCTTGGGTTGCAGCTTCAGGTGCTTGTTGTACACGGCGAAATACTCCGCGAAGTTGGGAACCGGTTGACGGTTCGGATGCTGGTAGTCGATGCCCAATCCGCCTCCCACGTTGATGTGCGGTACGATAATCTGGCGTGCCGCCAGCTTCTCCTGCAACTCGTTGATGCGGTTACAGAGCGCGATGAAGTCACTCATGTCCAGTATCTGTGAACCGATGTGGAAATGTAACCCGATGAACTTCACATGGCTCATGGTGGCGGCGATGTCAATCACCCTGTCCATATCCTCCATGCTGATGCCGAACTTGTTCTCCGCCAGTCCCGTGGTGATGTTGGCGTGTGTATGCGCCCCCACGTTGGGATTGATGCGGAAAGCCACGTTGGCTACCTTGTCCTTCTTTCCTGCCAGCTCGTTGATGATTTCCAACTCGGGAATCGACTCCACGTTGAAGCAGAATATGTCGTTGTCCAGTCCCAGGTTGATTTCCCAATCCGCTTTGCCCACTCCGGCGTAGACTATCTTGCTGGAGGGGAAGCCGGCGCTGATGGCCGCCTTTATCTCGCCTCCGCTCACGCAGTCCACGCCCAGACCGCTCTCTCGTATAATTGTCAGTATCTTCTCGTTGGCGTTGGCCTTCACCGCATAGTGTACACAGAAGTTCGGGTATTTGCCGCTTTCGGTGTTCACGCTCTTCAGCGTCTCGCGCAACAGTGTTGTATCGTAGTAGTAGAAAGGAGTTTGAATGCTTCTAAACTTCTCTACCGGGAATACTCCTTTTGTCATGTTTAGTGTAATGTATCGTATGGGTTTAGTGATTGAACAACGTGTCGCTCAGTGCCTGCAATGCGCGTTTCTTGTCGGCCTCCTTGATGAGGAACGAGATGTTGTAGTTGCTGCCGCCATAGGAAACCATCCGCACGGGAATGTCCTTCATCGCCTTCATCGCCAATGACTCGAAGCCGACGTTCTCCCAAGCCAGGTCGCCTACGACGCAGATGATGCACATGTCATCGTCTACCGTCACCGTTCCGTACTTCTTCAGTTCGTCCAGAATTTCGTTCAGGTGCTTCTTGTTGTCAATGGACATGGAGACACCCACCTCGGAGGTACAGATCATGTCGATAGGTGTTTGGTAACTCTCGAATATTTCGAACACCTTGCGTAGGAAACCGTAAGCCAAGAGCATGCGTCCTGATTTTATCTTGATGGCGGTGATGTTGTCCTTTGCCGCCACTGCCTTTATCTTGCCGTGCTCCGTCTCGTTGGAGATGAGCGTACCCGGTGCCTGCGGTTCCATCGTGTTGAGCAGACGCACGGGAATGTTGGCGTATTTGGCTGGCTGGATGCAAGTCGGGTGCAGAATCTTGGCACCGAAATAGGCCAATTCCGCTGCCTCTTCGAAGAGCAGCTGACGCACCGGCGAGGTCTTCTCCACCACGCGCGGGTCGTTGTCGTGCATGCCGTCGATGTCAGTCCAAATCTGAATCTCCGAAGCGTCGATGGCAGCCCCCAACAGGGATGCGGTGTAGTCGCTGCCGCCGCGCTGCAGGTTGTCCACTTCGCCGTAGGCGTTGCGGCAGATGAAGCCTTGCGTGATGTAGATGTCGGCATCCGGATGTTTCTCCAACTGGGCAGCCAGCTTCTCCTTGATGTAGACGGCGTCCGGCTCCGCGTTTTTGTCCGTGCGCATAAAGTCCAGCGCAGAGAGCAACACCACGTTGACACCACGCTCCAACAGGTAGTTGGTCACCATGTTGGTGGAGATGATTTCGCCCTGTGCCAGGATAACCTTCTCCTCGAACAGCGTGAACAGGTCTTTCGTGTATGAACGTATAAAGTTGAATTCCTCTTTAATGAAGTCGAGAGTCTTCTGTTTGTATTCTTCTGTGGTGTAGAGCTCGTCAACGTGTTTTCGGTATTTGTTCTCCAACGCGTTGATTACCTCGTTCGCACCGTCGGGGTTCTTCTTGTAGAGATAGTCCGATATTTCCACCAACGTGTTGGTCGTTCCGGACATGGCCGACAGAACTACAATCTTCTGTTCTCCATCAGTGATTAAATTGGCAACATCTTTCATTCTCTGGGCGGACCCCACGGATGTACCTCCAAACTTTAATACTTTCATCTTTTTGTTCTTATTAGTGTTCTTGATTAATCTGTTTGTCTATAAAACTCTTCCGTCACCACCTTCACCTGACCCTCTTCGCAGCGGCAGACGATGGCGGGATGCTCCTTCACCAGCCGCAGGTTGTGCGTGGTCATGATGACGGCCGACCCGTTGGCGCTGATATGGCGAAGCAAGTCCACAATCTGGTTGCTCGTTTCCTCGTCGAGGTTTCCCGTCGGCTCGTCGGCCAGCACGATGGCAGGTGTGTTGAGTATGGCGCGCGCGATGACGACGCGCTGTTGCTCGCCGCCGGACAGTTCGTGCGGATACTTCTCCATCTTGGAACGCATGCCCACCAGGTCAAGCACCTCGCCGATACGGCGTTCCGTCTCTTCCCGGTTCTTCCATCCCGTGGCTCTGAGCACAAAGCGCAGGTTCTCCACCACGTTGCGGTCCGTCAGCAACTGGAAGTCCTGGAACACGATTCCGAGCTTCCGGCGCAAGTCCGGAATGTATTTGCGCCGGATGGTCTGCATGTCGTAGCCCAGCACTTCGCTCTTGTCTCCCGCCGCCAAAGGCAGTTCGCCGTAGAAGGTCTTCAGCAGGCTGGTTTTGCCGCTGCCCACTTTGCCTATCAGGTAGACGAATTCCCCCTCGTTGAGCTGGAAGTTCACCTCCGAGAGGATAGTGTGTCCCTGTTGCTGAACCTCGACATTCCGGTAGTCAATCAGCCTCATTTTGTTTGCCCTTCCTTCCTTATTCTTTATGTCTCGATTTCAACTCGCGGGCCAAATCCTCGATGCGCATGCCTTTCGACGTGAGCAACACGATGAGGTGGTAAATCAGGTCCGAAGCCTCGTATATCAAGCGGTCGTCCGTTCCGTTGGTCGCTTCGATGACGGTCTCCACGGCCTCTTCGCCCACCTTCTGCGCCATGCGGTTCACGCCGGACTGGAAGAGGGAAGTGGTGTAGGATTTCTCGGGCATCTCCTCATGACGCTTGCAGATGAAATCCTGCAGATAGGAGAGGAAGAGGATGTCCGCCTCGTTCTTCTCGTTCCAGCAAGTGTCGGCTCCCGTGTGGCAAACCGGACCGGTTGGGTTGGCTTTGATAAGCAGTGTGTCGTGGTCGCAATCGTCCTTGATGGAGACCACGTTCAGGAAGTTGCCGCTCTCTTCGCCCTTGGTCCAAAGGCGTTTCTTCGTGCGGCTATAGAAAGTCACCTTACCCGTGGCCACCGTCTTCTCGTAAGCCTCTTTGTTCATGAAGCCCAGCATCAGCACCTTCTGCGTGCAGTTGTCCTGTATGATTGCGGGAACCAGGCCCCCCATCTTTTCAAAGTCTAAATCCATATTCTTCTGTCTTAATAGCTTAAAGTCTAACATTTATATTGTTGGCGCAAAGATACTGTTTTAATTCGGGAATCCTTATCTCTCCGAAGTGAAAAACGCTTGCGGCAAGTGCGGCATCGGCTTTTCCCTGTTCAAAAGCCTCCTTGAAGTGTTCCATGCTGCCCGCTCCTCCCGAGGCGATGACCGGGATGGTAAGCGTCGAAGCCAGCCTCGCCAGTGCCTCGTTGGCATAGCCTGTCTTCACTCCGTCATGGTTCATGCTGGTAAACAGAATCTCGCCTGCGCCCCGTTCGTTGCACTCTTTGGCCCACTGGAACAGGTCGCGGTCCGTCTCCACGCGTCCGCCGTTGAGGTAGCATTTCCACCCCTTGTCCGTCTGCCGTGCGTCGATGGCCACCACACAGACCTGCGTGCCGAAGTGCGAGGCGATTTCCTCTATCAGCTCCGGGTTGCGCAGCGCGGCGGAGTTGATGCTCACCTTGTCCGCTCCCGCGCTCAGCAGGCGGTCTACGTCCTTCAGCTCGTTGATGCCGCCGCCCACGGTAAAGGGGATGCTGATGTTCGCCGCCACGCGTTTCACCAGGTCGGTGAATGTCTTGCGTCCTTCGTGGCTGGCGGTGATGTCCAGGAATACCAGCTCGTCCGCTCCCTGCTCGCTGTAGACGCGTCCCAGTTCCACCGGGTCGCCTGCCTGGCGCAGGTTCACGAAGTTGGTCCCCTTCACGGTCTGCCCGTCCTTGATGTCGAGGCACGGTATGATACGTTTTGCTAACATGGGTTTATTTTTCGTTGTCGGTGTCCGCGTTCACCAGGTAGTCGTTCAGCTCCTTCAGCGTGATTCTTCCCTCGTAGAAAGCCTTGCCGAATACCACCGCCGGGATGCCGGCCTTGTCGAGCGCGTCGATGTCCGCAATGGAGCCCACGCCGCCGCTCGCTATCAGCTGGATGTTGGGGAAAGCCTCCATCACCTGCCTGTAAAGTTCTGTGGCTGGTCCCTGCAACATACCGTCGCGGCTGATGTCCGTGCAAAGCACTTTGTTGACACCTTTCTCTATGTAACTCTCCAGGAAAGGAATCAGCTCCTGTTGGCTCTCTTCCTTCCATCCGTTGATGGCGATTTGGTTGTTCTTCACGTCCGCCCCGAGGATGAGTTTCTCGTTGCCGAAACGTTCCATCCACTTGAGGAACAGCTCGGGTTTCTGCACCGCCACGCTGCCCACCGTCACCATCTCGGCTCCGTTCTCGAAGGCGATTACCAAATCCTCGTCGCTCTTCACGCCGCCGCCGAAGTCTATCCTCAGTGAGGTGCGCGACGCGATGCGTTCCAGCACCCGGTAGTTTACCACGTGTTTCGATTCCGCTCCGTCCAGGTCCACCACGTGCAGGCGCCGGATGCCGTAGGCTTCAAACTCCTTGGCCATTTCCAGCGGGTCTTCGCTGTATACCGTTTTGCGCTCGTAGTCACCTTGTGACAGGCGGACGCATTTGCCGTCGATAATGTCAATGGCGGGAATAATCTCTATCATAATACCTATATGTTTTATAGTTTTAGAAAATTGTCCAGGATGCGTTCGCCCACGCTTCCGCTCTTCTCGGGGTGGAACTGGGCGGCGTAGAAGTTGTCTTTCTGCAGGGCCGAACTGTAGGGGAGGATGTATTCGGTGCGCGCCGCCGTGTCCGCGCACAGGGGTACGTAGTAGCTGTGTACGAAGTAGACGAACTCCGGCTTGCTGAAACCGCGGAACAGGTCGCCGCGCGTCTCGTCCAGCGTGTTCCACCCCATGTGCGGCACTTTGTCCTCATGACATTGTGGCACGAACCGCTTCACGGGCACGTCGAAGATGCCTAAGCAGTCCACGTCGCCCTCCTCCGAATGGCTGCAGAGCAACTGCATGCCCAGGCAGATGCCCAGCACGGGCTGCTTCAGCGAAGTAATCACCTTGTCCAGTCCGCTCTCGCGGAGGTACTGCATGGTGAAGGCCGCCTCGCCCACACCGGGGAAGATTACCTTGTCCGCCCGGCGTAGCTTCTCTTCGTCGGCGGTTATTTCCGCCTTCACGCCTAACCTGCGGAGCGCGTAGTCCACCGAATAGATGTTTCCGGCATTGTATTTTACGATAACTACATTCATAGTTTTAAACGTTTCTTTTCTTGTCGCCCCCTGTCCGTCGCCCCGTCCGCGTCAGTTGAAGATTACCGTCTTGTTGTGGTAGGACAGAATCTTCCGGTCGATGTGCTTCTGCACGGCGCGCGAGAGGACAATCTTCTCCAGGTCCTTGCCTTTGTTCACCAGGTCGTTCAGCGTATCCTTGTGCGTGATGCGCACCACGTCCTGCTCGATGATGGGACCCGCGTCCAGATCCGTGGTGACGTAGTGGCTGGTGGCACCGATAATCTTCACGCCCCTCGCGAAAGCCGCATGGTAGGGTTTCGCACCCACGAACGCCGGCAGGAACGAGTGGTGGATATTGATAATCTTGTTCGGATAAGCCTTGATCATGTTCTCCGAAATGACCTGCATATAGCGTGCCAAAACGATGAAGTTGACCTTGTTTTCCGCCAGCAGTTCCATCTCCGCCTTCTCCTGTTCCGCCTTGTTCTCCTTGGTGACGGGGAATACGTGGAACGGAATGCCAAACTGTTCGGCCACCGGTTTCAAGTCCGGATGGTTGCTGACAATCAGCGGAATCTCCACGTCCCATTCTCCCATGGCGTACCGCGAGAGCATGTCGTACAGACAGTGCGACATTTTCGAGACAAAGATAGCCATTTTAGGTTTCACGTCCGAGAAATAGAGACGGAAATCCATGTCGTATTTCTGTGCGAACATCGTGTGGAAGTAGTCGTAGATCTTGTCCTTGGGGATGAGAAACTCTCCCAGCTCCCATTCGATGCGCATGAAGAAGACGTTCTCCACGCGGTCTACGTACTGGTCCAGATACACGATATTCCCGTTGTTAATCATAATGAAGTTTGTCACTTCCGCCAAAAGCCCTTGTTTGTCGGGACAGTGAAGCAACAACTTGGCCGTTGTTCCCATATTAGTCGTTTATATTTTAATGTAATGCGGTGCAAAAATAGGAAAAATCGAAGAAATATATATACCTTTGTGGCACTAAAACCAATTGAAAACCTAAAATACGTAATAAACTATGCAATACAATGAGATTGGAAAGACGGGCATGAAAGTGTCCAACCTCAGTTTCGGCGCGTCTTCGCTGGGGGGCGTTTTCCACGAGATTAAGGAGGAGAGGGCCATCGAGGCGGTCTACACCGCGGTGGACAACGGCATGAACTTCATCGACGTGTCGCCCTATTACGGTCACTACAAAGCCGAGACCGTGCTGGGAAAGGCGTTGCCGCAGATTCCGCGTGACAGGTATTACCTCTCCACCAAGGTGGGCCGCTACGGCAAGGACGGTGTCAACACGTGGGACTATTCCGCCAAGCGTGCCAAAGAGAGTGTCTACGAGAGCATGGAACGGCTCCATGTGGACTACATCGACCTCATCAACGTACACGACATCGAGTTTGCCGACCGCTTCTTCAGTCTCGACGTGGTGGTGAACGAGACGCTGCCCGCCCTGTGCGAGCTGCGCGACGAGGGCGTGGTGAAACACGTCGGCATCACCGACCTGCAACTGGAAAATATAGATTATGTGGTCAACAAAGTGCCCGCCGGTACCGTGGAGAGCGTGCTCTGCTTCTGCCACTATTGCCTGAACGACGACAAGCTGGTGGACTACCTCGACATGCTCGAGTCCAAGGGCATCGGTGTCATCAACGCTTCGCCCCTCTCCATGGGTCTCCTCTCCAAACGCGGCGTGCCCGGTTGGCATCCGGCACCGGCTCCGTTGGTGGAGGCGTGCAAACGGGCTGTGGCGCATTGCGAGGCACGGAACTATCCCATCGAGAAACTGGCCATCCAGTATGCCGTCAGCAACCCGCGCATCGCCACCACGCTCTTCAGCTCCGCCAATCCGGACAATGTGCTGAAGAACATCGGGTACGCCGACGCGCCCGTCGACTGGCAATTGGTGAAGGAGGTACAGGATATCATCGGCGACCAGAAACGCGTCAGCTGGGCCAACTCTTAAAACCTGCGGAAGTCATGGATTACCATATTATAGATGCCCACTCGCACCTGTGGCTGCGTCAGGACACGGTGGTCAACGGACTGCCCGTCCGCACCCTCGGGAACGGCCGCTCCGAGTTCATGGGCGAGATACGCCAGATGGTGCCACCCTTCATGGTGGACGGACGCAACAGTGCGGAGGTGTTCCTCTCCAACATGGACTACGCCCAGGTCTCCGCTGCCGTGGTGACGCAGGAGTTTATCGACGGTTGCCAGAACGACTATCTGTGGGAGGTCGCCTCCCGCTACCCGGACCGCTTCTTCGTCTGCGGCATGTGCGAGTTCCGTCGTCCCGGATTCCTCCCGGAGGCGGAGGCGCTCATCGACAAAGGCTTCAAGGCCATCAAGATTCCCGCCCACCGGCTTCTCCTGCCCGAAGGCCGCGTGATGCTCAACACGCCCGAGATGATGCGGATGTTCAAGCTCATGGAACAGCGGGGCGTGATGCTCTCCATCGACTTGGCGGACGGTGCCACGCAGGTGGACGAGATGAAGGAGGTGATTGCCGAATGCCCCGGCCTGCGCATCGCCATCGGCCACTTCGGCATGGTGACGACGGACGGGTGGCAAGAGCAAGTCAAACTGGCGCGCCATCCGCACGTCATGATTGAGTCTGGCGGCATCACGTGGCTTTTCAACGACGAGTTTTACCCCTTCCGGGGGGCTGTGCGCGCCATCAGGGAGGCTGCCGACCTGGTGGGTATGGACAAGCTCATGTGGGGGTCGGACTATCCGCGCACCATCACCGCCATCACCTACCGCATGTCGTACGACTTCGTCAGCAAGTCCACCGAGCTCACCGACGGGGAGAAAGCCCTCTTTCTGGGGCGCAACGCCGAGCGGTTCTATGGGTTCAGCCACCTGGTGGACTTACCTTATATAAAGAACATGTCCGAGTGACCCTGGTCACTCCATATTATTAAACAGCAAAAGAACTAAAAAACCAAGATACCAAGTATGAAAGCGATTCAAATCACAGCCCCCGAAGCCATGCAACTGGTGGAGGTGGAACGGCCGATCCCGAAGAGCGGTGAGGTCTTGTTGAAAATCAAATACGTCGGATTCTGCGGGTCCGACCTCAACACCTTCCGTGGGGCAAACCCCATGGTGAAACTTCCCATCATCCCTGGCCACGAGGTGGGAGCCGTCATCGAGGAGGTGGGAGAGGATGTACCCGTGAAGTTTGCCAAAGGCATGAGCGTCACCCTCAACCCCTATACCAACTGCGGCAAGTGCGCGTCGTGCCGCAACGGCCGCGTCAACGCCTGCGAGCACAACCAGACCTTCGGCGTGCAGCGCGACGGGTCGATGTGCGAATACCTTGCGTTGCCTTGGCAGAAGGTGATTCCTGCCGCCGGCATGACACCGCGTGACTGTGCCCTCATCGAGCCGATGAGCGTGGGCTTCCACGCCGTCAGCCGTGCACAGGTGACCGACATCGACACCGTGCTGGTTATCGGCTGCGGCATGATTGGCATGGGAGCCATCGTACGCGCTTCGCTGCGTGGCGCAACGGTCATCGCCGTGGATCTCGACGACGAGAAGCTTGCCTTGGCCAAACGTGTGGGTGCGTCTTATGTCATCAATTCCAGTACCGAGGAGATCCACGCCCGTCTGCAGGAGATTACCGAAGGCTACGGGCCGGATGTCGTGATAGAGGCGGTGGGCAGTCCCGCTACCTACATCACCGCCGTCAACGAGGTGGGCTTCACCGGACGTGTCGTCTGCATCGGCTATGCCAAGACGGACATCTCGTTCCAGACGAAACTCTTCGTGCAGAAGGAGATGGACATCCGCGGGTCGCGCAACGCGTTGCCTGCCGACTTCCGTGCCGTCATCCGCTATCTGGCCAAGGGAACCTGTCCCGTTGACGAACTTATTACCCGGGTAGTGGAGCCCGAAGGCGCGCTGGACGCCATGCGCGAGTGGGCGGCCGCTCCGGGCAAAGTGTTCCGCATCCTTGTCAAATTCTAAAACGCCGGGGAACATGTTAGTCTACAACACAACGTTCCAGATGGATTTGGCGGATGCGCGCAACTTCGTGATTTGGATTGGCGAGTGCTACATACCCCAAGTGGAGGCGGACGGACGGTTGAGGAATCCCCGTCTGCTCCGCATCCTCAGTCACAAGGAGCAGGAGACGGAGTGCTTCTCGCTGCAGTGGGACGTGGAGGACTCCGCCGAGCTTCACCGTTGGCATACCGCCCAGGGCATGAGGCTCAACGAGGAGCTCGCCCGTGTATTCAAGGATAAGGTGGTGGGGTTCTCCACCCTGATGGAAGTTATCGAGTGATGCCGTCGGTCGCTAAAGAGAAAATCATTCTGGGCATCGACCCCGGCACCACCATCATGGGCTATGGGGTAATCCGCGTGACGGGAAACAAGGTTTCCATGGTCACCATGGGTGTCATCGATTTGCGCAAGTACGGCAACCACTACCTCAAGCTGGGCCGCATCTTCGAGCGCGTGACGGGCATCATCGAAGCCTACTTGCCGGACGAGCTTGCCATCGAGGCTCCTTTCTTCGGCAAGAACGTGCAGTCCATGCTCAAGCTGGGCCGTGCGCAGGGCGTTGCCATGGCGGCGGCCATCAGCCGCGACATCCCCATCACCGAGTACGCTCCGCTGAAGATAAAGATGGCGCTCACCGGCAACGGACAGGCCAGCAAGGAACAGGTGGCAGACATGCTTAAGCGCATCCTGAAGATTCCCGACGAGTCGATGCTCCCGTTCCTCGATGCCACCGACGGTCTTGCCGCCGCCTATTGCCATTTCCTCCAGTCGGGTAGCCCCCTCACCGAGAAGAGCTACCACAGCTGGAAGGATTTCATCGCCAAGAACCCCGGCAAGGTCAATTCGCTCAGCCGGGGTCGTGGGAAGGACGTTACCGGATAGTCTGTCTATTTCACCTCCGTGATGCGCAGCAGCAGGTAGGGTTTGCCGGGCAACGCGACGCGGCCGAAGTCCTTGTCGTAGATGCGGTAGCGTGTCGGCTTGCCGGTCACGAACGTCTTGGGACACTCCGTCACCGTCATGTCCCACGTGTCGATAATCTCCACCCGGAAACGTGTCCCTTCCTTCAGACGCGGGTAGGCGGCGTTGCGCACGGGCAGGTCAAACTCCCATTCCGTCTTCACCTCCTTGCCCAGGTAAAGCATCAGGTAGTTCTCGCCTGCGGTGGAGGTGTAGCGGTCCCAGCTGCCGTCGCACAGCTGCAGCGGGTTGGGCATCGCCTCCAGTATGCGGCGCATGAAACCGATGCGTTTCCAGCTCTCGCCCTGAAACTCGCCGCCCACGGCCAGGAAGTCCTTCCAGTAGTCCGTCGGACTGTCCATGTAACACTCCGAGTGGCTCACGTACGTGCCGCCCATCAGTCCCGTCCACATGCGGTAGAGCATCTCTTCGCCGCTCAGACTGCCCCAGCGGTTGTCCATGTTGCCCTCGTAGCACACCTCGTCGAAGATGACCGGCTTTTTGTAGATGTTGCGCACCGTGGCGGCTCCTTGCTGGCAATCCACCGGTGCCTGGTCCTGGATGCTGGCGTGCGTGATTTCCGGCAACCAGTAGGGATAGTATTTCGCCGTGTTGCTGTGGTTCGAGATCAGGTGACGGTAGGGGTCGTTGTCCACCACCGTATGCATGAAGGCGTCCCAGTCCTCTGGTTTGCGTGCTTTCAGAAAGTCATACTCGTTGGCCAGCGACCACCATACGTTGCGGAAGGACGACAGCCGCGCCGTCACGTACTTCAGGTAGCGCGTGTTGGCCTCCATCGGCATGCGGTCGAATCCCCAGCGTCCCTCGTCGTAGGGGTGGAACAGAATCAGGTCCGCCTCCACGCCAATCTGCGCCAAGCGGTCGATGCACTGCTCCACGTGGTCGAAGTAGGCGGGGTTCGGACGGCTGAAGTCCCACTCGTACACGGGTCGTCCCTCGCTGTCCTTCTTCACCCGTTTCGTCTCGAAGGGGAAACGTTCCGGTTCGGGGAAGTCCTTGTCGAAGTTCTGTACCATAAGCAGCATGCGGACCTTGTTGAACTTCGACTCCGCCAACGCCCGCACCGTGCGGTCGGGATAGTCGCCCGCCACGTGCATCCAGTCGTAGGATGTCGTTCCCACGGGGTAGTAGCGCGTGCCGTCGGCATATTTGAAGTGCAGTCCGTCCGTCACCACTGGTCCGTGGTTGTCGGCGGAGGGAGCCGTGCAGACCAATGAACCCCGTTTGCCGTTGAGCTCCGCGGCGGTGCTCTGCGTGGTGTAGCTCCATTTCCCCTGTTTCACGGGCATGAACCGCACCTTGAAGAGGTTGTCGCCGGCATAGAATCCCGTCACCGTGACGGTCGTGTCCGGCCCCTCAAATACCGCTTTCAGCTCCGTGTCGAACGGATTTCCTTTTACTTTCGCTTCGATGGGGAGCTCGAATCGTCCCCAGCACTCCACCTGCCGCTGAGCCGTCGCCGTCAGTGCGGTCAGGCATCCGAGTGCCAATAGCCATTTGTTTTTCATTTGTACAGAAATAAGTTTGTAATTAGTATTCTTGGCAAAGATAGCACGTTTGGTTCTACTTTTCGCGGTTTGTCGCACTTTTATCGTCCCGTCGTCTCTTGCTGATTGCATAGCCCTTCACGGAAGCACACGTTCGTCAAATGTGTAAAATATGTTAACGGGTGGGGGGGGGGTAAGTGCCTGTTCGTCCCAATAATATGTCTACCTTCGCGCCGAATTTATACATTGTATTGTAAAACCATAAACGTATTTATTTATATGAGATTCGGTATGAAGTTACGCTTCCTTCACTTTTTGTCCGCTGCGGCGGCACTGTTGTGCGCCGCCTGTACGGCCGACTCCGGGCTCGACGGTACGCTCGCCAAGCCCCAACCCCTCGTTTTCACCGCCACGCAAGATGTGCTGACGGCCGATACCCGTGCCGCGGCAGACGGCACGTGGGTGGGTGACGGCACGGAGTACGTCGCCATACAGATTGACACCGAAGTGAAGAAGTACAAGGTGACCTCTACGGACGGTGCCTTGACTCCAAATAGCGACAGCGACACTTTCTACCGAACGGACACAAAAGACCTTGCGGTCACTGCGTGGTATCCCTACTCGGACACGCAGCCGACCGGGCCGGACATCCAAGCTGACCAGAGCGATGCGGCGAACTGGGAGGCCAGCAACCTGATGACGGCTTCCGCCACCGCTACCTATGGCTCTGCCACTACTATGCTTGCGTTCACCCATTCGGCTTCCCGCATCAACATCCGCGTCGTGGATGGGGACGGCAAATCCGTCACCGGGGCAACGGTAAAGTGCCTTTTCACAGATCCACAGCTGACGGCGTACGAAGACGGCAGTGGCAATTACTCCTTCCTCGTCTCCCCGAATGCTTCTGTAACCAAGGATGCGGAGTTCATCAGCATCACCACCGTTGACGGTGCTACTTACAAGGCTACCGCACCCGCAGCCGCCACCTTCGAAGGTGGCCAGAGCTACAGCTATCAGTTCACCCTCAAAAGTGATGCGACTACTACTATTCCCTATCTTACCTTCAAGGCGGTCAGCGAACAGACCTTTACGATGAAGGCGGAGGATTCAATTATCCAAATATAGATATATGATTTTTCTTTTTTAGCTTCCAGCCGTCCTTTTCTACCGCTTTATCACCGGACTTGACGACAACCGTTTCCAAATAGGGATGACTTCGATTGTCAGGTTTCCCTCATCGCACGTACGTGGGCTTATGAAAGTACGTTTTTATTGATATCTAAGATAATAAGGCTATATTTGCACGTAATATTGAACGTGTTGTTATGTGCAACATTAAACACATCCCCGGTTGTCGCTCACGCATTCCACCCGTGCGGCGATTTCCTTTTTTATCGTTCCTATCCATTCTTCTCCGACACCGGCCTCCCGGCCGTATTCCGGGTAACGCAAGATGATGCCTATGGCCTTTTCTATGAACGGTTCTGCGGCCTTTATACCGTACTGGTGGGCTACTTCCAGTAAATCGTCTGCTGTAATGCCCTCCGTCTTGTTGTTGACCGTCATGCTATGGCGGTTGACGTAATACGGTGCCTCTGGATCGACCGAGAACGTGTAGTCGTAGGCCGGAGCAACGTGCCAACACCCGTTGCCGTCCATCAGGAAACTGAAATTCTTGCTGTGGTCATCGACATTTCCACCTAGCACGTTCAGCACCATCGAGCAGAACAGTTGCCGGAGTTCCCCCGGCGGCACGCCGATACGGCAGGCCGTGTCGAACAGGACTTCGTAAGAATCCGCCGAGGGGTTCATGGCCGCCAATGTCTGGATATGTACCTTTTTGCCGTTCCGGCGGTCGAAACGCTCGGTCAGGAAGTGCGCTGTCTGTCCGCTTTCCAGCAGGCGGCTCGGCATCATCTGAAGCCCGGTGTCCACAGCTATCAGGTAATAGCTGTATTCTATCCGTGTTGTCGGCATTTTTTGGTGTTCGTCGAATTTGACAATCATCGGCGTGTAGCCCGGATAAGGGGTCGCCACCTGTCCGGAGTAACATTGTCCCTCCTCGAAATTGACGTTGACCACTGCCTTGGGCCGTCGCCCTCCTGCGGACGTACCCACCTTGAACAGGCTCTCGACCATCAGGTTGCCAGACACCGGGACGTTGAACCGTCCGGCTTCTTCGAAAGCCTGCCGGGCCAGTCGGTAGAGGTCGGCAATCTCCACCTTGAACGGTGTCTCCAGTTCCTCGGCAGTGGGCGGAACGAATTCCAATGCCCCCATGCCACGCCGTCCGATATAGGCGAGACGGTCGAGGGCGGACAAGTCCCTCATACGGATATGATGCACTTTGGCCCATTCGTTGAACACGGTGTTTCCCCAATGGTCGGGCAGTGAATCGGCTATGAACGACGGCAGGCCGCCGAAAAGCCGATCTTCATCGGGATAGACCGGTAGGCCGCGCTGTGCGGCAACCCCTTTTATCGGCGCACGGAGCGGGGCAATGTCGTAACCGTCGCGGACATAATCGCTGTCGAAGTAGAAACAGGCTTTGCTGCGGTGTCCTTCCCGGTTGGCGACAAGCGTGCCGACTTTTTTGTCCCATAGGATTACATCGAGACTTTCTATCATTTCTTGCCCCTCCTTACCCGTTTAGGTATCAGTTTCTCGATTTCCCGAAGCGCCATCGGCGGCATGGGAAGTTCCGGCAGAATCTCCGCGAGACGGTTTTCCTGACCGAGCGCGCGTAGCAGGGAGATGAAATTGGCCAAGGTCAGGTTACGGCTGACTCCTTGTTCAAAATGGCTGATTGTCGTCTGGCTCACGCCCGACTGCTCGGCCAGCTCCTTTTGGCTCATGCGGGCTGCCAGTCGGTACTCCTTGACCCGCAGTGCCAGAAGTGTCAGCATATCGCTGTTTGTGGTATAGTTCGTTGCCTCCATAATGCAATATATCACTATTTATGTGCAAAAGTAGCAACAATTATCCATATATAGATATATAATTTCTCCTTTTTTAGCCTCCAGCCGTCCTTTTCTACCGCTTTATCACCGGACTTGACGACAACCGTTTCCAAATAGGGATGACTTCGATTGTCAGGTTTCCCTCATCGCACGTACGTGTCTCCACGTAAGTACTTTCATCGGGCAACGTAAGTACTTTCATCGGGCAACGTAAGTAC
>CAVJRQ010000069.1:0-5570 GCA_963652075.1 Acutalibacteraceae bacterium
CGACTATAGTACCTCATGTCGTACGTTAACCGACCCTCATCCCGTACGACTATAGAACCTTATGTCGTACGTGATTATTCCTGTTTTACCGTACACTTTCTCTCTTCATTTACTGAAACTGTAGACACATTAAGCCGGGATGAAATTTCCACCGGGTTTTCGGACTGACCCGAAACCCATGGACATGATGACTAAAGGTGATACACAACGCAGGCGAGGAGAGATTGCAGTCCTCTCCTCGCCCGCTCGTTAGGGTTTTCCGTTTATCGGTACGTTACCAGATGGTGACGCGGTTTTCCTTTGGAATGAACATCGGGTCGTTCTCGGTGATGCCGAACGCGTCATACCAAGCGTCGATGTGCGGCAGCGCGCCGTTCACACGCCAACGTCCCAAGGAGTGGGGATCCATACGGGTGAGGTTGCGAATCTCCTCGTCACGGATGTTGCCCGCCCACAGCAGGGCGTAGGCCAAGAAGAACCGTTGCTCCGGAGTGAAGCCCATGTCGTTGCCCAGAGGCGCATCCTTCGTAGCGTTCTTGAATGCCTGGAACGCCACGTTCAAGCCTCCATGGTCAGCGATGTTCTCACCCAACGTGAGTTCGCCGTTCGCCTTCAGGTCGGGCAACACGTTGATATTGTTGAAGAAATCCACCATCACCTTTGTGCGTGCCTTGAAGTTCTCGGCATCCGTAGCGGTCCACCAGTCCGCCAGGTTTCCGTTCAGGTCGAACTGACGGCCTTGGTCATCAAATCCGTGAGTCATCTCGTGACCGATAACCACTCCGATAGCTCCGTAGTTGAAAGCATCGTCGGCGTTCATGTCGAAGAAGGGATACTGCAGGATTCCTGCCGGGAAACAAATCTCATTGGTAGTCGGGTTGTAGTACGCGTTCACGGTCTGCGGAGTCATGTACCACTCATCCTTGTCCACGGGTTTGTTGTATTTCTCCTCCACCATCTTGCTCCATCCGAAGCGGTTGGCACGTTTCACATTGGCCCAATAGGAGTCGTTGGCGATTTCCAGACCGGAGTAGTCGCGCCACTTGTTGGGATAGCCCACCTTCACGTAGAAAGCGTCCAGCTTCTCCACGGCCTTGGCCTTGGTGGTGTCGCTCATCCACTCTTGTGCCAGGATGCGTTCCTTCAGGGCAATCTGCAGGTTCTTTACCAGAGCCTCCATGCGCTCCTTGGCGGCGGCAGGGAAATACTTCTGCACGTACATCTGGCCAACTGCCTCGCCCAACAAACCGTTCAGTGTGCTCACGGCACGCTTCCAACGGGGGCTCTGCTCCTGACGGCCCGAGAGGGTGCGTCCGTAGAAGTCGAAGTTCTGCGCCACGATGTCATCGCTCAGATAACTGGCGGCACTGTCTATCAGTTTCCACTCCATATAGGCTTTCTGGTCGTCCACGGGGACTTCGTTCAGTATGGCGATAACCTCTTTCAGTTGAGAAGGATGTCCCACGTTAATCTCCTGTACGTCAGCGATACCAAGAGTAGTGAAGTAACCGTCCCAATCGATGCCGACAAACTCTTTCTTGAAGTCAGCGACGATCATCTTGTGGTAGCTGTTCTCGGGGATACGCAATTCCACTTTACCCAGCGATGCCTTGGCGATGCGGGTCTCTATGGCCAGCACGGCATTCATCTTCTTCTGTGCGGCAGCCTCGTCAGAACCTGTCAATTGGAACATCTTGACGATGTGTTCCTTGTATTTGTCGCGAATCTTCTTTGTGGCCTCGTCGTTTTCGGTATAGTAATCCTTCTGTCCCAGACTAAGACCGCTTTGCGACAGTTGGAAGATGTTCTTTCCGCTGTCTTTCATGTCCGCGTCGATGTATTCAGAGATGTAGCCCGACACGCCGTTCATTCCCAGCTTGGTCATCAAGGGGAATATCTCACCGCGCTCTTTCACGGCCGCAATCGCCGCCAACTCTTCCTTGATGGGAGTCAGTCCGTCAGCGTTCAGCTTCACACTGTCCATCACGATGTTGTAGAGGTCTCCTATCTTCTGTTCAATGCTTCCCTGCTCGTGTTTCTCGGCAGCCAGCCCGGTGATGAGGTCGCGCATTTGCTTACGGTTGTTCTCCGCCAGCTCGTCGAAACTGCCGAAGCGTGCATACTCAGCCGTCAACGGATGGTTCTTTATCCAACCGCCACAGGCATACTGATAGAAATCTGTACCCGGCAATGCCGTCGTGTCCATGTTTTCGTACTTGATACCAACAGTCATAGTTTCTCCTTTCTTCGCACCACACGATGCCAATGTCAGCAACGCCACGGTAGCAAGTGGTAAATAATGCCTTGTTCTCATGTTCAATAAAATATGTAAGGTTTAAGTTTATGCATTCAATGTCTCCAACTCGGTAGAAGCCTCTTCCCACGCCTCCACCGCCTCGTCCAGCTCTTTCTTCAGGGCGGTGTGACGCTCGTAGAGACCCATGTCCGAAGCACCGTCGGGGGTAGCCATCCGATCCTCCAACGACTTGATGTCCGCCTCCAGTTCCTCAATGCGCCTTTCGCTGTCGGCCACACGCTTCTCCGCCTTGCGCTTCTTTTTGGTCAGTTCCTTCTGAGCCTCATAGCCCAACTTGGTGTCCGATGCCGTTTCCACTGCCCCCGTCTTGAGCGTGTCGGGTTCTTGACGCGAGAGAGCGGGCTGCAGTTCGTTGAGGTTTTCAATCTTCTTTTTCCGCAGGAAGTCGTAGATGCCGCCCAAGTGTTCCTTCACCCTGCCGCCACCGAACTCGTAGACCTTCGTCACCAGTCCGTCGAGGAACTCACGGTCGTGGCTCACCACGATGACCGTACCGTCGAACTCACGAATGGCATCCTTCAGCACATCCTTGGAGCGCATGTCCAGGTGGTTGGTCGGCTCATCAAGTATCAGCAGGTTGACCGGTTCCAGCAGCAGGCGAATCATCGCCAACCGACTACGCTCGCCTCCGGAGAGCACCTTCACCTTCTTGTCCGAAGCCTCTCCGCCGAACATGAACGCGCCCAATATGTCACGAATCTTCAACCGGATGTCCCCCACGGCCACACGGTCGATGGTGTCGAACACCGTCAGATTCTCGTCGAGCAGCTGCGCCTGGTTCTGCGCAAAATAACCTATCTGCACATTGTGACCGATGGTCAGCTTCCCGTCAAAAGGAATCTCTCCCATGATGCACTTCACCAAGGTGGATTTTCCCTCGCCGTTCTTACCCACAAAGGCCACCTTCTCGCCCCGGCTGATGGTCAGGTTCACATGGTCGAACACCACATGGTCGCCATACGCCTTGCGCACCTCGTCGGCAATGACGGGATAGTTGCCGCTACGGACAGCCGCGGGGAACTTCAGACGCAACGCCGAGTTGTCCTCTTCGTCAATCTCGATGGGGACGATGCGTTCCAGCTGTTTGATGCGGCTCTGCACCTGCACGGCCTTGGTGGCTTTGTAACGGAAACGTTCGATGAAAGCCTCCGTGTCCTGTATCTGTTTCTGCTGGTTCTCGTACGCCCGCAGCTGTTGCTCGCGCCGTTCCTTGCGCAACACCACGTACTGGTCGTACGGTACTTTGTAGTCATAAATCCGTCCGCACGAAATCTCGATGGTGCGGGTGGTAACGTTGTTGATGAACGCCCGGTCGTGGCTCACCAGCACCACGGCGTTGCAGTGGCTGGCAAGGAAACTTTCGAGCCATTGGATGCTGTCGATGTCCAAGTGGTTGGTGGGCTCGTCCAGCAGCAATACGTCGGGATGCTGCAGCAACAGTTTGGCCAACTCGATGCGCATGCGCCATCCTCCACTGAACTCCGAGGTAGGCCGGTCGAAGTCCGACCGTTGGAAACCGAGCCCTATCAGCGTGCGTTCTATCTCCGCTTGATAGTTCATTCCGCCCATCATCTGGAAGCGCTCATTCTCGTGCGAGAAACGTTCTATCAGCTTTTGATAGCCCTCCGACTCATAGTCCGTGCGGTCCGCCAGCTCCTGGTTCATCCGTTGGATGTCGGCCTCCATCCGGGCAATGTGTTCAAAGGCCTTCTCCGCCTCCTCCATCACCGTGTGCGTATCGCTCAGAATCATCACCTGAGGTAGGTAGCCTATCGTGGTGTCCTTGGGCACGGCCACCTGTCCGCCCGTCGGTTTCTGGATGCCCGCCAGAATCTTCAACATGGTGGACTTCCCCGCCCCGTTCTTGCCGACCAGAGCAATGCGGTCTTTCTTGTTGATGACGTAGGACACGTCCTCAAACAAAGGCGTCGCCCCAAACTCTACTTGTAAACCTTCGACTGAAATCACTGTTCTTAAATCTGTTCGCGAATTTTGTCGCAAATGTAGTGGATTTTATCCGAAACGAACGACAGGAGGGTTAATATTAACGTATGTTGGGAAAGGGACGAAAGAAAAATATTTCCCCACAAGCAGGAACTTTCCCGACTTTATTCGTAACTTTGTCCTGTTATCTAAGAAATCATCCCAATGCGGTTCTGCCCGGCAGCAGGGCTTGCCGTTGAGGGAGTCACTGAAAAGCATAAATACAAGCAAATATGAAAACAGTATTCATCACAGGCGGGTCCACCGGCATCGGTGCCGCTTCAGTCAAGAAATTCATCCAACAGGGATGGAACGTGGGGTTCATGGACATCAATGAAAAGGCTGCCCACGAACGCATGGAAGAAATCAACCGTCCGGAGCAGTTGCTCTTTGTGCCGGGCAACACCCGCAACCGGGCGGACATCCGCCGTGCCGTCGAGGAAACCGTAAAGAGGTTCGGCCAGTTGGACAGCGTGGTGGCCAATGCGGGCATTCATCGCTGCAACACCCTGCTGGACATCTCCGACGAGGAGTTGGACCTCATGATTCAGACCAACATCTACGGCACGGTGAACACGCTCCGTGAGGCAGTGCCGCACATTGTCCGCGCAGGAGGCGGCACGGTAGTCATCAACGCCTCGGACCAGTGGTTCGTCGGGAAAGCGCACAGTTTCGGCTACGGACTGACCAAAGGCGCGCTTGGGCAAATCACCCGAAGCCTCTCCATCGACCTCGGTCCAAAGAACATCCGCGTCAACGCCGTCTGTGCGGGCACCATCCATACACCTTTGGTAGACCAGCTGTTCGAGAAGTTCGCCAAGGAGAACCATTGCAGCATCGACGACTACTGGCGCGAGGAGAACGCCCTGTACGCAAGGGGCACCGCAGGTCGTCCGGAAGAAGTGGCGGAGATGGTCTACTTCCTGGCTTCCGACGCGTCCAGCTTCTGCACGGGCGGACACTACCTGGTGGACGGCGGCCTGGTGGCACACTAAGCCCAAGCGTTCCTTGGGTAGCGTCAAGCCATCCGTGTATCCGCAAAACCTACGCCCACCGGCCGCTTGGTATGCGCCAAGCGGTGACGGGCGTAGACATATCAAACATGGTTATAGCAAGACTGATAAAGGATAAATTGTCGTCAACTCCTGCCGGGGTTGCGCTGCCTCATCGGCCATTGAGGCTATACCTCGTTTTTTGGGAACGATTCGCACGGGATAACGTGACTTAGTACAGATTTACTTTACACCGTTTTAACACTTTAAAAAGTAAA
>CAVJRQ010000070.1:0-18759 GCA_963652075.1 Acutalibacteraceae bacterium
AATAAGACGTTTTTGTTACCACGGAATTCAGGGTATTGTCGTATATAGTTACCAACCTGAAAAAACAGTGAGGGAATCACAGGTGGGAAATTCTTTTTATGGGGAGGCGGCTTATGTTAAAATCGTTTTGGATACAGCGAAGACATATTATGGATAGTAACAGACCGGGGAGTAAACCCTTTGGAAGATACAGCTCAAAGACGAAACGGGTGAACATACCCGTCCCGTCTTTTGAATTTCCGATGCAGAAATTCGGCAATAAGCTCTTTGAAAAATCGAAGAATATCTTGCCGGATTTAGGATCCTTAGACAAGGAGAACCGATATTCCGGCTATCTGATAGGAAGGGACAGGATAACGGAGAAGCTGCACTCTTGGCTGAAAAGCGAGAAAAACGACCGTGGCTCGTTCCTCATAACAGGATATAGGGGAATGGGAAAGACCTGTTTCACCAACAAGGTCCTGTACGGGTTGACACGGGAAGCCGGCTTCGGGACAAACGTCTTGGGGTATGCCATTTTCGTGGCTTTGACTGCCGTGCTATGCAGCCAAATGTCTGTTTATCGTAAGCTCTTGACGGCATTGTCGGCCGCATTGATATTGTGCGTGGTCGTACGGTGGTATCAAATCAAAGAAAGATACTGCAAGGAAAAATTCTTGCGGCAGGTGATTAAGAGGCATAAGAAAATCAGCGCAGGAAAAAGAGGGAAAGAACTTGAGAATATCAGCGTAAAGGAATGGGAAAGGATTAACCGTTTCATCTATGCGGGAAGCGTTAAAGACAAAAGTTTCCGAAGAATCAGCGTGAATGTCAATTTGGGTCAGGAAATCCTGGATGAGCGGGAAATCCTATGCGTACTGGTCTCTCAACTGCACAGCAAATACCGGAACTACGTGTTCTCCCCTTTGGCAAACATCTTCGTATGGGCATTGTCCGCAATCGTATCAGTTGTCCTGTTCTCCCGCTATTCCTCACATTGGGAGTGTCTATCGGCCAGCCTGCCGTTCCATGTTCCGTGCGAGATACAAACCTTTATAGTGATGGGGCGTTTATCTGACAACGACCGTCATTCCCTGCAACGTGACGTCAAGGTTCTTCATGCGGTTGAGTAACTCAATGGCATGCTGGATGTCGGCATGCCGCTCGCAGAGAAAGTGGAAGCGGTAGTTCATGGCAGGCTCGTTGACAAACACCACGTTCACGTTGTACCATTTCCCTATGGTCTGCATAATCTCCGACAGGGGTTGGTTGTCGAAATAGAAGAACCCTTCCTGCCAATAGACATAACCGTCCACGTCA
This sequence comes from Acutalibacteraceae bacterium, assembly GCA_963652075.1. Taxonomy (GTDB): domain Bacteria; phylum Bacteroidota; class Bacteroidia; order Bacteroidales; family Bacteroidaceae; genus Phocaeicola_A. The sequence continues at coordinate 1,300 of CAVJRQ010000070.1, forward strand.
ATCGTGTTCTTGGTGACGGTGCCTTTGTTGTCGATGGTCACTTCGTCGCTTGGTTTCATCGGGAGCGACTGCCCGTCTTTGGCATTCGTGACGCTTACCGAACCCTCTATCAGTGTGACGCGCGTCAACTTGCCCGCATAATTGGAGACGTTGAACTTGGTGCCAAACACCCTCACCCCAAGGTGCTCGGTGTTGACGATGAAAGGATGCTCGTCATCCTTCGCCACGTCGAAGTAGGCTTCGCCCTCCAAGGTCACCCTACGTTCCCTGCCCTCAAAGCGTGAGGGGTATACCAAACGGCTGTCCGCGCTCAAGTATACCCGGCTGCCGTCGCTCAGTGTCACTTGGAAGTCCTTGCCGATGGGGGTGGTCAGCAACTGTACGATAGGAGGCCTCTTGTCTGCCGCCTTTTGATAGTCGAGCTTCGGACCGTTGCCAGAGACTGTCAGGGCTGGCATGGCATCGTTGGACTGGTAGTTATCCAAAGCGAACGCTTCGCCGTCACCGCTCTTCAGCGTGACGATTTGTGGCGTGTCCTTTGCTTCGAACACCACCATGCCTTGGGGTAGCCGTGTCTCATCCGAATGCTGGTACCAGGTGAAGAGGAACAGGCACAAAAGGGTAGCGGCGATGCCGATGAAACTGCCCACAAACAACTGGCGATGCCGTTGCATAAAGGAAACCTTGACGACCTTGGGGCTTGACGAGAGCCCTTGCGCAGTCTCTGTCCCAAGATTCAAACCATTGTCTGCCACAAACTTGTCCCACTCGTCCGCCACGTTGGGCGAGCCAAGAGCCAGTTTCTCGCGCATAGCCTGCTTGCAGTCCTGGAAGTCGTTGAACAGGCGGCACGCCTCCTCATCACCCTTCATCTCCTCAATGCGGGTGTCCGTCAGTGTCCGGTCTCCTTCCATGAGGCGGAGAACCGTGTCCAGACTCTCGTTCTGTGCTGTCTCTTTGTCTTTTTCTGTCATCAGCCGTTCAACGCTTGTTCGTTATATTGTCGTAATCGAAGGACTTATGGGTACCTTCTATTTGCTATTCTTAACTTTTTCGCGCAGAAACTTCAGACCCTTGATGATGTGTTTCTTCACCGCATGGTCTGTCAGTTCCAGCTCTTCGGCCACCTCTTTGTACTTTCGGTCGTTCACCATACATTCCCGTAAGATGAGCCGTGTCTTTGGTGGCAGCTCCTCCAGATACCGCTTCACCATCTCCACCCGTTCGGTCTGTTCGAGCAACTGTTCGTCACTTTGTGGCTCTTGCATACTGAGCTTAGTCTGCACGAAGCGGTCTTTCACTTGCCGGCGACGAAACTCGTCCATACATTTATTGTAGATGAAAGCCAACAGAATCTTGTTCCACGAGGGGCTTTTCTCCATTGGCAGTTCGCACCAGGCATATTCAAAGGCGGACGACACGATGTCGCGGCAGACCTCATAGTCCTCCAGATACCGCATGGAGAAGTAAAAGAACTTCTTGTAATTCTCCTTGTAAAATCGTTCGAAAAACTCTCTCTTCTCCAAGCTCGTTCACCTTTGTTTACGGCAACAAAGATACACATTATTGTGAAAAACAAGAACTTGTCCGATATAATTGCGTCAATAGCAGTTGTTCGCTACAAGGAGGGGTCTCCTTGATAAAAGGTTAACGAATGCTGCGCCGAACGATAGCGACCGCTGCAAATATGACCGAAAATCGGACAGTTTTGCGGTGCGGCGGTGACAATATGCCAAGGGCTGGCGACGGAATCGCTTGGCACGTGGTTTGCAATTCATCAAGTGAACAAAGGTTCTGAAAAGAACCGGAGTTCAACAATAAGAAATGTAAAACTAAAAATAGGAGATTATGATTATGATGCCTGTAAGAAAAACTCAGAATTGGTTGCCGGATATCTTTAATGATTTCTTTGACAATGACTTGATGGTTAGAACGAACGCTACGGCTCCCGCTATTAACGTTATCGAGAACGAGAATGACTACAAGATAGAGGTGGCTGCTCCGGGTATGACGAAGGAAGATTTCAACGTCCATGTAGACGAGGACAACAACTTGGTCATCACGATGGAGAAAAAGAACGAGAACAAGGAGGAGAAGAAGGAGGGCCGCTACCTGCGCCGCGAATTCTCTTACACCAAGTTCCAACAAGCTCTGATTCTGCCGGACGATGTGGACAAGGAGAAGATTTCCGCCGAGGTCAACAACGGCGTGCTCAACGTGGAGTTGCCTAAACTCGCCAAGGAGACCGTGAAGGCCAAGAGGACTATCGAGATTAAGTAACCGGTATTGTTTGATTATAAGGAGGAGGGGAAGCGTCTTCGGGATGCGTCCCCTCTTTCTGTTTTCCCTTCAGCTCGTTTCATCCTCCCTGTTGGTTTATCACTCCATGCCTCACTCCCAATCGAGACTATACCTCAAGTGCCGATGAGGTATAGTCTCGTTGGCACTTGCGGTACTATCTCGTTTGAAACCCTACTTGACGCGTCTTTTTTAGGGGGCGATTCACCCGGATAACGCAAGCGGCTGCATGGACCAACGTAAGTACTTTCATCGGCCAACGTAAGTACTTACGTGAGCCATCGTAAGTACTTTCGTGGACACACGTAAGGTGTACTGTTTCTGCTGGTCACTACTACCATTCTCCTGATGGGTTGAACGGATGAGAGTTTTATCGGAGCGTCTGTCATACAGCTTTTATATTAACGCTAAGTCAATGGTAGAGATACACATTTATCGTTTATAAACGATAATCAACCCGTTTTGGTGTTCCTTTGCGCCTGTTGTCCCATTGATTCTCCTGATGGGGTGTCATTCGTTAGGAAAAAGGAAACCGCTCCAGTTCCATGACGGACGAAACGGTTTCCCACAATTTATAGAGATTTCTGTATCAGACCGTTTATAAGAAGGGTGTCATATAGAAAGGAAGACATTTGAGAGAGCCGTCCTTGCGAAGGTCCTTTCCATGGATGAGATACGCCCGTTGGATGCGCGACGCGTATTTCTGCATGAAGTTGTCAATGGAGACATGCTGTTTGGACTGAGAGGACTTGACCTCTATGACACTTACTTTGCTACCATCCGGTATCAGAAAGTCGACCTCATACCTCTTTTTCCCGTCCGCAGCTGTCCACGTATGATAGTAGAGCTTCTTGCCTGTTGCCACCAACATTTGCGAGACAATGTTTTCATAAACATATCCAAGGTCAGCGGAAAGCTTGTCCGTCAGAAGTTTCTGATATAAGACATTGCTCGTAAAATCGGAATCCCAAAAGGCCAACGTGACAAACAGTCCCGTGTCGCCGCAAAAGAGTTTGAAGCAGTCGGGATTGATATGCATTGCCAATCCGGCACTCGGGTCGTTGGAGTGGTAGGCGACGTTTGTCGTCATTGATTCCCTCAAAATGGAGAGAGGAGTGGTAAGCCTGTCAGCACGTCCTCCTTCTATCACGCTACTTACTTGATATCGTGATGCGTTGGTGTTCAACTGTGCCGGTATGGCGTGGAACAACATGGAGGTTTTACCCGAGGAATCCAACTCGTAGAAGTCGGTGTCATACAGGTTGATGATGTTTCTCTTCACTTGATCAACCCGGCTTAGGTCGAGTGTGTCGAGATAGGTGTTTACCGCCTGTGGCATACCTCCGACAAGCATATACAAACGGAAGTCCCTCATCAGTTTCCTGTTGGTAGCATCGCCAAGGGGTGTCCATTTTTCAAAAAGGTTCTTTGCCAAGGACATTGTGACCTTGTCCCCCAAAGCCCAACGAAACTCTTCGTAGTCCATCGGGTACATAGTGATTCTGCGCTCCTCGCTCGGTATAAGGATTTTTGTCCTGTCTGTCTTGGGACGTTCCTTCATCTTTATGCCAAGTAATGACCCTGTTTCTATATAATGGAAACGTCCATCCTTCACCAGGTGCTTTATCGCCTGACGAGCTAATGGGCATTTCTGTATCTCGTCAAAAATAACCAGCGAGTTGCCGGGAACGAGACTCACTCCGCAGTTCATCTGAAGTGTGGTGAACAGCATGTCAAGATTGGAGATATCCAAGAACGAGTCCTTGACGACCTTGCTTGCGACAGAAAAGTCGATGAGGAGGTAACTCTCATATTCGTTCCTTGCAAACTCCTCTACAAGCGTTGATTTGCCGACACGCCGTGCGCCTTCTATAAGGAGGGCCGTACTGCCATTGTCCTGTTCTTTCCATTCGAGAAGTTTCCGGTATATCTTACGTTTGAAGATTCGTTCCGACATGGCTGTTGATTTCCAATTGTTTATATACCTGCAAAGGTACAACTATTTTGGTAAATCAAAAGCGTTTTTGATGTAAAATGTCAAAATTCGCACAGTCTGAAGTGTTAAATCTGTCAAGATTCTCGAAGTTTCAGGTGTTAAATCTGTCAAGATTCGGGGATTTTTGACGTTCCTTTGCCTTCTCCGCTGCATCGGGAGGAACAGAAATCTCTAATAAATTCGCCTCTCAATAGGTGCGTTGAGACATAAAATGTACCAATAATCGATTTAGAAAAGCATTATTGGCACATTTCATGGTGTTTTATGCCCAATAACCAGACTCCCTTTATGGTAACTGAAGGGGCTTTATAGAGATAGGGATTTCAGTATCAGACTGTTCGCATTGTCCACCGCCACCGTGTCCAATGAGGCGAGGTAGATGCGTGTGGTGGTTTCCGAGTCGTGTCCCATGCCCTCGCTGATTACGGACAGCGGTATGTTCTGACTTCGGGCGATGCTGGCCCAGGCATGGCGCGCGACGTACATGGTAAGCGGCATGGGGAGTTCCAACCGTTTGCCGATGACTTTCAGGGAACGGTTGACGTTGTGCGCGGCGTAGAGGTACTGTTTCCGCTCGCCGAAACAACTTTTGGGGCGGAGCAAGGGAAGCAGGTAGGCGGAGCGTCTCGTGTCGTACTTGTTCACTATCTCCTGCATGCAACGCTCCCATCTGACGAAGAGCCGCTGTCCTGTCTTGTGGCGACGATAGGAGAGGATGCCGTGGCGCAGGTCCGCCTTGCGCAGGTAGGTCATGTCTACGAACGACATGCCGCGGGTGTAGAACGAGAAGAGGAACATGTCACGGGCGAAATCCAATGCCGGTCTTGAGGAGAGGTCCAGCTCCTTGATTCTCCGGATTGTCACAAGCGATATGGCTCGCTTGGCGGTCTTCTCCACTCCCGTAAAGACATGCCTGAAGGGGAATTTCTGCTCCACCAACCCACTCTCCACCGCACGGTTGTAGACCGCACGCAGGTTACGCAGATAGAAAGAGGCGGAGTTGGGACTGATGCCTTTCTTTCTCAGATACGTCTCGTATGCTACCATCAGGTCCGAGTTCAGGTCGTCCAAGGGGAGGTCTTCACCTCTTCTGAAACGCTTGAAACTGTTCAGCGTCGTAGCGTAGGTCTCCTGGGTACGTGTCTTCTCCAATGCTTTCATGTTGGTGATGACACTCTCCATGAACCCGAAGAGAAAGCGTTCCGATGCATCGGGTTCCCTTGAAGGGCGTTCGTCCACCACCGTTTTTATTCGTCTCCAACTGTTCACTTTTTGTCTCTTTTTCATTGCTGTCAATCATTTTAAAAGGTTAATACTGCGGTCGATGTTGCTACACGACCATCTGTCGGATGCAAAGGAAACATGACGGGGAGTAACACCCTCACGAAAGGGTGACGGGAGGGCTGACGAACAGCTGTTTTTGAAATATCAAGGAGAATGGCTCGTCTCTGTCACGGATTATGCCTACCTTAGCCGCGCGAAAAGAATGTGTAACGAAAGCAGTCAACGATGAAGCAGGATGAAGCGAAACGGACAGGATTGTATCCCCTGTTGTTCGAGAATAATTTTCACGCTACCGTGTGGGGCGGCAACCACTTGAAACCTCTAAAGAGACTGGCGGCCGACGACGAGCCGGTGGGCGAGAGCTGGGAGGTCAGCGCCGTGCCCGGTAGCCAATCCGTCGTCAGCAACGGTCCGTTGGCGGGCAAGGGCTTGGCGACCCTCATGCGGGAATATGGCCCGCGGCTGGTGGGTGAGGCGGTCTGCAAGCAGTACGGCGAACAGTTCCCCCTCCTGGTGAAGTTTATCGATGCCGCCAAAGACCTCTCCATCCAGGTGCATCCCGACGATACGTTGGCGCGTCAGCGCCACAACACCTTTGGCAAGACGGAGATGTGGTACGTCATCAAGTCCGAACCCGGAGCCCGACTCTATTCGGGATTCAAGACCCCCATCACGAAAGAAGAGTATGTCCGGCGCATTGAGGAGGGTACCATCTGCGACGTGCTCGCCTCTCACACAGTGAAGCCGGGGGATGTCTTCTTCATCCCCGCCGGGCGTGTACACACCATCTGTGGGGGCATCCTCCTGGCGGAGATACAGCAGAGTAGCGACATCACCTACCGCATCTTCGACTACAACCGTCCCGGACTGGACGGCAAGCCGCGCCAACTCCACACCGAGCAGGCCATGGATGCCATCGACTACCGGGTCTACGACAACTACTGCACCCGCTACGAGCACCGTTGCAACGCACCCGTACCCGTCGTGGAGAGCAAATACTTCGTGGTCAATCTGTTGGAAATAGACACCGCTACCCCTCGCACGCTCCGTTCCTACGACTCCTTTGTCATCTATGTCTGCATGGAGGGCAACTGCACCATTCGCGTCAAAGCACAGGACGCTGAGGGCGAAGCCTGTCCCGCAGTGGATACCATCGAGCTGTCCGAAGGCTACAGCTGCCTCGTTCCTGCCTGTGTGGCGGACTTGGAAGTGACCCCTCGCAATGCCAACAGTACCTCCAAGCTCCTGGAGGTCTACATCGACAACCGTGCGTACTCGCACACATAAAAGGCGGCGAATTGTCAGTGTGAGACAATCCGCCGCCCGGGATGTATTAGAGAGAGAAACTACTCCATGGGGAGTAAATGGGTGGTCTGGTATGAGTTACTCACCGAAGATTTCCTTCAGCTTGGCATCCAGCTCCTCATCCTCGAACTTGCCGACGATGTTGCCGTCCTTGTCAATCAGGAACTTGGTGGGCAGATAGTGAACGGCATATTTGTCGCTCACGTCGTTGGTGCGGTCGAATCCACGAGGGCTGTTGGGGTCTGACTTTAAGCCGCGCAACACGTGGTAGAACTTCTCCACGCCATCGTCCTTGATGGCTTTCTTCCATGCGTCGGTCTGACTGTCGTTGTCCGCCACGCAGAATACCTCGAAGCCTTTGGCGTGGTACTTCTCGTACAAGGCTTTCACGTGCGGGAAGCTCTTGCGGCAAGGTACGCACCAGCTGGCCCAGAAGTCCAGCAACACGTATTTGCCTTTCAGGGACGAGAGGCTTATGGTGTCGCCGTTCACGTCATCCTTGCGGATTTCTGGAGCAGGCATGCCCGGCTGGATACGCTCCAAGGCGGTCATCTCCTTCACGAACTCCTTCAGGTCGCCATGCGCTTTCACACGGTCTGACAGGCCGTCGTAGGCTTTCTTCATCTCCTCGTAAGTCATCTTTCCCATCTGCTCACGCAGGAAGCCGGGCAACAGGAACGAGTCGTGATGCGAAGCCACGAAGTCCGTCACCAGTTTTTGATATTGTTCACGCAAAGGATTGGTCTGTCCCATGAGAGCCTCACGTTTCTCTTTGTCCGTCTCCTGCTGTGCCTGTTTGTAGATTTCAACCATTTGGGTCGTCAGTGCGCCAATGCCCAGAGAGTCATACTCGGCCTGGGTGACAGAACCGGTGACGACCGGTGTGCAGAACGAGGCGGTGTCGATTGTAACGGTCATGCGCGAGGGTTCCATGAAGAACTCGCAACGATAGGGACTGTACCAATCGCGTTCATCACCCATGTAGAGCCCGGCCTTGCGGGCGAGCACATCCTGTTTGCCTTCGAACTTGAAGGTGCCGTTGGTGATGACGGCGGTGTCGCGTACATAGGCGGAATCGGTGGAGTAGGCGAGATAAATCGGCTGTCCCTCCATGCCGTTGATGGTGCCCTCGATGAGGAAGCTGTCTTTAGGCAGCTGGGGAGCGCAGGCGGTCAAGAACGCGACCGCCAGGCTTCCGTTGAATAAAGTTTTTAGTATCATTGTTTATAGTTAAAGTTTTCTTGTTAGTTGGTACGCTCGCGGTAAACCACGTCCACAACCTTGGCAAAGCCCGTGTACTCCGAGTCTTTGCTAATGGTGTAGTCCAGTCCGTTCTGCTCGATGTTGTAGAAGGCCACCTTTCCATTGTCCACTCCCGAAGCGGCATTGTCATACGAAGAGACGATGAGTTGATACTGCTTGTTCATGAACTCGTCGTTGCCGTACTTGTTGAGCGAACTGTAGACGGCCGTGCGGAACAGGTTGAACTTGATTTGCGTGATTTCCTCGTCGGCACCCAACGCAACCTCCGTCACTTGTTGAGAGGTCTTGGTGGCGTAGTTGTACTGGTAGACCTTGTTGCCTACGGCGTAGTACATCAACGGGCCTTTGCCGTAGAAAGCGAACGAAGTGGCTTTCTCGAAATCGGGAGCTTCCACCTTGTCGACATAGAGCTCCTGCACCGGTTTGCTGCCTCCCATGTTGATGCCGCAGAGCGAGCGGTTGCCTTCGGCATCCTGCAGAATGGCGCATACCAGTCCGTTGCGGTTGGTGCCTTCCATGTAGACCAAATCCTTGCCCGTGGTGTAGGGGAAGAGGGGGCTATCAAAGTCGTCCATGGGGAAGAGGCAGAGGTACTCGCTGCCGAAGTTGGTTCCTCCGGAGAAGTATACGAACCGCTTGTTGTCGATGTCATAGAAGAGGACGTTGGCGGCATATGAGCTTGCCCAAGGGCGTACCCAGCTGTAGCCGCAGTAGGGAGCAACACGGAACTCCACGTCCATACCCGGCTCGGTGGTGTTGATGGGAAGTCCGTACGCCTCACCGGCACTGCCGCCGACCAGACAGTAGGCGTTGCCCGACTCGGCAAAGCCGAAACGATATTTCATCAGCCAAGTGTAGGAAGAGGCGGCAAAGGCGTACTCCTTGAAGAGGGTTTCGCCCGGTTCGATGGAGAAGTTGTTCAGGTTGAAATCCTTGGAATCGTCCGATTCAAGGGTTTCCCGGTCAAGCTCGTAATCTTGTTCGTGGGTAAACACGGTAATCACGTCGCCCGGGTTCGACTGCTTGGGCACAAAGCTCATGCAGGTGGCGTGATGCGTCTCGGGCATGCCGTTTGCCACGTCGTGAATCGCTTCGATGCGGGTGGACGAGAGTTGCGAAATCATGTCCACGCGGGCACGCTCTTCCGTTCCCTCGTTACAGAGTACCAGCCAACCTTCGGAGGTGGTGGAGCTCACGTTGATGTAGAACTGCTTGGAGGTGGTGACGTTCGTGCGGTTGTCTGTCACGGTCATCCAGCAGACGTAGGACTCCGGCAGGTAGTTGGCGGGGATGTCCAGGTCGAAGCCGCTCTCCGGGGTGACATCCACGAAAGCGATGGTTTGGGAATTCTCGTAGTCGATTCCGCCTAACGCACCCATGCCCTTATAGCCCAAGCGGTACTGCACCGTGAAGTTCGGGTCGTTGGCTTTAATCTCCCCTTCGAGCGAAGAGACAATCTTGGGTGAAACCTGAATGCGCTCCACATAGCCCAGCACCTCTATCAGCTCGGGTACGTTGGAGATGGTCAACTCCGCCACCTCGTTATAGTCGTAGTTTCCTTTGTCGTCGATGCAGCCGGTCAGGAAGAGCGGTACCAGACAAAGGCTTTTCCATATCATATTTTTTCTCATAATCTTCATCCTCCTTTATTATAAGTAAGCACTGTAATCCACTTCGTAGCCTGAGCCAAGTTGCATGTACGACCCGTCGTCGTCTATCACGGGATTGCCGTTGTCGGCCGCTTCCTGCAGGTAGCGGCGGAGCTTGAAGGCCCAGGGGACAGCGTAGCCCGACTGCACCTTGCTGTCGGAATAACCGCCGCGGTTCCAATCCTCGATGGGCACGTCGAATAGCTTGCAGACGAGGCGCATCTTGGTGACAGACCACGTGCCCAATGCCGTCATATAGTTCCAGTAGGATGGTTTGGTGTAGATTTCGCTGACAACAAACTTGAAGGTGCTGGCATGAATCTGTGTACCCGTAGCGTTGTAGATGTTGGTGTTCTTCTGCTCGTCGAAGTAGACCTTGAAGTGCTCATTGTCGTTCAGCCGCAGGGTGAGCGACACGCGTTTCTCCATCAGGTCCGCCGTACGAAAGAACTTCACCGGGAAGTTGACTTCGCTTTCGCCTGCGGGAATCACTGCCTGGCTATAGTCTATCGTGTAGTGCACACCCTCCACGGCGGTGGTGTTCTCTTCGTCTACAGTGACACTGAAGGTGCGGTCATAGTCGCGCACCTTGCCCATGGTGCGCACCCGGGTGTAGAGGATGGTGTCGGTCAGGTTCTCGCGGGCGGTACTGAACGAATAGCTCAACGAATCGTTGTATTCATCAATATTCTGGTAAAGTCGAACCTGTCCGCCATTCTGGAAGTAGATGCCATTATCCTCCAGGTCAAACGTATGGATGTCATCCTTGCTGCATGCGCCTATCGCGACAGCCGTCAGCAACAGATATAATGTATTCTTTAGTTTCATCTTTTCTCTTTTTTAGTAAGTTATTTCATTTCGCCTTCGGGCAACGGCGGGGTAGCGACCGACGTGGAGACACCCTGCTCGGCACCGTTGTCAAAGTAGAATACCATTCCTGCGGGATATCCCATGATGGAGGTATGTTTCAGGAAATAATAGGCTTGTCCTTCACCATAGAACTCGCGCATAATCTCGTTGGAGAGGAACACGCTCCCGTAGCCGTATTGCCAATACATGGTTACGTACATACTGGGCGAGCAGCCTCTGCGCGCACGGGCCGCGTCGTACCAGCCCAGCTGGGCGGTGAGGTCTTCCTCACATTCAGCGGCGATGTAGTACATCTCCTGCATCTTCACCAACGGAATCATTTTGGCGTAGAAGTATTCCGAATCCTCGTCGTTGGGATCCGGCTGGTCAATCGCCTTGTATTTGGTGAGGATGTAGCCCTGGCTGCCGGCTATGCTCGACGCTTCCCACTGTGACTGGAAGCGGTAGTCGCTACTGCTCTCCGCTATGTTGAGTAACGGGAGAGAGAAGAGGTTACTCAGCACGTAGGACTGGTGGGGTTGCAGCCGGTTGTAACTTGATGCGTCGGGAGAGAAGTTGGACGTGTAGACCGTATTGCGCGTCTTCATGTAGATGCCTGTCAGCACTTCCGAAGAGAACACCCGGTCGGGGTTGCTGCTGTTGGCCAGCAAGGAGTTGGGGTCTACAGCGGGGAAGTACGACTGTACCGTGCTGTCCTCCAACAACCGTTTGGCTTGCGCCAACGCGTTCACCTTGTCGTTGCCCCACAGGTAGGCACGGGCTTTCAGCGCAATGACGGTGTAGTAGTTGAAGCGGTACTGGCGGTAGCGCAGCTGCACGTTGTCCGTGTCGCTGCCTTCCGAAGCCAACGGACCGTCCGTGATGACGGGGTCGGTGGTGCTGAGCAGCGTCTCGGCTTCGTCCAGGTCGCGAATGATTTTCTCTATCACCTCATTGGCCGGCAACAAGTCCAGTGCGGTCACCTGTGACGATTCGTTGTAGGGGATAGACAACTCAGTGGGGTTCTCACTTATCACCAGGCCGAACAGGCGGAGCAAGTCTAAGTGGAGGAATGCGCGCACGGCATAGAGCTCGCCTTTCATCAACTGTGCCTCCTGGTCGGGCAGGATGGTGGCGTCACGCTTGTCAATCTGGTCCATCAACAGGTTGGAGGCCAGTATCAGCTCGTAGGCATTCTCCCATATATTCGAGAAGATGGCTGCGGCATAGGTCGTTGTCAGCGAGCCGCTGCTGATGTCTTGATAGGCACTGTTACCCGTAGGGGCGGCGTAACGTTTGCCCAAAACGTCTATGGCTCCCCATGTCATCTCCTGTCCGTAGAGCGAGGTGGACGAGAGTCCGTCGTAGATGCCGTTCAGAGCCGTGTAGTAGCCCGACTTGGAGCTATAGAGTTGGTCGGCGGTCTGCTTGTCGCTTGGGGAGACTTCGAGGAAACTGTCGCATGACGACAGACACATCGCCATGGCGGCTAAAACTATGTATATTTTCGTTTTCATCGATTCTGTGTTTTTGTTAGAAGTTAATAGACAATCCCGCCTCTAAGGTGCGTGCGTACGGATATTCCGTACCGCGCTCCGCGCGGATGGTTGACAGGCGGAAAGCGTCGCGCATGGAGACGAAAGCCTTCATGCTGCTCAGGCCTAAGTCGCGCACCCAACCGTCGATAAATTCATATTCCAAGTGAGCGGACTCCAATGAGAGGACGTTCTCCCTCTGTACGAAACGGGAGGTGATGGGCGATGAGTTGCTGTCGCGGATGTCCTTGAACTGAACCAAGTCTCCGGCCTTTTGCCAACGCTGGTAGAGGGCGCGGCGGTCCTGGTTGTAGTAGAGGTTGACGTTCTCCACCTTCTCCAACACGGCCTGGTTGAGCACGTCGGCTCCCAGCTGATAGCGGAAGTTCAGGCTGAGGGTAAGCCCTTTCCAAGTGAACGATGTTCCCAGCACACCTTCGATGTCGGGGCGCGTGTTGCCCACCTTCACCTCATCGTCGTAAGAGTAGTCGTAGGTGAAGCCACCGTCCTTGGTGTAGAAGAGTTCCTTACCGGTAGCGGGGTCGATACCTGCGGAGCGTACTACCCAGATGTCGTCCGGGTCAGACCCGTCGTAGTAACGTTGGGTGTGCGTGCCGCGTCCGCTGTTGTTGAACGAGCTCAGGCTGTCGCCAATCTTGTCGATGCGCGTGTGCTGCGTGCGTCCCGTAGCGCGTACCGACCACAACAGTCGGCGGTCATAGTCGCGCAAGAGGTGGTAAACGGCCGAGAAGGTGAGACCTTGTGAGGTCTGTTCGCCGGCATTGGTGTAATACTCCGTAGTACCTGAAGAGAGCGGCATCGTGATACCGATCAGCAAGGGGTCTGTCACCTTGTGGTAGTAGTCCATGGTGAGTGAGAACCGGTTGTCGAACAGGGTCAGGTCGAAACCGATGTTCTTGTCCTGCGTAATCTGCCACTTGAGCAGGGCGTTACCAATCTGGTCGGGCAAAGCGCCTATGCCAAAATAGTTGAGCATACCCGATTTGATGGCGTAGGTGAGCAGGGTACGTCCCGAGTCGAAGTTCTGGTTTCCGGGGTTACCGACGGAAGCGCGCAGCTTGAAGTAACTGATGAAAGGCAACTTCTCCATGACGAACTTCTCGCGGTGGAGGTTCCATCCCAGTCCGACAGACCAGGTGGTGCTGTACTTGTTGCTGCTTCCGAATACCGATGATCCGTTCTCGCGCAAGCTGAAGTCGAGCAGGTAACGGTCGTCGTAGGAGTAGCCCAGGTTCATGAATCCGTTCAGCGAACGGGAGATGCTCTCTTGATACGTAGGAGTGGAACCGTCGGGGTATCCGCTGGCGAACGAAGGCAGCGTGAAGTCTCCCGAGGGGAATCCCTCCACCGTGAAGCCGCTGTAGGTGGACTCTGAACTGTAGATATTACCACCGAGCACTAAGTTGATGCGGTGCTTCTCGTTGAAGAGTTTCGCCCAAGTGGCGGTCAGTTCGCCCTCGTAGGATTTCGTGCGTGTCTCCGTCCCGCTGTATTCGCCTCGCTTGAGTGCCTCTTTGCTCAGCACTTGTGAGCTGCTCTCGGGGGAGGTGAACTTGCTCGTGTCGTCCAGCGTGTAGACGATGCCGAACTTGCCTCTTACCTTCCAGTCCGCCGTCGGGCTCCACTCGGCCATGAAGGAGTTGTTCCAGGTCACGCTCTCGCCTTTGTTGTAACTGTTGAGGCTGGAGTCCCACAGTGGGTTGGCCTGTATGAACTCGTCGCTGTATTCGAGCCACTGCGGTATGGAACCGTCGCTGTTGCGCATCTTATAGAACGGGTTGGCCTGTGCCCAGGTGCTGAAAGCCACCACCGGGTTGCTGTAGTCCGCACTGCTGATGGAGAACTTGTTGGTAAACTGGAACTTCTTGATGCGGTAGATAAGGTCGATGTTTCCGCTCAGCACCTCACGGTCAGAACCTTTCATGGCTCCCGTCACGCCGTTGTAGGCTCCACCGAGGCCGAACATGAAATGCTCCTCACCGCCCATCACATAGAGCGAATGCTTTTGGTTGAGCCCCACACGTACGGGTTGTGCCAGCCAGTCGGTGTCGATGCCCTCGGCTATGGAACGCTGACGGTCGTAATACATCTCCGTCAACTCTATCTCTTTGCTCGTGCGGTTAGGTGTCTCCACGATACTTGCGTCGTAGCGGCCGGCCAGACGCTCAAACTCCAGCTTCTCGGCGGAGTTCATCAAATCGTAGCTCGAAAGGTCGGGCATGGTCACGTTGAAGTTGCCGTTGTAGCTGACCTGCAATTTGCCCGCTTTGGGCTTCACGGTCTCCACTACTACCACACCGTTGGCGGCCTTGGAACCATAGATAGCCGTGGAGGCGGCATCCTTCAGGATGGTGATGCTCTCGATGCGGTTGATGTCCAAGTCGTTGATGGCCGACAAGGTAGACTCGAAACCGTCGAGGACGAAGAGCGGTTGGTTGGGGTCGTTCTCCAACTGGTCGCGTGTACCCAGCATACTGCTCTTACCGCGGATATTGATATTTGGCAAGTGGTTCGGGTCTGAACCGTATTCCGTATCGTCGAGCACGGCAAAGGCGGGGTCTACGGTCTTCAGCGCCTGCAGCACGTTGGTGGTGCCCACCTTCTCCAGTTCCTTCTTGGTGTAGGTGGAAGCCGAACCGGTGAAGCTCTCTTTCTTACGGGTGTAGATACCTGTCACCACCACCTCTTCTATCTTGGTGTCGCTCTCCAGCTTTACGTTGCAGACCAAGGCGCGTTCGCCGGCTTTCGCCAGATAGTTGTACGGCTTCATACCAATGTAGGAGAAGGTGACTATGCCGCCCTCCTTGGGTAACTCCAGTGAGTAGTTGCCGTCGATGTCGGTGACCGTGTGCACGGTCTGGTGTTCCTTCATGAATACCGCCACGCCGGGCAGAGCCATGCCGTCCTCGTCCTTCACCGTACCGGTGAGGAGCCTCTTTCCGTTTTTTGGCTGCTGAGCCCGGTTGAGGGTGATGATGTTGCTCCCTTCGCTGTACGAGTAGGAACCCGCTCCCAGCACTTCATCGAGTACCGCTTTCACGGGACGGTTCTTGCAGTTGACGGATATGGCATCCATATTCTTTACCTGCTCCACACTGTACATGAAACTCATTCCTGTCTGTGCCTTCACGTTGTCGAAAAACGCTTTAACCGTTACAGACCGGAGATTTAGCGTTACTCGCATGGTATTCGGCTGCGCCGTGGCTGACCCCATCCCTACCGGGACGAAAAGCCAGAGGGCCATGCAGAAAGCAAATACCAGCTGTCTACTTTTCTCTCTTTGCATCTTTTTCTGTTTTAATAAATTACACTTGTTACTATAATTGTGTTGTTTCGCAATTCCATTTTCAGGGAGGTGGCTTTGCCGATGGCCTTCAGTACGGATTCCAGCGAGCCGTAGCGGTCCATGTCACCCGTGAAGCGCGTCTCTGCGCACGCCTCGCACCGGAAGTCCAACCCCACGCCGTACCAGTTGGCGACAACCTGCATCAACTCTTTCAGCGAGCAATCCTCAAACACAAACCGTCCTTGGTTCCATGCCACGTAGGCATCCACATTGACCTGCTCGATGGTGGCCACGGGCGATGACTCGGTCATCACCGCCAACTGTCCGGGTCGCATCAACTGCTCGTGACCCTCTTTGGGTGTCACCCCGATGGAACCTTCCACTAAGACGACTTTGGTGCAGCCGGCACTGAAGGTGTTCACATTGAACGACGTTCCGTATTCCTTCACCGTACCGTGAGGGGTGATGACCCGGAACGGGCGGTCATTCTCCTTCTTCACGATGAAGTAGGCTTCTCCCTCCAGGTAGACGGTGCGTTGATGGTTGTTGAAGTGTATCGGATAAGCTAAGGTGGTATTGTAATTAAGGTGTACGGAAGTTCCGTCTTCCAACGTTATCCAGAACTCACTGTCGGCATGCGTCTTCAGCGTCTGGACGGGATGGGCTTGC
Source organism: Acutalibacteraceae bacterium (assembly GCA_963652075.1). Lineage (GTDB taxonomy): Bacteria > Bacteroidota > Bacteroidia > Bacteroidales > Bacteroidaceae > Phocaeicola_A. The sequence continues at coordinate 17,455 of CAVJRQ010000070.1, forward strand.
GCCTCGTGGTGCGTCAGGGAATCGGCGGCCTTTGGATTTGCGCTCGCCTTCACCTTATATTCTATCTTCTGTTGTCGTTTCTGCAACACGATTTCTTCGCCTTGCTCCGTGATGAGGGTGGCTTGGCTCTTGCCGCACTGCTCCGACTGGAGCATCAGTTGAGCCACCTCGTCCGGCAAGTCGGTGCGGGCCGAGTAGTGGTAGACCCATAAGCCTCCGGCTACGAGGAGGGGTAATAACAGGATGGCGGCATACTTCCAGAGACTGACGCGGCGACGTTGGGGCAAGAGCCCGTGTCGCTCGCTGAACTTGCGGAACGCCGCTTCCTCGTCGATGTGGCTATATCGTTCGTAACGCTCCACAAACCGGGTGTCGTTCATGAGGCGTTCATAGTAAGCCCGGTGCGTGGCAGACTGGTTTACCCATTCGTCCAACACCTGTTGCTCCTGTGGTGTGAGACCTTGGGTCAACTTCAAATAGATGAGGTCTTTGATGTACTGTTCCATATCCGAAAATATTCCCCTTTTGCTTATTAAGACAACTCAGCGAACAAAGAGAGGTACAAATCTTGCTGTTTTTTTGCGAGGCAGTTTGTCGGAAAAGTTGACTTATAGACAAAAAGTCCCTATATTTGCCGACAAAGAGCGTGGACAATGGAGAAGAGAGACGTTTCCATAGAAGAACTGAACAGGCAAGAGGTTGAGGCGTTCCATACCCTCTACAAACGCTACTACAGGGCACTTGTCTGTTACGCCATGCAATGGACCGACACGCAGGAGCCCGCCGAAGACCTTGTGCAGGACCTCTTCTCTACCATTTGGGAAAAACGCATGACCTTCTTCTCGCTGACCTCTTTCCAGTCTTTCCTCTACAACTCCGTCAAGAACGCCGCACTCAACTATCTGAAGCATAAGGACGTGGAGCGGAACTATGCGCAGAAGGTGCAGGAGGATGAACCTCTCCGCTTGCCCGAAGAGGACGATTTCTTTGAGGAAGAACTCTATCGTCGGCTCTTTCAGTTGGTGGACCAATTGCCGGACCGTTGCCGTGAAGTGTTTCTGCTCTACATGAAGGGACGTAAGAACGAGGAAATCGCCGATGCGCTACAGATCTCCATCGAAACAGTGAAGACGCAGAAGAAACGGGCCATGCAGTTCCTGCGCAAGAAGACCGGAACATACAGCTTCCTGCTGCTGATGATGTCACTGCCGTAATCGGTCATTTCAGCATACGATTCGCCCGGATAATGCTGACTTAGTACAGATTTACTTTACACCGTTTTAACACTTTAAAAAGTAAAGAAAT
>CAVJRQ010000071.1:0-36402 GCA_963652075.1 Acutalibacteraceae bacterium
CAACGACCCCGAGATTACAAATCACGTGCTCTGGCCAACTGAGCTAAAGAGGCATCGTTTTTATTGCAGCCGATTCGGGCTGTTGGCGAAACGGCTGCAAATTTAGACATTTATTTTTATCCGCAAAAACTTTTGCGGCTTTTTTTATTTTCCACGCAGTTTTTCCTTGTATTTGACCAGCTGCTTGGCTAAAGCCTCCAGTCCGGTATCCACTGCTTCTTCAAATGTGTCGCAAACCTTTTCCGCATAGAGTTCGTCGTTCGGGACGAAGACGCGAATCGCGGCTTCCTTGTTTAGGGCCGTTTCGGGCTTTACGACTTTCAGTACCACCTCTACCTTTCTTATTTCTTCGCAGTATTTCTCCAATTTCGTGGCTTTCTTCTGGATAAAAGCCTGCAACTGTTCGGTTGCGTCAAAATGAATTGATTGAATTCTGATTTCCATAATAATCCTCCTTTGACTTTACGCTCTGGGATGAGCTTGTTTATAAATCTGTTTAAGTTCTTCGAAGGTGGTGTGCGTATAAATCTGCGTCGCGTTCAGGTTGCTGTGGCCCAACAGTTCCTTCACGGATTGCAACTCCGCCGAATGGTTCAGCATTGTTGTGGCAAAGGTGTGTCTCAGTACGTGAGGGCTTCGCTTCTTTATAGACGTCACTTTCGAGAGGTTTTTCCTTACTATACTATATACAAGTGACCGTGTTATCGGTTGTCCGTTCGTCTTCACGAAGAGGGCATCCGTCTTTCTTTCCGGTAGGGCTTCGTCCCTTTTCGCCTGGTAGGCGGTCATCGCCTCTTCCAGTTCGTCTCCAAAGGGAATCAGCCGTTGTTTGTTTCTCTTTCCGGTTACCTTTATGTTCTTTGCCGAGAAGTCGATGTCACCATCGCTCAGTCCGACGAGCTCCGCAAGCCGCATCCCCGTTGAGTAGAACATGTCTATAATCAACTTGTCGCGTTGGCCTTCAAAGCCCTTGCCGAAGTCTGTCTTGTCCAACAGTTCGTCCATTTCGGATTCCCTCAGGAAGTAGGGCAGTACCTTCGACCTTTTGGGGCCTGTTATCGCGCTTGTCGGGTTCACGTCGACGTATCCCCTTTGGCGCAGGAAATGGAAGAACGAACGCAGGCTGCTCAGTTTTCGGTTGACCGAACTGGCTTTTCTTCCCAAACCGTCCTTCCCGGTATCCATCAGGTGCATTATCCACCTGCGGATTACGTCGGCATCCACGGATGTCCATTGCAATTCCCGGTCGGTTTCGGTGAAGAACATCTCGAACTCGCGCAGGTCTGTTCCGTATCCCAGAATGGTACATTCGGAATAGTTCCGCTCCGTTCGGAGGTATTCAAGAAAGAGATCTACCAACATACCGCGTCACTTTTACAATTCAGCAACGAATGTATGGAAATAAATCAATAACTCAAAGAAAATTGCGAAATTATTATTCCTCGATTAACTGAAGCTTCTGTACGTAGATAGCGCGTTCCTTCTTCAGTCTCTTTGTAACTGACGGTTTATCAAACTGTTGTCTGCTTCTCAACTCTTTGATGACACCGGTCTTCTCAAATTTTCTTTTGAACTTCTTCAGCGCTTTCTCGATGTTTTCGCCTTCTTTTACTGGTACAATAATCATTTTTGTTTTTAATTAAATATGTTTGTTATACAATTTTGTTCAGTCAATTTGGGTTGCAAAATTACGCATACTTTCCTAACCGACAAAACTTTCTGCCGATTATTCTTTTCCGGTCAGAGAAATCTTTTCCTTTGGTCAGGGAAAATTATTTTGCTGACCAAAGAAAAAGAGATTCCCGACGCTCTTGTTGGTTGTTGTGAATGCTTTCCGCAGTCCGAGGCCTATCCGCCCTTTCGTGGGGAATTACAATGCCTTGCTTGGTCGGCCTAAGCCTCCAAACTCGTTTATGGCGCGGACGCTCATTGTTCCGGAGACGTGTATCCGCATGGATGTCTGGCCGGTAACGTACGCTTTGTCGCTCACCGTAACCACATAGCCTTTCGCTCCTTCGACTTCGCTCCACGAGAGTTCCCCTTTCTCGAACTGCACGCTCTCCGGAGAGGCGAGTTCCGTCATGTATTCCCGTGGATTCCATCCGTCTGTGCCTTTGACGAGGTTGTCGTAGGTCAGTTCGTCCGCCTCTTCCTTTGTGATGGAGGCTCTGCACGACCCTTCGCTCGGCGCGTCGCCTCTGCCTTTGTACACGGTTTTGCGGTTGCTCAGGTCAAGCACGTTCCCCGCAGCGTCCACGCTGTTGTATTCCGCGAAGATGGCGGGAATGGCTCCCATGTCGGTCCATCCTTCTTTGGCCAAGGGGATTCGCATGACCGTGTTGATGAAGATGGCTCGCGGTGAGTTGTGCCAGGGGCGGCCTAACTTTTGCTTTCCGTTGGCAGCCTGCTTGTTTCCGTCCACGGTACACTCTCTGAACACGTAACCGTACTTGGCGGTCCGATGGCAAGGGGCGACAATCACCGAGCCTGAGCGTACATTATATAAGGTACATTCCTCGAGCAAGGCATCGCCGCCTCCATAGAAATAGTCTACGGCTCCCTCTATCCAGCAGTTCTTCACGTAGTGGCGGCAAGCGTCGTCGGTCGCCGTCATCCAGGTGTCCTGAAACGAACGGAACACGCAGTTCTTGAACGCGATGCGGTCGCCCTTGGTGTTCATGGCCAAGGCTTGCGGACCGCTTTGGAAGTCCACGCCGAAATCATTGACGTAGGAGATGTTCTCGCTGTAGAAGTCCGACGCGTTCACCAGCACCACGCAGCCTTGTGCTTTGTAGATGGGCAAATCGGGGTTGTGTACGGAGTGGTTCCAGAAGGGTTCTCCCTCTTTCTCCGGTTTGCCGCCCACGTTTTGGCAGAAGTGTATGAGGGTGTATTCCTTGTCTTGTCCGATGAGGTGGATAAACGGCTTCTCTTTCGGTACGGTCACCATTTCGTTGTACGAACCGTTCTTCACGAATATCTTCCATGGTTCTTTCCGATTGGTGGGTGCCTTGTCAATGGCTTTCTGCACGGTCGTGTAATCTCCCGTTCCGTCCTGTGCCACGATGGCATCGAATACCTTGTTACTTTCTTTCGCGCATACCGACCCTACGGCCATTGTCCACAACAGGAGCACGCTTGCTAACTTGAGTTTGTTTTTCATGATGCTTCTTCTTTTGTTTAATCGGCTGCAAAGTTGCTCGGAATGGCGTTGCGGCCTGTGCAATATTTGACTTAAAGCGTGTAGTTTTTAGCCTTGTGAATCGTTGATATTGTGCATGTGTTGCGGTCGGGCTTCAATGGAACGGGGTTCCTTGGCCTCAATTTCAGCTCAACAATTACGGTTTCAATAAAAAAGAAGCCCCTACACTGGGGGCTTCTTTTTTGTTGAAGAGAGACGTGTTGCCTGTTATAGGTCAAGGCGTGCTCTCTTGCGTAATGTCGCAGATGCCTATTCTCCGAAGACCTCCTTTAGTTTGGCATCCAGCTCTTCGTCGGTCAGTTTGCCAACAATCTTGAAGTCCTTGTCGATGAGGTATTTTGTCGGCAGGAAGTGGATGGCATAGAGCTCACTGATGTCCTTCGACCTGTCGAACTGCAGCTTGGGCTCATAGGTAACTTTCAGTCCGCGCAGTACGTGGTAGAACTTCCCGATTCCGTCCTGTTTGATGGCATCACGCCATTTGTCGGGAGATTGGTCGTTGTCGGACACGCAGAACACTTCAAACCCCTTCTTGTGGTACTTGTCGTACAAGGCTTTTACGTGCGGCATGCTTGCCCGGCACGGTTTGCACCAACTTGCCCAAAAGTCGAGCAGTACATATTTCCCTTTGGCTACCTCCGAGAAGCGGATGGAATCTCCGTTCACGTCTATCGTGGTGAAGTCCGGTGCCGGTGATCCCGGCGCAATCCGTTTCAGTATGGCCAGCTCATGCTCTACCTCTGTCAGGTCACAGTGCTTTTTAACCTGCTCACCCAAATTGTTGTAGACCTCTTCGATTTCTTCCAATGTCATGAATCCCATGGCACCTCGCAGGAACTCTGGCACTGCGTAGGAATTGGGGTGCGATTTCATGAAAGCGACTTGTGATTGATGGCCTTTGTTTTCACAGTCTTCAATCTGTTTCTCTATCGCCTTCGCTTTTGCGGAATCGGATTCCGCTTTCAATGCCTCTTCCAACAAATCGGTTTCAGCATACATCTGTTTGGAGAATGCCAGCAGGGAGTCCCATTCGGCTTGAGTTGTAGAGCCGGTAATGACTGCCTCTTTGACGTTGGCCGTGTCGATGGCAATAGTCATCTCCTTAGGCTCCATATAGAGGTGCCATCGCATCTTGTTGTTATAGTCTTGCCAGTCGCCCAGGTAGAGGTAACTTACCCGGAAGGGGACTTTCTGCCCACCAGTGAAGACAAACTTGCCGTCTGTCACCACTGCGGAATCGCTGCTTAGTAAGGAGTCCGCACTGTAGGTCTGTAGATAGATGGTCTGTCCGTCCACCCCGTTGATGGTTCCCGTTATGCGGAAACTCTCCTTGGGCAGTTGCGGCCCGCAAGAACCCATAAAGATTGCGATGCCTAAATAAAATAGCTTTTTCATTTGTTCTACTATTAATTAATAATTGATGTTATGGTTTGAGTCTCTTTGTTCTTGACATCAGTCGGTTGTGCTGTAGCCCGGATTCTGGTCGCTGTCCGACAGAGCCGTGTTGTTTTTGAACTCGTCACCGGGGATGGCGAAGACGGAAGCACCGAAGTTCTGCTTGATGACCCCATCCTCGTCGGTGAAGTATTCTGGATTGAATGCGTAGACGATTTCTTGCGGCATTCGCAGCATCAGGTCCGCTTCCGCTCCGTTTTCACAACTCAGGTTGCGGAGGAACTCGTTGAAATATTGTTGCAAGAAACTCGTCTCGTCCGTTGCGTCGTCCACGGCCGTGAAGTCCGTGATGCCCGCATGACCCATGACGGTCTTCAACAGGGTCTTTGCCTCCGCCAAGTTGCCCGTACGGGCCAAGGCTTCCGCGCGCAGCAGATAGATTTCGGTCAAACGCAGCATGTACATGCTCTCTTCCACTTCGTTGGCCACCACATTGTCAGCCGTGAAGTGCTTGAAGAGGTTGGGGGCGGTTGAGTATCCCCAGTGGTAGCCAACATAGTTGCCTGCGTCATCAAAGTCGTAGATAAGCGAACTTTTGGTAACTTCCCCTATTACCGTGCCATAGCGTGGGTCTCCGTCGAACAGTGCATTGTAGTTGTCCGTGCTGAACCATTGGTAGGTGCCCATGTAGTTATAGGCTTCCATCACGGCAGTCTGCTGTCCGTTGGTGCTCTGCGGCTTGATGCCGAACATCACTTCTTGGCTGTCCAACCCTTTCTTATAGAAGATGTCTGTTACGTTTTCCTCCAACTCGTACGGGCTGTTGTCGATGATGTCCTTCGCCAGTTCGGCGGCTGCGGCATAGTCACCTTCTGCTCCGCGCTGCATCAACACGCGAACCTTGTAGCCCTTGGCAACCCAACGGTTGACGTAGTAGTTCTCGTTCTCCTCCGGTGCTTTGGCAATGGCTTCGTCCAAGTCGCTCAAAATGGCCTCGTAGGTTTCCTTTACCGAACTGCGCGGGCAGGCGAGGTTCTTGCTCGAGCTGGCTTCCATGCGCAGGATGTTGCCGTAAGGACTGTTGATGTCCCAACTGTAACCAAAACGGCGCAGGATGTTGAAGTTGATGATGCCGCGCAGTCCCTTTGCTTCCGCGATGAGTTCTTCCTTTCTGTTGGCTTGGAACCACGAGTCGTTTGCTGCGGTAATCTGGTCAATCGCCGAGTTGGCGGCTGCCATCGCCTCGTAGAACGGGCTCCATATGTAGCGACTGTAGCTTGAATAGTAAGAGTTTCCGTGTGTCTCAAACATATATGCACCTTGATAGTATGTCATCACACCGGCAATGCAGGCGGGAAAGATTTCATAATAGTTGGCGCAGCCGGTAGATTCAACATCATAATTGTCGGTGCCGCACATGGCGAAGCGGTAGTAAGCGCCGTTTACGATGGAAATGGCACTGCTTTGGTCTACCACCACGTTACCGTCCACTTTCGATTGCTTGGGCAATGCGCTCAATTGGTCGTCGCAAGAGGTTTGCAGTGCCATTCCGGCCAACAGACCTCCAAGGAGAAAGATATTCTTTAGTTTCATACGATTTCTTGTTTAAGGGTTAAAAACCAAGTCTGATGCCTAAGGTGTAGCTCTTCACGGTCGGGTAGGAGGTGACGTCGCGTCCACCGCCCGCTACGCTGTACGGGTCGTCGCTCACTGCGGGGTCCGGACCGGGATAAGAGGTAATGGTAAACAGGTTGGTAGCTGTTCCGTAAATCGACAGGTTGTTCAGCTTCAACTTCTTGGCGTATTTGGTTGGCAGTGAGTAGCACAACGAGAGCGATTGCAGCTTCAGGTACGAAGCGTCGTAGACGTTCAGGTCGGTCAAGAAGTTGAGGGAGTTGTGCAGCACGGTAGGACGGCCTGTCAGATGCTCCGGCGTGGAACCTTTCAATACGCGTACGCCTCTGTTGGCGTAGGAGTCGAAGTTCATGTCGGTTACGTCCTTTTGGTAAATCATGTCGTTGCCATAGGAGAAGGTAAACGTAGCCAGCAGTGACCAGTTCTTGTACTGCAGCGTGTTGGTGTAGCCTCCGTAGAAGTCCGGAGTGCAGTTGCCGATGACATCCGAGTAGTACATGCCGCTTTCGTCCAATGCCAGTTCCACTGAACCGATACCCAAATCCCTGTAGAATGATGTCCAGTAGCGGAAACGGCTCTTGTAATCGTCTACCTCTTCCTGGGTCTTCAGGATGCCTATGGCTTTCGTTCCGCAGAGCAAGCCTAACGATTCGCCTTCGCGATAGACGGTCGTCCCTAAGTTCAGCTCGTTACGGCCCGTGTCGCTGCTGAAGTTGTCGCCCTGCAGGTTCAGCACCTTCGACGCGTTGTGCGAAATGTTCAGCGCTCCGCTCCATTTCCACTCTTTCGTGCGGATGAAGTCTGCATTCAGTTCCAGTTCCACACCGGTGTTGCGCACTTTGGCAATGTTTGCCACCATGGTGCTGTAGCCACTGCTCGGTGAAGGCGTGATGCTGAGCAATGCCCCGTCGGTAACCTTGTGGTAGTAGGCTAACGTTCCGGAGAGACGGCTTTGGAAGAATGAGAAGTCGATGCCTAAGTCACGTTGTACGGTACTTTCCCATTTGATGTCTTCGTTACCCAACTGTGTCGGATAGAGGGCGGTGCTTCCGGCATAAGTTCCCGGTGAATAGAGCGTGCGGAACATGTGGTCGGAGATGCTCTGTGTACCCGTCTTACCGATGCTGGCGCGGATTTTGATTTCGTCAATCCACGATACGTCTTTCAGGAAAGACTCTTCAGAGATGCGCCATGCGACAGCTCCTGAGGGGAAGTAACCCACACGGTTGTCCTTGGCGAACTTCGACGAATTGTCACTACGTCCGGTGAAGGTGAAGAGATACCTCTCCTTCCATACGTAGTTGGCGCGCAGGTAGAACGAGAGCAATGAGTTTTGTGACGTAGGGTTGGCACCGGCCACGGACAGGGGCGACTGTGCCGAACCGAGGTTGTTCAGGTAGTTGTCGTCAGGGTATCCTTTACCGGAAGCGGCGAAGTAGCTTGACTTTTGCTGCTCCCACGACGTACCGATGACGGCATCGATGCGGTGATTCTCGTTGAAAATCCTGTTGTACGACAACGTATTCTCGAAGAACACGCCCGTGGAGATGTTTTGTGCCTCTGTCCCTTGGCCGCCGCCGGAGTCTTCTACACCATAGTATCCGCCTACCGACACGTAACTCGGCACGTAGTTCGACTGGTTGTAGTTGTTGTAGTCAACGGACATGGTGCTCTTGAACTTCAAGCCTTTCAGGATGTCCAGTTCCGCATAGATGGAACCTTTGAAGTTGTAGTTCTTGACCAGGTTCTTGCCAGAGGCTACGGCCAACGGATTTTGGAATCCCATGTATGAACTTGCCAAGGAGGGTATCAGACTGTAGTTGGCGTAGGTGCCGTCGGAGTTGTAAGGTGACAGTACGGGAGGCGCGGACATCGCTTGGCTGTAGACACCGTTGGTGATGTTGTTCTTGTTGTACCCGAACGTGATGTTGGTTCCCATACGGAAGTTCTTGGTGATGTCGTTGTCGATGTTCGACCGTACCGTGTAGCGCTCAAAGTCCGTAGCAATCAAGGTACCGTCCTGATTGGTATAGGAGAAGGAGGTATAGTAGCGTGAGTTCTGTCCGCCACCCGATACGGAGAAGTCCACATTCTGTGCGATACCTGTACGGGTCACCAGGTCAATCCAGTCCGTATTGGCGTTGCCCAGACTCTCCAGGAAGGCGATTTTGTTCAAGTTCGAGTTGATGTAGCTCTGGAACGAACTCTTTTGGCTCTCACTCGTCAAGGCGTCCATGTTTGCCTTCAGGTTGGCGTTCGATTGTTGCAACGCCTTGGTCATGGTGCTGAGGTATTGCTCGCCGTTCAGCACTTTCTCCTTCTTCGGTGTGGAGACGCTGTAGTAGTAGTTGAAGTTGAACTGCGGCTTCATGTCGCGGCGGCCTTTTTTCGTGGTGATGATGACCACGCCGTTGGCGGCCTTCGATCCGTAGATGGCTGTTGCTGAGGCATCCTTCAGGATGGAGATGCTCTCGATGTCGTTGATATTCAATCCTGCCAGACTGTTCAGGCCGCGCATGAATGAACCGGACACGCTGTTGTTGAAGTCTTCACCATAGTTGGCCGCTTCCAGCGGGTTCACAATCTCCGAAGAGGAGATGTAGTTGTTTTGTATCTCCGTAGGAATGCCATCGATGATGTAGAGGGGGTCTACGCTGCCTTTCAGTGACGAGCCGCCACGTACACGGATGCGTACCGCACCGCCGGGAGAACCGTCGGCTTTGGTGACCTGCACACCGGCGGCCTTGCCGGCCAGGGCATCATCGACAGTCAGAGTCGGCAGGTTCTGCAACTCTTCGGTCTTTACGGTCGCTACCGATCCGGTCAGGTCTTTTCTTTGGGTGCTGCCATAACCCACGACAACCACTTCGCTCAGCGCTTGCTTCGATTCGTTCAGTGCCACCAACAGTACCGAGCCGGTTACATGGACGCTCTTGGTGTCATAGCCTACGTACGAAACCATCAACTGTTTCGTGCTGTTGGGTATCTCGAAACTGAATGTTCCGTCCACGTCGGTCACCGTGCCTCGCTTGTCTTTGTTGTCAAACACGGCTGCGCCTATCAACGGGTCGCCGGTACGCGCGTCCACGATTTTACCTTTCACGGCGCGTCCGTTCTTGCCACTCGATTGCGCGAAGGTGCCCAACGGCTTGATGACGTAGATGTTGTCTCCGTTCAGCTCATAGGTGTAGGGCTGGTTGATTAAAATCTGGTTCAGTGCCTTGCTTACCGGCACATTGTGGAGATCTACGGTGACGGGGTTCGCATGGCTCAGCTCCTCATCGCTGTAGATAAACTTCACGCCTGTCTGCAACTTAATCTCCTTGAATACTTGCAGCAACGAAGCGTTTCTCATTTGAAGGGTCACGTTGCCCGGACCTTGTGCCCATAGGAAAGCCGGGATGGCTATCAGGGCGACGAGCAGGACGAAGAATGCCTTGCTCTTGCAACAAACTGATTCTCTCATAACTTAAAAATTACACGTAATAGATGATAACTAATTGGAAATTATTATTGTTCTGTCTTTTACTTCAAAATGGATGGAGGTCGTCTTCTCTATCATTCGCAACAGGCCTTTCAGCGTCGCGTTTCGGTAGGTGATGCCGGTAAACTTGTCGTACCTCAGGTTCGGTGCTTTGAATTCATAGTCTACGTCGTACCAGCGCGAGAGTTGTTTCATTATCAACTCCAAGGGCATGCCGTTGAACTCGAATATGCCGTCAGTCCACGACGTGTAGGTGTTCGCGTCCGTCGCGTAGATGCGGATGCGTCCGCTCTGCTTGTCATACGACAACTGCTCGTTGGGGGTCAGCAGATACTCCTTCCCGTCGCTGCGATAGGCTATGCTCCCCTCGGCCAAGGTGATGAGAGCCTGAGCCTCGTCGTCATAGTCGTGTACGTTGAACTCCGTTCCCAATACCCGTATCACGCCGTGGGCCGTGTGAACCTCGAAGGGTCTCTTCTCGTTGTGTGCCACCTGGAAGTAGGCTTCTCCTTTTATATATATGCGCCGCAGGGAATCCGTGTCGTTGAAGACAACCGGATAGCGCAGCTCGGAATCGGAATTCAGGTGAACGAACGTTCCGTCGGAGAGCACAATCCGGTACTCGCCGCCTCTCGGGGCGTTCAGCTTGTGGAAGACGCTTGGTGCGGGTTTATCCGTCAGCTGCACGGGGACATTGTCGTAGCGCAGGATGCCGTCTTTGTTGTCCACCTCTTCTTCGATGGAGGTTTGTGACAGGTTAATCTGCAGTTGTGGGGTAATCAGTATGTTTTCACCGCTTTCTGTCACCAATTGCGCCTTGGCGCAGCCCGGCACGATACGCTGTTCCGTTTGGGCGGTCGTCGCTTCTTGGTCGTTAAGCAGCAACCGGCTGCCTAACAGGAAGGCGATGGCCAGCATGGCTGCGTAGGCTGCCCAGGCGACGGGACGCATAAACAGACTCTTCTTGTGCGGATGGGCTTTTTGGTTGAATTGCCTCCATGCCTGTTCGGCATCAGCCGGCTCTTCGCTTTCGAGGTCGACCTGCAGTCGGCTCATCCAGTGCTCGTATTGTTTTCTGTTCGTCGGTGATTCGTCTATCCATTCCCGCAGCTTACGGCTTTCGTCTTCCGTACTCTCTCCGGTCAACTCTTTCAGAATAAGCTGGGCCAAGCGGTAACTGTCTTGTAGGTTTCTGTTCATTTCTTGCTTCATTTGATTATTAAACGCACGAATTTGCGTAGTGGGTGAGTGAAATCCAAACTTTTTTGTACTTTTGTCACAAAGTAGGGAGACGAGAACTATGGCAGAAGCGAGTTGGCATCACGATTTCAAACGTTTTTTCCTGGACTATTACAATGTGATGGTCCGTTTCGCCAAGACCTATCTTTCACAAGATGATTGTCAGGATGTCGTGCAGGATGCCTTCATCAAACTCTATGCGGCGTGGAACTCCGTCCCCACTGAAGGGCAGGCCCGTTCTTTCCTGTATATAACGGTACGTCACCTCTGCGTGAGCCGACTCCGTCACCAAAGTCTGGAGGAGATGTTTATTCTGCGTGAGATGGATGAGGCGGATAACACCGCAGGGGCGGACGAATTCTTTTCCGAAGTCACCTATCAGGAGACGCTTCGTCTGCTCCGTAGGTCCATTGAGGAGTTGCCTCCCCAGTCGCGCCGCATCATGCAACTGGCGTTAAAAGGAAACGGAAATGCCGAGATTGCTGAAACCTTGGGCATTTCCGTCAATACTGTCAAAACGCTGAAGAAAAGCGCTTACCGGTCTCTTCGGGACTCGTTGGGCGATGTCTCCGATGAGTTGTTTTTTCTTTTGCTTTTAGGAACGGTCGTTTAGCCGACGACGGCTACTCGTTCAACGTCACCTTGTCTTGCCTCCCCACACTTTCGGACTCCTTCCATAGAGGATAGTCCCGTGGAGTGGGTGTTCTATATGTTATGTGATATCAGGCCTGTTCGGCCTCTTCGTTCTTGTGAACCTCGTCCAGGATAGCCAGTGCTTTCTCCAGCACGGTGGTGTTGTCCAACTGCACGATGCCTCCGTCCGGTCCCGGCTCGATGTGGAATCCCACGCTCTTGCCTTGCTTGAAGTTCTGTCCACCAAAGAAGTTGCAAACGGTTTCCACTTCCAAATCCAGTTCGTCGGCAATTCTGCGCATGCTTCCGTCGGGTAACGAATCTTTTATTCTTCTCAGTTCGTTGAATGTAATCGTCTTGTCCATGATAGTATGATGTTATAGGTTAATACATACGGCCTTTCGCTGCGGATTCCCCTGAAAGGGAAGCCCTTAGCCTTAGCTCGTTACAAAAGTAACGAATAGTTTGAGATGTCCAAGCCTTTTTCGGGATATTTTTTCTTTTTCGGGTAAAAAGGAACTTTCCCTATACTAAAGCGGCCTTGCCTTCCGCTGTGTGTGGAGAGCAAGGCCGCTGACTGTTATCAATCGTTGTAAGCCGGCGTTCGGTTATTCCATTACGAAGAGGATCTTCGAGGGGGAAGAACCGTTTGAAGAGAAGGTTCTCTTCGCTGTTCCCGTCGAAGAGTAGGATTTGATGGTTCCTTCTGCTCCGTAAGGTGCGTCCAATACGTACACGTCTCCGCTGATGGGGTCAATCTCGATACCGTTGATGCTGGAGAAACCGGTCGTCACGTCGATGAAGTTCGTCGTCTTGCCTGTTGTCAGGTCATAAACGTATGATTTCGGTTGGTGGTCAGCATCCAGCTTAGAGTAATAATACTCTCCGTATGTAGCGTAGATGGCGTTCTTGTAGTTGCCAAAGGAGGCGTTGGCGATGTACGTAGCGTTACCCAGGTTGGTCACCGAGAATGTGGCAGGGTCGATGCGCTGCAACGTGCCATAGACATAATCGTTGACATCCAACCTCGAACTTCCTGCATAGTTGCCGTTGGACACTACGTAGACATTTCCGTCCGAACCGGTCTTGCACTGCGTGTAGGGGTTGAGTGTCACTTCGATGTCGCGCACCTTTGTCATGGTGGCGAGGTCTACCACGGCGACTTTGTTTCCTTTTCCATAACCGGAGATGTTTACAAACAGACGGTTGCCCGCTACGGTCAAGGCTTCGGGGTAGTCACCGACTTCTACCTTGCTTTTTACGGACTGGCTCAGCGTGTCAATCTGGTAGACATTGCCGTCGTAGCAGGTAGCGAACACGCAGCCGTTGGCTGCTGCCAAGTAACGTGAGTTGTTCTCAGTCGTGATTTCGTAGAGTTTCTTGCACTTGAGGTCCATTACTACCACCTTATTGTCGTTGCTCACGGCGCAGTAGAGCTTGCTGCCGTACTTGATAAGGTCTTGTCCAAGGTCACCCAATGCGTCTCCGTTGTTGGCGGCGGCGTACATGTCCGAGCCGACATTGCCGTTGGCATCCATGTAGCAGATTTTTGCGTCACGTGCTCCCCAGCTACCCGTGTTCAAGATGTAGGCACCTACGGTTTTGGTCGGTTCCTTCACTCCATTGTCATCGTCGTCGTCGCTACAAGCACCGAACAGAACCAGTGCGGCGGCAAACAACCAGTACTTGTTAAAAAACTTGTTCATTTTCTTTTACTGTTTTTTGCATGTTAATAAATAGAACCGTTACTGCGCTCCTCGGCCGTCGGTGGGCGCATAGCCATAACACCGTTGCAACCGCTGGCGGTTCACGTTTCGAATAATTTCTTCGTTTACTGTTGCGGGATGCCGTTCCTTTCCTCGAGGAGTCGACACCATGACTTCGTGTTTTGCAGGTCTTCTGGCTCGTTCCTGCTTGTCTGCTACCTTCCCACCGACACGAGGCCGATAGTGGTGTGTGGATGTTGCGGACAGCTTTCGCGGAACATACAGCAGCGGGACTGCTCGGGATTCTCACCCGATTCCCTTTTCATTCCGACCCATCCGGACGATGTGTCGGAAACAAAACGCTGCAAAGGTGGGGCAATTCACTCATATAAACAAATATTCCTGGTCTTTTAACATTCTTGGTCATGGTTCGTCAATCTGTGGGACGTGAACCTTGCAGAAACTTGATTGTTCTGTTGTTTGACAACTGTCATCCAGGTTGCTGACAATTGTCATCCAGGTTGCTGACAATTGTCATTCAGGTTTCTGACAACTGTCACACAAGTTTCTGACAACTGTCACAAAGGTTGCTGACAATTGTCACACAACTAAAGTGCTGTGTATCTTGCACCTTTATGATGTGGTTCTACAACGATGTAAACAGGGTGAATGCGCCTTCAGCGGCCAGGATAAACAGGGCGTAACGGACAACGTTGCCAAGGGTGATGGCAATCATGGTAATCCATACGTTGGCGTGCATCAGTCCCAGGATGATGTTGATGGCATTGCCTATGATGGGAAGGAAGGAGAAGAAACCCATCCAGGCACCGCGGCCATGCATGAAACGCTCGGCCTTTTTCATGTTTTCGGGCTTCACCTTCATGTATTTCTCTATCCACTCCATCCGTCCGAGATGGCCCATGTAGTAGCAGGTCATGCTGCCCAGCGTGTTGCCGACCGACGAGGAGATGATGAGCATGACCGGGTCGAGCCCCACTTTGTAGAGGGCTACCAGTACGGCCTCGCTGGCGAAGGGGAGTATGGAACCGCCGAGGAAGGCACCGATGAACATGCCCACGTGGCCGTAGGCAATCAGGAATTGGATAAGTTGGTCCATAGTTTGAGTCCGAAGAGGGCGATGAATAGCAACGAGCAAAGAATGAAAAAGAGATTGCTCCACTTGGTGTGGGTCAGCGTGAAGAGGTGTGCCGCCAAGATGCCGCTGCCGATGAAGAGCAACGGGAACGAGGCGTGGTAGTCACCGGGCTGCACGACGATGAGCACCGAAATGCACAGCTGCAGCAGGATGAGAAATCCCAAATAGTAGTGGGTTCGCATCTTGTCGTAGAAATTCTTCCGCATGCAGTTGATGCCGCTGACAATGGTTATCAGCCAGATGAACGCCAGCGAGAGCTCGTCCACCAGGCTGAGCGCGGAATAGTCCGGCATCACGGGCACTAACTTCTCCCATAGACTGACGAAAAGGTCGAGCCTGTCCGCACAAAAGGCGTAGGCGAACAATACCCAATAGGGGGTCAGCAGCCCCAGGATGCTCGCCACGAGGGTACGGGGCGTGAGGGCCAAATAGTACACCAACGCCCCGAGGAACAGGGGGGTGATGAACAGGACGGGAGGGAAAAACAGACTGCCCAATGCAATGAAGAGGAAGCAGAGGTAGGCGTTACCCATGGAATCCTTGTTCTGATAGGTGTGAAACAGGTTCTGCAGGCTCAGCAGCATGCACGGGGTCAATACGTCGGTGATATCCAGCGTCTGGGGGGAGAGCAATCCGGCAAACAGCAGGTACAGGGAGATGTGAAAGGTGGTGTGTGTGCGGATAATCGCAAAGGTGTTGTTGAGCAGCACCAGCTGCAGGGCGGCGAGACCCAACAAGGCATAACCGATGATGTCGCTGAGCAACGTTCCCTTGAGGAGCTTCGCCAGTTCGATCCAGATGTCGCTGCTGTCCGTGGCCTTGGTGATGGACGAGAAGCCGCCTATCAGCCAGTACACCGATACGATGACAATGACAACCGTAAGGGTTGCCCTTCCGGTTGCCACTTTCTCCTGCAAGTAAACCTTTCCGCTCATTCGCCGTCTTTACAAGTCAAAACCGATGTCGCGCCGGAAGTACTTCTTCTCGAACTCTATCAGATTGGCTCCTGCAAACGATTTGGCCAAAGCCTCTTCTTTGTTGGCCCCGTAGGAGCTGACGGCTATCACGCGTCCGCCGTTGGTCACCACCTGTCCGTCCTTCAATGCAGTGCCGGCATGGAACACGATGCTCCCGGTTATCTTGTCCGCTCCGCTGATGACGTATCCCTTTTGGTACGCCTCGGGATAACCGCCCGAAACCAGCATCACGCATACGGCTGTGCGGGGGTCTACCTCCAACGTCTTCCGGTCGAGCGTGCCCGTGGCCACTCCCTCGAAGAGGTCTACCAGGTCGCTCTTGACGCGCAGCATCACGCTCTCCGTCTCCGGGTCGCCCATGCGCACGTTGTATTCGATGACCATCGGTTCGCCCTTCACGTTGATGAGGCCGAAGAAGATGAATCCTTTGTATTCGATGCCCTCCTGTGCCAGACCTTCAACGGTAGGACGGATGATGCGCTCTTCCACCTTCTTCATCCACGTGGCATCGGCGAACGGAACCGGCGAGACGGAACCCATGCCGCCCGTGTTCAGCCCTTTGTCGCCCTCACCGATGCGCTTGTAGTCTTTCGCTTCGGGTAATATCTTGTAGTGCTTGCCGTCGGTCAGCACGAATACCGAGCACTCGATGCCGCTGAGAAACTCCTCGATGACCACCGTGGCGGAAGCGTTGCCGAACATGCCGCCGAGCATCTCTTTCAACTCC
Organism: Acutalibacteraceae bacterium; assembly: GCA_963652075.1. Taxonomy (GTDB): domain Bacteria; phylum Bacteroidota; class Bacteroidia; order Bacteroidales; family Bacteroidaceae; genus Phocaeicola_A. Next base: position 16,155 of record CAVJRQ010000071.1, read on the forward strand.
TTCTTCGCCTCCTCAAGGGTGGGCAGAATCAGCACGCCCTTGCCGGCGCACAATCCGTCGGCTTTCAGCACATAGGGAGCTTGCAGTGTCTCCAGAAAAGCGATGCCTTCGTCGAGGTTGTCAGCGGTGACGCTCTTGTATCCCGCCGTGGGGATGTGATGGCGTTGCATGAATCCCTTGGCGAACTCCTTGCTGCCTTCGAGCACGGCTCCTGCCTTTGACGGTCCGATGACGGGGATGCTACAGAGTGCGGCATCGTTCTTGAAGTAGTCGTAGACACCTCTTACCAACGGTTCTTCCGGCCCCACGACCACCATGTCGATGTTCTTGTCGAGGACGAACTGTTTTAGTGCGTCGAAGTTCTCCTTCATGGGGATATCCACGTTGGTGCCTACCTGTGCGGTTCCCGCGTTGCCGGGGGCGATGTAGAGATTCTTCACTTTCGGACTTTGGGCGATTTTCCAGGCCAACGCGTGCTCGCGTCCGCCCGACCCTAATAGTATGATATTCATTGTTAGGCTTGTTTTTAGTGTTAACTGTTATTCTTTGTCTTCTCCCGCGCGTCGGCTCATTTCAGGAAATCCTCGAAGTAGCGGGTGATGTGTTCGTGCAGATGGACGCGGTCCTTACCCATCATGTTGTGCCCGTGTCCCGGGTAGATGAACAGGTCGGGGTGCGTCCCTTTGTCGATGCACGCACGGATGAACGAGAGGGTGTGCTGCGGCACGCAAGTGGGGTCGTTGCCTCCGTAGATGATTTCGAGGCGACCCTTCAGGTTGCCGGCTTTCTCGTTGAGGTTCGACTCCTTGTACCCTTCGGGGTTGGCCTCCGGGGTGTCCATGTAGCGTTCGCCGTACATCACCTCGTAGTATTTCCAGTCGATGACCGGACCGCCGGCTACACCCACCTTGAACACATCGGGGTAGGTGAGCATGAGGTTCGTCGTCATGAATCCGCCAAAGCTCCATCCGTGTACGCCCAAGCGGTTGGCGTCTACGTAGGGGAGTGACTTCAGCAACTCCACGCCCTTCATTTGGTCTTTCATCTCTTCGGTACCCAAATGGCGGAACGTGCAGTTCTCGAAAGCCAGTCCGCGGTTCATGCTTCCGCGGTTGTCCACCGTCAGCATCACATAGCCTTGCTGGGCCATGTAGACATCCCAGCCCCGTGCCGCGTAACGATAGGTGGCACTGAGCATCTGCGCGTGCGGACCGCCGTAGACGTAGATGATGGCGGGATATTTCTTGTTGGGGTCAAAGTCGGTGGGCTTCAGCAACCGATAGTAGAGGTCGGTCACTCCGTCCGCCGCCTTGATGGTGCCCGTCTCTATCTGAGGGAGGTCATACCCTTTCCAGGGATCTTCCGCCTTGAAGATGTTGACGGCTTTATTGTTGGCCACATTCAGCAGGTCGATGTTGCGTGGAACGTCCGGGGTGGTGTACCGGTCAATCAGGTACTGTCCCGAAGCGGAGAGCTGTACGGCGTGTACGCCTTCGCTGTTGCCCACGGCACGGCGTTTGCCGTTACCTACATTCACCGCGTAGATGTTGGTCTGCATCGGTGAGATTTCCGTAGAACCTATGATGACCTCTTTCTTCTTGGCGTTGAATCCGATGATTTCCTGTACCACCCACTCGCCCGAGGTCAACTGGCGTGTCGCCACGTGCTCGCGGTAGCTGCTTCCGAAGTCGTTGTGCTGTTCCGTGCCGTTGGTTTTCTTGGTTGTGTCCATCAGGTAGAGGTGGTTGTATCCGTCGCGCTGGCTTTGGAAGATGAACTTCGTGCTGTCCCAAGGCAAGAAGGTCAGCGGATGCAAGGGCTCCACATACTTGGGGTGGCTCTCTTCGTAGAGCACGGCCTCCCGTTCGCCTGTCGCCGCATCGTAGCGCACCAGCTGCATCTCGTTCTGGTCGCGCACGGATTCCATCATGTAGACCTTCGTCTGCTCCGGATTCCAGCTGATGTTGGAGAAGTAGCGGTCGGTCGGGTCGCCTGCCTGCAGGTAGACGGTCTGTCCGCTCTCCGTGTCGTACACGCCCACGGTCACCTTGTGGCTCGTCATGCCTGCCATCGGGTATTTGTCAGGTACCAGTGTGGCGATGCGTGTGCTGATGTCCACCTGCGGATAGTCCGTCACCATGCTCTGGTCCATGCGGTAGAATGCCAACCGCATGCCCTTGGGACTCCAGAAGATGCCGCCTTCGATGCCGAACTCGTTGCGGTGTACGGCCTGTCCGTAGACGATGCCGCTCTCGGGCGTTTCGTCAGCGCCAGCCACGCAGACGGGTGCCGCATAGGGAGCGTCCGCGTCTTGCATGCTGCTTACGTACAGTTTGTTGTCGACGGTAAAGGCCAACCGCTTACCCTCTTTGCAGAAGGTGATGTTCGTGGCCCGCTCCAACAGGGACATTACGCCCACGACCTTTTTCGCTTCGAAATCCATGCATATATAATAAGGTATAGCCGGAATGAGCAGGACGGGTTGCTCCGCATAGGGGAAGCTACAGTTGTAGAAATGGCGCAGGAGAGGGGCTTTCTCTCCTTTCGGGAGGGTGGTTGCACCGAGCACCCCGTTCACCTCGTCCAAGGTAATCAAGGTCTGTTCCTTTCCAGTCTTCGGGTCGATGGCCTTCACCTCGTCCACATCCGGCTTGATGCAGACATCGCCCCACCACTGCACGCCGGGCAGGTTCTTGATGGAACAGTTGTAGTAGTTGCTGCCTCCCGGAATCAGGTCGTCCAGCGTGAAACGTTTCTTCTCTTGTGCCGTGGTTACCATGGCTGCCAGTGTAAGCAGGATAAACAACAGGTTACTCTTCGTTCTCATGATGATGGTCTCCTCTATTTATGGGTCGTCTGGAGAAAGAACGCTCTCCCTCCCTGCGGCCGAATGTACGTTTATGGTCTCTGTCGCCGAAGCGGCTGCTGCGCCGCTCGCCTCCGTAGGTTCGCTTGTCGCCCTCCTCCCGGTCGAATCGGGGTTTCCGTCTGTCGCCGAAAGCGGGACGACCCTCTTCTCCCTCCTTGCTGAAGCGGAACTTCCGTCGTTCACCGAACGAAGAACGACCTTCTTCGCCCTCTTTGTCAAATCTTGGTTTCCGTCTGTCGCCGAACGAGGAGCGTCCTTCCTCTCCCTCCTTGCCGAAACGGGACTTCCGTCTGTCGCCGTAGGACGGCCGTCTGTCGCCATCCTCTCTGCGTCTGCTTACCCGGGATTTGTAGGGCAGCTCCTCCCGCTTGGTCTTGAACTCCTCGCTACTCCCCTGGCGGAACTCTTTGTATTTGCCGTCGAAGAGCTGGTACTTGCGGAACTGGCACTCCAGCGAACCGTTGTACAACGGTATCTTCTCCGAGGGTTTCAGACCTATCTGCTCGAAGCATTCTTCGCGGTAGCTCAGTATCCAGGCATCGTTGCCCACAAAGGCGTGCTTCAGTCGTTCGCCAATCATCTGATAAAGTCCGAGCAGGTCGTTGGTGGAGATGCGCTCACCATACGGCGGGTTGGTGATGATGATGGCTTTCTCGGCCGGTGTCTCAAACTGTTGGAACGCCTGCACCTTCAGCGTAATCTCTTTCGACAGGCCTGCCGCCTTCACGTTACGGGTGGCGATGGCGTTGGCTATCGGGTTGTTGTCGTAGCCATAAATCTTATGCTCGAACTCCCGTTCCTGTGAATCGTCGTTGTAGATGGTGTCGAACAGTTCCTGGTCGAAGTCCGTCCACTTCTCAAAGGCGAACTCTTTACGGAAGATGCCCGGCGCGATGTTGCGCGCTATCAGAGCCGCCTCGATGGGTATGGTTCCCGATCCGCACATCGGGTCTATCAGGTCGCACTCGCCGCGCCAGCCCGTCAGCAGTATCATGCCGGCTGCCAACACCTCGTTGAGCGGAGCCTCCACGGCTTCCTGCCGGTAGCCTCTGCGGTGGAGCGATTCGCCCGAACTGTCGAGCGAAAGGGTACACTTGTTTTGTGCGATATGGATATTCAGGTTCAGGTCCGGATTGTTCAGACGCACCGAAGGACGTTCACCGGACTTCTCGTTGAAATAGTCCGCAATGGCGTCTTTCACCCGGTAGGCCACGAACTTCGAGTGGCGGAACTCCTCGGAGAAGACCACTGCGTCCACAGCGAAGGTCTTCTTCGTGTCGAGATACTTCTCCCACTCGATGGTTTTCACGGCTTCGTACACCTCGTCGGCGGTGTTGGCCGTAAAGTGTTTGATGGGTTTCAGGATGCGGATGGCTGTGCGCAGACAGAAGTTGGCCTTGTACATCAGCTCCTTGTTACCCGTGAATGAGACCATGCGGATGCCTATCTCGACGTTGTTGGCCCCTAAGGCGGTCAGTTCCTCCGCCAATACCCCTTCCAGTCCCTGAAAGGTTTTGGCTATTAACTCAAATTCTTCCATATCGTTTACTGATTCGTTTTTTCAATATAATGTCGGTTGCCTATTTGCGCTGCACGATGCGTGCGCCGGCAGGCACGTCCTCCGTGACCCAGATGTTGCCTCCGATGGTGGCGCCTCGGCCGATGGTGATGCGCCCCAGGATGGTGGCGTTGGAGTAGACGATGACATCGTCTTCCAGTATCGGGTGGCGCGCGATGCCCTTGATGGGATTCCCGTTCTCGTCGAGTGGGAAACTCTTGGCACCGAGTGTCACGCCCTGATAGAGCTTCACGCGGTCACCGATGATGGCCGTGGCACCTATCACCACGCCCGTGCCGTGGTCGATGGTGAAGTGATGTCCGATGACGGCACCCGGATGGATGTCGATGCCCGTTTCGGAGTGAGCCATCTCCGTGATGATGCGCGGGATGAGCGGCACGCCCAGCAGCAACAACTCGTGCGCCATGCGGTAATTGCTCAAAGCCTTGATGATGGGGTAACAACTGATTACCTCGCCGAAGTCGGTCGCGGCGGGGTCTCCGTTGTACGCCGCCTCCACGTCAGTGGCCAAGATGCTCCGCAGCTCCGGCAAACGGCTGATGAAGCGGGCCGCCAGCCTGACTGCCTCTTCGCGCAAGGCCTGTTGCCGGATCTCGTCTTCATCTCCCTCTTCCTCGTTGCGGCCAAAACAAAGACCTGCCTGAATCTGCTCGCTGAGCAGATTGAACAACTCCTCCGTGGCCACGCCGATGTGATACTTCAGCGTGCGGCTGTTGACCGTAGAGTTGCCGTAATATCCGGGGAAGAGGATGGAACGGGTCAGCTCGATTACCTCCTGCAACACTTTTGCGGAGGGGAGCGGGTCACCGTCTTTGTGTTGGTGAAACAATCCTTGATACGATGAAGCTTCCGAAAGCGTATCCACCGTTTGGTTCAGAATATGCGTGAAGTTTATAGGACTCATGCTTTGTACGCAGGCTGTATTTTTCTGCAAAGGAACGGAAAAAATGTAGGTTAATCAAGAAAATGCGTGGTTATTCCCCTTAAAGTGCTATTTTTGCCGCTCGTAGACACTAATACTCGAGATACTAATACGTATGAAACATAAACTGCTCCGTTCCGCCCTTCCGTTGTTGGGCGGCATCTCCTTGGGGTTCTGTATCCCCCTGTTCCAGTCCTCCCTCGAGGTGGACACCGGCAACTCACCGAAGTCGGAACTGCCTTACTGCACCGTTTCGCCATCCGTGCCCACTGAGGTTGTCTTTGCCAGTGAGCCGGTGGACCTGACACGCGCCGACATGCGCGAGCGCATGGACCGTGAACTTTCTTCGTTCACCTACATGCACTCCACCACCATGCTGGTCATCAAACGTGCCAACCGCTATTTTCCGCAGGTGGAGCCTATCTTGCAGGAAGAGGGTGTGCCCGATGACTTCAAATACCTGATGGCCATAGAGAGCAGCCTCGACCCCTTGGCTCGTTCGCCGTCAAAGGCTTGCGGACTGTGGCAGTTCATGGAGAGCACCGGCAAGCTGTACGGACTGGAGATAAACGCCAATGTGGACGAACGTTACCACTTGGAGAAAGCGACGCGTGCCGCATGCCGTTACCTGAAAGACGCGTACGCCAAATACCACGATTGGCTCACCGTGGCCGCCAGCTACAATGCGGGTCAAGGACGGATTACCCACGAGTTGGGTCGCCAACGGGTGGAGAAAGCTACCGACTTGTGGCTCAACCAGGAGACCTCACGCTATATGTTCCGCATCCTGGCCATGAAAGAGATTTTCAATGAGCCAGTGCGCTATGGCTTTGCCTTGAGGCGCGAGCAACTCTATCCGCAGATACCGTGCAAGCAGGTGCGTGTCACCTCCGCCATCGCCGACTTGTCGGTCTACGCCCGTCAGCATGGCCTGACGGTGGCTCAGTTGAAGGAAGCCAACCCTTGGTTGCGCGGATATGCGCTTCACGACAAAGGAGCCAAAGAGTATCTGCTGAATATCCCGGACGCGGCCGCCTTGCGCTATAATCCCAAGGAGACCAAGGCGCACAACAGCCGTTGGGTCATCGATTAGCGGCCTATCCGAAGCAGACCCCCATCTTGCGACCCTCCACAATCAGCTCGTGGTCGGTGGGGACTGACTTCAGTCTGCCGTTTGCCTCCTCCAACGAGATGGAGGTGATGCTGTTCCCTTGCAGGGAGACCATGCGGCCAAACTCTCCCGAGGCAATCAGGTCTGCCGCATGACCGCCCATACGGGTGGCCAAGTTGCGGTCGAAGGGGGTGGGGGAGCCTCCGCGCTGGATGTACCCGAGTACCATCTCGCGTGTCTCGAATCCCGTTGCCTGCTCTATCTGCCTCGCGATGTATTCCCCTGCCCGCTGACCTGTGGGGAACTTGACGGGAATCCCCTCCGCCACCACTACGATGCTGTAGGGTTTGTTGCGTCTCGCACGCCCGATGATGGTGTCGTAGATGGGCTGCATCTCGTAGTCCAGCTCGGGAATCAGAATCACGTCGCCGCCCCCGGCCATGCCGCTGTAAAGCGCAATCCACCCGGCCTTGTGTCCCATCACCTCTATCACCATGACCCGCTTGTGGGCACTGGCGGTGGAGTGGAGACGGTCGATGGCATCCGTGGCGATGCTCACGGCGGTGTCGAAACCGAATGACTGGTCGGTGCCCCACACGTCGTTGTCGATGGTCTTGGGGATGGATACCACGTTGATGCCCATGGCCGCCATCTTGGCCGCTGTCTTCAGTGTGCCGTTGCCGCCAATGCATACGATGCAGTCCAGTCCCCGTTCCTTGATGTTCTCCACCATGAGTGTAGGCTTGTCGATGGCGGCGTATCCGTTGTCACGCTTCTTGAAGGGCTTCTCGCGCGAGGTGCCCAAGATGGTGCCTCCGAGGTTGAGTAACCCGGACATGGCCTGTTCGGTAAGCTGTTCCATGTCGTTCCCTATCAGTCCCAGGAAGCCGTCGTGGATTCCGTAGACTTCCATGCCGTAGTGGTTGATGGCGGTCTTGCACACCCCTCGTATGGTGGCGTTGATGCCGGGACAGTCGCCACCCGATGTTAAGATACCTATTTTCATGCCGTTAGTCCATTTCCTTATATGCGTTAAAACTTTCGGGTAAAGATAGGTGTTTTCAAATCTTTACGCTACTTTTGCCGCTGAAAAAGAACGTCAGACAGTTATTTTTTATGATAGATACTACTCACGTGATAGGCAAACTGTTCGTTTCTCGTCAGAAAGCCATCGATTCATATTCCATAAAACCTGCGGAACTTCAACATCAAGTGCTCAAGCGTCTCGTTGGCGAGGCTACAGGCACCGAGTGGGGGCAGGCTCATGATTACGCCCACATAAAAGACTACGACGGCTTCCGGAGCCGCGTGCCGGTGCAGACCTACGAGGAGGTGAAATCCTACGTGGAACGTATGCGCCACGGCGAGAAGAACGTGTTGTGGCCCGGCAAGGTGAAATGGTACGCCAAGTCATCGGGTACCACCAACGACAAGAGCAAATTCATCCCCGTCAGTCAGGACGGGCTTCGGCGCATCCACTATGCGGGAGGCATGGATTGTGTGGCGGCTTACCTGCGCAACAATCCGCAGAGCCGTTTCTTCTCGGGCAAAGGACTTATCCTGGGCGGTAGCCACGCTCCCAACTACAACGTGAAGGACTCGCTGGTGGGCGACCTCTCGGCCATCCTCATCGAGAACATCAATCCGCTGGTCAACCTGATACGTGTCCCCAAGAAGGAAATCGCCCTGCTGAGCGACTTCGAGGTGAAGATGGACAAGATTGCCCGCAGTACCATAAAGGCCAACGTCACCAACATATCCGGTGTGCCTTCGTGGATGCTGGCCGTGCTGAAACGGGTGCTGGAGATAACCGGCAAGACCGGACTGGAGGAGGTGTGGCCCAACTTGGAGGTGTTCTTCCACGGCGGCATCAGTTTCGCCCCTTACCGCGAACTCTATAAACAACTCATACGCAGTGACAAGATGCACTACGTGGAGACCTACAACGCCAGTGAGGGATTCTTTGGCGTGCAGACCGACCCCACCACCTCGTCCATGACGCTGATGATAGACTACGATGTCTACTATGAGTTCATGCCCATGGAGAGCTTCGGCAGTCCCAATCCGACGGTGGTGCCCCTCGAAGACGTGGAACTGAACAAGAACTATGCGATGCTCATCAGCACCTCGTGCGGACTGTGGCGCTACCTGATTGGCGACACGGTGATGTTCACCAACAAGACTCCCTATCAGTTTGTCATCACCGGACGTACCAAGCATTTCATCAACGCCTTTGGCGAGGAACTGATTGTGGACAATGCCGAGAAGGGACTGGTGAAGGCTTGTGCCGAGACCGGTGCACGGATTCTCGAATACACGGCGGCTCCCGTCTTCATGGATGCCAACGCGAAATGCCGTCACCAGTGGCTCATCGAGTTCGAGCAACAGCCCGATTCGGTGGAACGCTTCGCCCGGACACTGGATACCGCGTTGCAGGAAATCAACTCCGACTACGAGGCCAAACGCAGCAAGAACGTCACGCTGCAGCCGCTGGAGGTGATTACCGCCCGTCCCGGCCTGTTCAACGACTGGCTGAAGGCGAAGGGCAAATTGGGCGGCCAACACAAGGTGCCGCGCCTTAGCAACACACGCGAATATATCGACGAACTATTGTCGCTGAACCAATAAACGAATGAACAAGAAACGCTCCATACGCAACAAATGGATAAGTGGCGCGTCGGCCGCACTTTTCGTTGTCCTCTATTCGTGCGCCAGCATCGGGTCGCCCGATGGCGGCATGTACGACGAGACACCGCCGTCCGTGGTGAAGACAACGCCGGAAATCAATGCGCTGAACAATAAGTTGAAGAAGATTACCATTGAGTTCGATGAATACATCAAGTTGGAGAACGCCAACGAAAAGGTGGTCATCTCACCCGCCCAACTGGAACAGCCAGAAGTGAAGGCGAACGGACGGAAAGTGGAGGTGCGGCTGATGGACACGCTGAAGGCCAATACGACCTACACCATCGACTTTGGCGACGCTATCGTGGACAACAACGAGGGGAATCCGTTCGGTGATTATGCCTTCACCTTCTCTACGGGCGGCGTGATAGATTCCATGCAGGTCTCCGGCACGGTGCTGGACGCTTCCAACCTGGAACCCGTCAAAGGCATGCTGGTGGGACTTCACTCCAACCTTGAGGATTCCGCCTTCGTGAAGATACCCATCGAACGCGTGGGACGAACCGACAGCAAGGGACGTTTCTCCATCCGTGGTGTCGCTCCGGGTACTTACCGCATATACGGGCTCTCGGACATCAACCAGAACTTCATCTTCGACCAGAAGACGGAGATGATTGCCTTCACGGACGAACTGATAGTGCCGGCTTCCGCTCCCGACGTACGCAACGATACCGTTTGGCGCGACTCGATTACCATCGACACCGTCAAGCAGGTGCACTATACCCACTTCACGCCGGACAACATTGTGCTGCGCGCGTTCAAGGAGACGCCCACCACGCAGTATATGGTCAAGAACGAACGGCTGGTGCCGACCAAGTTCTCGTTCTACTTCTCCGCCCAGGCGGACACGTTGCCTACGGTAGAGGGACTCAACTTCGACGCGAATGACGCGTTCGTGTTGGAGCACTCCATTCACAACGATACCGTCCACTATTGGATAAAGGACTCCATGGTCTACAACATCGACACGTTGGCGATGAAGGTCTCTTACCTCTACACCGATACGCTGGGACAACTCGTGCCGCGCACCGACACGTTGGAGATGTCGCCCAAGACCACCCGCGAACGGCTGCAGAAAGCCGCTGACGACAAACTGGCGGAGTGGAAGAAGCAGCTGAAGAAGCGACAGAAAAGAAACCCCGACGACCCGGACACGATACCTCCTATTGAGTTTCTGAAAGTGAAGGTGGACGCTCCGTCAAGGTTCGACATCTACAAGAACGTGCGCATCGGTTTCGAAGAGCCCTTGGACTTCTTCAACCTCGACGCCATTCACTTGGAACAAAAGGTGGACACGTTGTGGAACGTCATTCCCTTTGAGGTGGAGATGGACTCCCTGAACCGACGCGACTATACGCTCTATGCGGAATGGCGACCCGAACAGGAATACAAGCTGACCATCGATTCGCTGGCCTTTACCGGCCTTTACGGGAAGTTCTACCAAGGCAGCCAGCATACCTTCAAGGTGCGCTCGCTCGACGACTACAGCTCCTTGTTCGTTCACATACCCCATGCCGATTCGTGCATCGTGGTGCAGGTGATAGACTCCAAAGAGTCCGTGGTGCGCCAGACACCCGTAAAGGATGACCATGCGGACTTCTTCTTCCTGGAGCCGGGCAAGTATTACATGCGCCTCTTCTACGACCGCAACGGCAACGGCATCTGGGACACGGGACTTTATGAAGAGAAACGGCAGGCCGAGGAGGTACACTACTATCCCGGAGGATTGGAACTGAAGGCCATGTGGGAGGTGGAGCAGGATTGGAACCTGGATGCGGTGCCCGTGCTGCAGCAGAAGCCCAAAGAGCTTGTCAAACAAAAGGCGGACAGGCAGAAGCAGACCGCCAAGAGCCGTAACGAAGAACGCTTAAAAGCAAAGAACAAGTGATGAAGACGATAGGACTGCTTGTTTGTATGTGTCTGTATGGGCTCTTCTCTTACGCCCAGTGCGGCGTGGAAAACAAAGCCATGCAGGCGGGAGAGTCGCTTACCTACGACTTGCGTTTCAACTGGAAGTTCGTGTGGGTGAAGGCCGGTACGGCTTCCATGAAAACCGTCAGCACCACCTATCACGGAAAGCCTGCCCTGCGCACTCACTTGCAGACCAAAGGGAACAAGCGGGCGGACTTCTTCTTCATCATGCGGGACACGTTGGAGGCGACCATGTCGCCCGACCTCGTACCCTACCATTTTCGCAAGGGAGCGGAAGAGGGCAAGAAGTATACCGTGGACGAGGTGAGCTTTTCGTATGAGAACGGGCAGACACTCGTCAAACAATGTCGCCGGAAACAGGGGAAGGAACCCCGATACACGGAGACCACGGAGAACCGTTGCGTGTACGACATGCTCAGCCTGTTGGCCCGTGCCCGTTCACTGTCGGCGGAGGGCATGAAGGTCGGCCACAAACTCTTCTTCCCGATGGCTACGGGCACTAAAGTGGAAGACCAGATCCTTATCTACAGAGGCATCAAGCGGTTCACGATCGATGGCGGCGTGACCTATCGCTGCTTGGTATTCTCGCTGGTGGAGTATAAAAAGAACAAAGAAAAAGAGGTCATCACCTTCTACGTGACCGATGACGACAATCACCTCCCCGTACGCCTCGACCTCTACCTCAACTTCGGTAGTGCCAAGGCGTTCCTTACCCATGTGGAGGGCAATCGGCATCCGCTCACTTCCATCGAAAGGGAAGAGTGAGGCAATCACGGAAGCAGGCTTGCGCTGGCTTTGCATTGATTTTTAGCCACTGGCGAAATATTTTCCTCGAAAAAGGTTGCGAGTCGGAAATAATGGCTATCTTTGCAGCCGCTAACGAAAAGTATATAACAAATCATTAATCAAAGATTATGTATTTAGATCAAGCAAAGAAAAAAGAAATCTTTGGACAATACGGAAAGTCTAACACTGATACCGGCTCTCCTGAGGCGCAGATAGCATTGTTCTCATACCGTATTTCCCATTTGACGGAGCACCTGAAAGTGAACCGTAAAGATTATAGCACTGAAAGAGCATTGACAACTTTGGTAGGTAAGCGCCGTGCGTTGCTCAACTACTTGAAAGATCGTGACATCGAAAGATACCGTGCTATCGTCAAGGCTCTCGGTTTGCGTAAGTAATTACCGAACCCCGGAAGAAATCGAAAAGCGTCGCATCCCCGCAAAGGATGCGACGCTTTTGTCTCTACTCTATTCTTCTCTATACGGCAGACGGTCGTCTCCCTCTACACGCTGACCGTCGTGACCTTGCTGCTCGACGTGTTTCCGCTCTGCTGTACCTGAATCTGTACGGGGATGCGCTCCTTCAACTCCTCCACATGACTGATGATGCCCACATGACGGCCGTTCTTCTTGTGCAGCGTGCGCAGTGTGGCGATGGCGTTTTGCAGAGGCTCTCCGCTGAGGGTGCCGAAACCTTCGTCGATGAAGAGCGTGTCCACGGCAAACTGATGGCCGATGTCGCTCAGGGCCAATGCCAATGATAGCGAGACGAGGAAACTCTCGCCGCCCGACAACGTGCTTGCCGCCCGTGAGGCGTAGCCTTGGTAAGCGTCCTCAATCAGGATGACGAACGTGCCGGGAATGACCTTCAGCGTGTAACGGTTCGACAGCGTGTTCATGTAACCGTTGGCCGCATGGATGAGGCTTTCCAATACATAACTCTGGGCAATCTTCTGAAACCGGTTTCCTGTGGAGCTGCCAATCTTGCCGTTGACGCGTTCCCATTTGTCGTAGTCCCTGCGCAACCTGTCGGTTGTCTGGTCCAGCGACTCCCGTCTCTTCTTGTTCGCCTCGTTGGTTTGTAGCCGTTGCATCACCTTGCCCCGCTCTTCGTCCAACAGTCTCAAATCATTGTCCAACCGACCTGTCTGAGCTGTCAACGTCTCTATCGTCTCGTCCTCCTCCATCAAGGGCTTGGCGGTGAGGTGCGCTTCCAACTCCTGCTTGGCGGCGGTGAGCAGTTCCGTTTTGGTCTTCACGTCAGTCCGGCAGTTTTGCAGACGGACGCTTGTTTGGGCAATCTCGTTTTGCTGTACCCTGTTCAGCTGGTCCAAGAGATTCTCGTCGTAAGCGGGGTGGTCGGTGTAGTAGGCGTTCAGCCGTTCAGACTCTCTTTGGTACTTCTCGGCAGCCTCTTTTCTTTGGGCGTATAGCTCGGTGACCCGTGTCTTCAGTCTGTTCGTCTCTCCCAACAAACCCGTCACCTCGTGCGGTTCGGCAGCGTCCGTTGACTGCCATTCGGGTACCGTTTGCGCAATTTCGTTCAATGTCTGCCGCACCAAGCTGTTCGTTTGCCGGCTCTGTTCCAGCTCCGCACCCAACATTTGCCTGAGCGTGACGCGTTGACGGTAGGTTTGGGTCTTGTCCGTCAACTCCTGCTTGAAGGCAGCAGGATTCTCTTGCCAGTCCGTCTCCCAAAGCGTAGCGTCGACCATCGTGCCTATGGACTCTTTGGCTTGTTTCATCGCTTCCTCCTTCAGCGTAATTTCCTTTGCCGCCAGCTCAATCTCCTTGTCGCACCGGTCTTTCTCCTCTTTCTTCCGCAAAGAGGCTTCCGTCAGTTGCTGCCCCTGCTTTCGCAGTTGCTCCACGAGGTTGCGTTGATTTCTTACCTCTTTGTCGAGTGCTTCACCCTCGGCAATCTTCTTTTCCAATGAACCGATGCGCGTCTGGCAGGCTTGGTCCAACTCATCAAGGCGTTGCATCCCCTCTTCTGAACCCAGTCCAAGTACTTGGCAGTCGGCAAGGAAGGTCTCTTCTGCCACTTTCATTGAAGTGTCGTTGTCGAAGGCTCGTCTCTCCCGGTTATAGGTCTCCGTGTCCGTCTTGATGCGGGCATCCATGTCTCGGTAGTTGTTCACCAGATCATCGTAACGCTCTTTGCAGACATTGAATTCTTTCTCCGCTTCGGCATAGAGCTCGGTGAACTCCTCCTCGTGAATCAGCTCTTTGATTTCCGCGTTGCAGACGGGACAATGGTCGCCTGGCCTCAATCGGCTGCGCATCGCTTTCGCGAACTTGTCCACCGTATTCTTCTGCCTCTCTAATCGCCCGTTGCTCTCTTCCATTTTCTGCTTGGCGACCTTCGTTTGTTCGATGACCTCCTTTATCTCCGTCTGTGCATTGGCGATTCCTGAAGCGAGCTGTTGCAGAGCCGTCTCTTTTTCTTTCCGTGCTTGCCGTGTCGCCTCCAGTCTGCTGTGGTGCTCCCTCGTCAACTGGATTATTGTCCTTCTCTCCTTTTGTTCGTTGCTCTCCCTGTGCAACTGGGGGAGGTTCACGCTCGTCAGCGTGGCTTCGCTCTTTTCCAGCAAGCGCTTTTGCAACTCATAAGCCTTGTTTCGCTCTTCTTCCGCTTTTTGCGCTTCACACATCTCCTTTTGGAACACCTGAAGTTGTGCGGCGAGGCGTGTCGCTTCGTTCCGCTTCCCGGCAACTCGCTTGGCGTTGTCGATGAACGCCAACAAGTGAACGGCAATAGCGTCCGATTGCTCATACACGCCCTTGCGTCCCTTCTCTTCTTCAAAATAGGCATCGAGGCGTTCCACCTCTTTCGCCTTCCGGGCACTCTGCTCCTCCGCCCAATCCGCTCCCGAGCGCAGGTGGACGAACCGCTTCGCTGACCTACTGTATTCGTTCTTCAGCTCTTCCAGTCTGCCGGCGGCCTCCTTCAGACCGGTGTACCAACTGCGGGCCTCTATCGTTTCGTTCCATTGGCTGACGATTGCCTCCCAGCGTCGGAACTCCTCGCTGTCAATCAGGTTCTGCGCCTTCACAAGGTTCCTGCCTGTCTCCTCCACCTTTTTCCTCTTTTCCGTTTCGGCCTCCAGCCATTGTCTCTTCGCCTGTTGCCGTTCTCGGAGGAGTTTCTTCTCGGCGTAACCCTCTTCCAGCTCCTTGACCTCGTTGTGCAAGGTCTCCGTTTCCTCGTCCGTCAGGATGGCTATGGCATCGGCCTGACTCTTTGCGGTGGTCCACAGCTCCTTGCGCCGTTGCGTCTCCGCGTAAATCTTCGCGCCTATTTTCGAATAGATGTCTACTCCGGTTATCTTCTCCAATATGGCGGCTTTCTCCTCGTCCTTGCTGTTGAGGAAGCGGGTAAACTCACCCTGCGCCAATAGGGTTGTGCGGCAAAACTGGTTGAAGGTCAGCCCTAAGGCTTCCTCCATCTCACTCCTTATCTCCGCCTGCTTGGTAAGCGTCAGATCCTTGTCTCCCTTGGTGAATGAGAGCTCCCAACCGACTTGCTGCAGCTTTCCCGAACTCTTCTTGTGGGCACGGTACACCGACCAGCGTGCGGTGTACGGACATCCGTTGTTACCATCGAAAGTCAGCGTGATGTCTCCTTCCACGGTATTCTTCCGCAGGATTTGTCGGGGGTCGTCGATGCTGAGCTTGTTGCCGCCGTCAACCGTGTCGCCCTGCATCTCCGTTTGGTGCATGCGCGGTGTCTCGTTGAACAGAGCCAGGCAGATGGCATCCAGGATGGTGGACTTGCCCGACCCCGTGTTGCCCGTGATGAGGAACACCTCGCTGTCCGCAAGCGGTGCCCGTTCGAAGTCTATCTCCGCCTCCTCGATGGAGGCGATGTTGTGCAGATACAGTTGTTTGATTTTCATGGCTCGGTGTGTTAGATGCGTTCCTCTTCGTTCACTAATCGGCGGGCTTCGTCGAAGACCTCTTCCATCTCTTCGTCGAAGGAGAGCCCTTCGCTTTCGAAGTATCGCTTGGCAATCTCTTTGGGCTCCATGGCTTTGAACTCATGTACGGAGAGCGTTTGCATGCCGGAAGCGTTCGCCGAGACTTTTCGCACGGCGTTGATGAGGCAGAAACGGCATTGCTTGTCCGTTGTGGCTTCTGCTGCTTCGCCCTTGGCTTCCGTTGGCAGATAGCCGTCCACCTCTACATTCAGACGGACGTAGGCGGCGTTGTCGTCCGGAAAGTTCCGGATAGCCTTCTTGGCCTCCTCCCAGTCCGCGAAGGCCTGTCCCGCTTTGGGTAGCGTGACCAACGGGTGTGGGTTCTTGATGGCAATCTCCCGGACGATGGGCTGACTGCCATGCCTCTCTATCTCCACGATGCTGACCGTGTGTTCGAACTCCTCGTCGAAGCTCACGGGTAGGGGAGTGCCGCAGTAGCGGACATTATGAAGACCGGTGTGCACGAATTGTTTGCAGTGGATGTGTCCCAAGGCCAGGTAATCGTACCCCTCCCCCAAGTCTGTGATAGGGAGCGATTCGATGCCTCCCACCTCTCTGTCGGTGGCGTTGTCGTGTCCGGCGTAGCTGCATCCGCTTACCGTGGTGTGTGCCGTCATCACTACGGGCAGTCCGTTGGTGTTGCGCCGCTCCACTGCGTCCAGCAACTGTTGGAACAGTCCCTCCGGCAGGGAGCGTTCGTTGCAGTAGGGCACGGCGATGACGAAAGCCTTGCCCGGCATCTCTATGATGAGGCTCTCCGGGTCGTCCTTGTCTACCGCTCCTATGGTGATTACGTTATGCCGCAGCCAAGGCGTGTGAAAGATATCGTGTTTTGATGCACTGTCGTGGTTGCCGGCGGTCACGATGATTCGCATCCCGGGGTTGGCCTCGTGAATCTGGAACATCGCCTCCGCAAACAGTCTCTGCACTGCCGCCGAGGGCTGTGCCGTGTGGTACACGTCGCCGCACAGGAGAAATGCGTCCGGCTGTTCCTCCCTCACGATGTCCGCCATCTGTTGCAGCATAGCGGCCTGTTCTTCCGTCCGGTCGTAATTGTATAGCACATGGCCTAAGTGCCAGTCGCTTGTATGTAGCAGTTTCATGATGTTGGTATTCCCTTGATTGGAAGGGCAAAGTTACGATTATTTTATGGAAGTTTCCCTCTTTCGTCTGTACAAGAAAGTCAAAGACCCCAGAACTTATCGGTTCGATACCTGACCACGTCAACGGCAGTCGTGCCTTTGTCCGTTATCGCAAGAACGACAACGACATGAAACGTGAATTGGTGGCGTTAATTGACTGATTTGAGCAAAAATGCGGTCTTAAAAGACGATATCCACCAAATACCTTTGGCGTTTTGAGGGATACACTATACCTTTGCGCCAAGGATTGAGCGAAAAATATTATAAATTTATTGCAAAAAGCATGTCGCAAGTAGCAGGTCAAAGCATTGAAAACAAGATAGAAAAGAGTATTAGAGGAAAAGGTCGTGGTTCTATAGTCTTCCAGCAAGACTATGCGGACTGCGGAACCCCTTCTGCTGTGAACTCCACATTTTTCCGGTTATATACAGACGGAATGCTGGCACGACTGGCTCATGGCATCTATTATTACCCCAAAGAGGACAGGGAGTATGGACTTGGCGTTATCTATCCTTCGATAGAAGACATCGCCCAGGCTATTGCCAAGCGTGACAAAGCCAAGATTGTGCCTACAGGAGCATATGCTCTTAATCGGCTGGGATTGTCCACCCAGATTCCTATGAATGTGGTGTTTCTGACCAACGGTGCACAGCGACGGATAAAAATTGGTGACGGGCATGGCATTCTCTTCAAGCATTCCTCTTCGGGAAAGAACTTCGCATATAAATCAGAGCTGATGATGCTGGTGGTCACCGCTATGCGCACCATCGGCGAAGACAAGTTGACCGAGGAAGAAATAAATGTACTCTTGGACTACGTGAGAACCGTGAGCGATAGCGAGTTCAACCATGACATCAAACTTGCACCAGCATGGGTGCGCAAAATCCTGATTGGACGATGAAATTTATAGATATACCGGCAGACCGCCAGCGGCAAGCCATCAACAACGTGGCGTTGAAGACAGGTCTGCCACCTTCAAGCATCGAAAAAGATTGGTGGGTGACGCAGGTGCTGAAAGCCTTGCACACACTGCCTTATGCGGAACATATAGCCTTCAAGGGCGGGACGAGTCTTAGTAAGTGTTGGAACTTGATTGCCCGATTCTCTGAAGACATAGACATCGCCCTCAGTAGGGAGTACCTCGGCTTTGGCGACGAACTGTCGAAGACACAGATTAGCGACAAACTTCGTCGTGCCGCTTGCTCTTTCGTAAGGGAAAAGATGCAGCATGATGTAAGGGAGGCGTTGTTTGCTTTGGGTACTCGTCAAGATGCTTTTTCTGTGGATGTAGTCATCACTCCCATAACGACCACCGATCCGGAGGTTATCACTGTGACTTACCAAAGCCTATATGACGTATCGCCCTACATCAAGAATACGGTGAAGGTGGAAGTCAGCGGCAGGTCGATGATGGAGCCAGTGGAGAAGAAAGCCATCAACGCCGCCATTGATGCCCATTTCCCCAACGCACCATTTGCGGAAGAAGCCTTTGAGGTGAATGCTGTCATTCCCGAGCGCACCTTCCTCGAAAAGGTATTCTTGCTGCACGAGGAGTTTCACAAGGAAGTAGTGAGGGTGGAACGTATGTCGCGCCATATCTATGACCTGACGATGATGATGGACTCCGAACGGAATATCGCTGACCGTGCCATCCACAACGAAGACCTCTACCGGGCAGTCCTTGAGCATCGCCGCAAGTTTATTGGCTTGAAAGGCTTCAACTACGATGAGTTATATACCAACACCCTCAGCATCGTCCCCAGTGAGAAGATTGCTGAGATGTGGCGGGAGGACTACAAATTCATGGGCGAACACATGATTTACGGTCCGGTGCCCTCTTTCGATGAACTGATAGAGAAGATGAAAATACTCAATGACAAGATACGGCAACTCAATTACCGGAAGCAATGACCATAGATGAACTTGGCGAGGATTTTGAGGATGTGCGTTGAAAGATACCGCAGTCTTACACTTGTGCTTCATGATTCTATTCGTCGATAATCCATAACGGTTGTGCATACGGGGTCTCGGGACGTTGTTTTGCGGGTGGAAATGCGCCTTTTCCGATTGTCTCTTGCCGCAAATTAAGATTATTTATCCTGCTGGTGTAAAAAAACAGATTTTGTATCTATATTTGCCGTCGGATAGAGGTGGCTCTTACCATGGTATAAGAAAGAAGAAACTTTATAATAAACTTAACATCTTGATTGAACCAATCAAGGATAAAACAGTTAGAATATGAACAAACTTATCTTTCCATTTCTGTTTATTGCCGCTCTTTGGGTGTCGGCTTGTAGTGATGACGAGTCCAAAGATGCGGTCAAGGTGATTGGGATGTCGATTTCATCGGAGACCGGCGTAATGTATGCCCTGTTCGATGACCAGAGGGAACGCCCTATTGAGTGTATGCTCGTCATGTCGGAAGAAGATCCCGGAGTATGGCAATCTTTCAGTTTCAAAGAAATCGAGGGTTTTACGTATGAAAGAGGACACGAATACACTCTCTTGGTAGAGCGGACAATCCTCGCTAATCCACCTGCGGACGGTTCTAGCCGTACCTATTCACTTGTCCGTATTCTTGAAGACCGACTTGTCGAGGAACCGGAAGCTCCGGTTGACGAGGGGATAGAATCGGAAAAAGATATACAATACCAGGATTTGTGCCCTTTCGAGAAATACGCTATCGCCAAGGAGCTTGTTGTCAACGGAAACGGCGAAATCTTCTATGCTGACGGCTCATCGTTGCCGTCCTATAAAGCGGCACGTATATGGTTGGAGAATATCCTCGACAGAGAGAATCCGAATTGGGTGAAATTCGAGTCCGTGTCTTACATGGCGATTTATTCGTATGTCTTCTCCCCGTTTACCGATGAAATTCGTCTGGTACGCAACGAATCATCCGGTCCGATGTTCAAGTCTGTTGTTCCCGAAGAGGAGTTTACCCACATTACTCAATCCATGAAGTCCGGCGAGGAAGTCCGCTACACGCTTATTCTTGCCAATGTCCACAAGAAAGGACTTCAAAAGGTTGACTTTACCATAAAGAAACAATAATCGTGAAGAAGCAATATTGTTCACGATGCTATTGGTAATCTCCTTATATTGTTATAGCAGGGCTTGCAACATGTAGCCTCACATCCGGCAACGAGGAGTTGCCGCCCGCTCATGCGGAACACCCGACAAACGTATGACTTAGTACAGATTTACTTTACACCGTTTTAACACTTTAAAAAGTAAAGAAAT
>CAVJRQ010000072.1:0-23392 GCA_963652075.1 Acutalibacteraceae bacterium
GGATATGCAAGGGAATATGCCTCAGACGGCAGGACCGTCTACCAGATAGGTTGCAGCTTCTCTTCGAAGACGGGAACGATAGACGGTTGGGAAGTGAGGTGATGAAAAGAGAATCCGGACAATGCCGGCGAGAGGGTCTGCTCTCTTTCCGACGTTATCCGGATTCTTGTGTTACTGGGGCGGGAGGAATTACTTCTCTACGCGGTACCAGTCGACATCGGCCCAGCCGCCGTCGTTGGTGACGATGTGGGGACGGGTGCAGAAGACTCCGGCCTTGGCACCGATCCATTTGCCTTCACGCACCTGGAACTTGTTGCCCAAGGGCTGGTACTTCTTGCCGTCCACGCTGTAGCTGAATTCGCAGTATACCACCTGGTCGCTGCCGCCCTCGCTCTCCTTGATGTTCTTGCTGGTGGCGTAGACCTTGGCCTTCAGGTAGACGGTGTTGTCCGTGAGTTTCACCGACCCGTTGACGGCCTCTCCCTTTCCGCGGTCGGCCTGCTTGCACTCTACCTGTGACAGCACAATGCCCTCCTTGGTGTTTTCCATCACCAGGCCGGCATAGTCCATACCCATCACGACGAGGCCGGAGCGTTCGCCCATGTACCGGTTGGTCGGCTTGAAGGTAATCTTGGCACTGATGGTCTGCGAGGGGGCGGTGAGCTTCTGCAGCAGCAGGTTCGGCACGCTCCACAGGCTGGTGTAGTCCTCGGGAACGGGGTAGGAGTAGAGGCGGAGCAGGCTCTTGTCGCCGGCGCAGTAGAACCACTTCTCGTTGATGTTGGCGTGCCATTGCCATTGCAGGCCGATGGTGTAGCCGTCGAACTCGTCGCTCTCGCGCGGCGTGCAGACGGGGTAGGTCTGTCCCACGTTGGGCTTCTTGTACTTCAGCACGGGCTCACCGCAACCGTCGCCGTCCTTGTCGATGCCGATGACGGGCCAGTCGTTGACCCACTTCATGGGCTGCAGGTGTACCAGACGGCCGTATGCGCCCACGTCCTGGAAGTGCATGAACCAGTCTTCGCCCGTCGGGGTGTCCACCCATCCGCCCTGGTGAGGGCCGTTGACGGGGCTCTTGCCCTGTGCCATCACCGTCTTCTCCTCGTAGGGGCCGTACACGTTCTTGGAACGCAGCACCAGCTGCCAACCCGTGGCTACGCCACCGGCAGGGAGGAAGATGTAGTAGTAGCCGTTATGCTTGTAGAACTTCGGACCCTCGCAGGTCTGGTGTCCCTCGTGGCCGTCGAAGATGATGCGCGACTGGGTAATGGCCTTGGTAGCCGTCTCGTTGAGTTCGCAGACGGTGATGACGCTCTTGAACTGCGCGCGGCTTCCGGCGTAGGCGTGTACCAGATAGACCTTGCCGTCCTCGTCCCACAACGGGCAGGTGTCAATGATGCCCTTGCCTTCCTTCACCAGCACGGGTTCGCTCCACGGGCCTTTCACGTCCTTGGCCTTCACCATGAACACGCCTTGGTCGGGGTCGCCCCAGAAGATGTAGAACTCACCGTTGTGGTGACGGATGCTGGGTGCCCACACGCGGTTGCCGTGCTCGGGACGCGGGTCGTCAACGGGCGGCAGCGCGTAAGGTACGGCCGCGCCGGCGAAGCTCCAGTTCACCAGGTCCTTGGAGTGCAGAATCTGCAGGCCGGGCAGGCAGTTGAAGCTGGATGAGGTGAGGTAGTAGTCGTCTCCCACGCGGCACACGTCCGGGTCGGAGTAGTCGGCGTAGAGCACCGGGTTCTTATATTGTCCGTTACCTAAGTCGGGTACCCACACTTTGGATACGTAGTTGTCTTGCGCGTTTGCGCCTTGCCAGGCGAACATCGCGCACAAGGCCAAAGCCATAGTTGTCTTTCTCATGTGTTCTGTATTAAAATATAAATTGGAAATAATCGTTTACTTTACGCTCACGCGGCACGGGTGGCGCAACGCCTCTTGCCACTCCTTGAGGTAGGCGAACCACGCCTCGCTCGTCTTGAAGCCCTTCTCCTCCTTGGCGGTGCAGAAGGTCAGGCTGTAGGAGAGGTTGTCGCCCTTGTCCGTGTCCATGATGACGAGGTAGTTGGAGGCGTCCTCCACGGCCTTGTTGACGTACTTCCGAGGCACGCACACTCCCAGTCCTACCGTCTCGCGCGGATTGTTCACGGTGTCGGTCTTCTCGGGCAGGTTGGTTCCCCACGATCCGGCCAGTCCGTCCGTCTGCAGGAATCCCACGTTCTCTTCCTCCACCTTCATCACGCCGGTGCAGAAGGTGTTCTCCTTCACGGGAGTTCCCTTGAAGGCCACGTCCACCTGCACGTCGCGGTGTCCGGCATAGAGGGTGTAGTGTTGGGTCATGTTGAGGCTTTTGCCCTGGTACTCCCAACCACGGTCGTCCGCCTCGACAACGGTGCGCACCGGACCGTAGGAGAGGATGCCCAGGCTGCGCTGTCCCACCTTGTCGATGTATTGGGGCTGGTCGTTCTCCCATCCGCGGAAGGAGCCCACGCTCACGGTCTTGCCGGCCCACAGCACGTCGTTGCCGTAGCCCTGCTTGCGCAGCTCGGGACTGCTGTAGTAGTCGCTCTTGGCGAGCTCCAGCTGCTGCAGCTTCTTCCCGTAGATGTCAATGGACTGACGGTTGTCGAAGTAGAGGCGGTAGGCCACCAGTTCCGATTCGAAAGCCGGTCCGTGGTGGTAGAGCGCGCTGTAAATCTCCTTCGGGGCGGTGGTGCCGGGCACGGAGAGGTAGTCTATCTTGGGGTTCTTCTTGCCCTTGTCGTTCAGTTTCATCTGGGCGTACACCTTGGCCGGATAGTCGCCGGACTTGGGCGTGGCGGAGAGCGTCACCCGGAAGTGTCTGGTGCTCTTGGCGGGCATGTCCACAACGAAAGCCAGCTCGTCGGCACGTCCGTCGCGGTCGAGGTCGTCCAGCTGTGAGGCAACCTCTTTGTCCCCCTCGCGGACCACCGCCGATTGTACGTCAAAGGCCGTGCGCAAGTCGCTCAGCCGGATGACCACCGGCTCGTTGCTCTTGGCTTTTGTCCAACTGTTTTCCACTGTCACGGTAAACTCTTTCTGTTCCTTTTGCGCGAACAGGGTCTGTGTGGCACTGCCCAACAGACACGCTATCAGAATCTTTGTCAGTTTCATGGTATTCTTTGTTTTTTTTACGCTTTTAGCTGACAAAGATAAAGGTTTCCGAAGAAATCCGGAAACCTTTATTGCCTTTTTTGCCCCGACGGGACAATATGTGATTCGAAAGAGGGACGAAACCTACTACCAGTGACGCTCGGGGTAGAGGTCGTTCCACCAGGAGGGGTCGTCCTGCAGCCAACGGGCGAACCATGCCATGATGGTGTTGTGCCACAGCTCCCGTTTGGCGAAGTCCTGGATGAAGTGGTTCTCGCCGTCCACGGTGACATATTCCACCGGCTTGCCCAGAATCTTCAGTGCGTTGTACATCTGCACGCTCTCGCCGAGGGGCACGTTGGTGTCCGCCGTGCCCTGCAGGAGCAGGATAGGGGTGTTGATTTTGTCCGCGTTGAACAAGGCCCCGTGCTGCGTGTAGAGCTCCGGGTCGGTCCACGGGTAGGTGCCCGCGGTCGCCACGGTGCTGTACGAATAGCCCCAGAACCCTTCGCCCCAGTAGCTGGTGACGTTGCTGATGCCGGCGTGGGAGATGGCGGTGGCGAAGATGTCCGTCCTGGTCTGCATGTACATTGTGATGAAACCGCCATAGGAAGCGCCGATGCAGCCTATCTTCTTGTCGTTCACAAAGGGGTGGTCGGCGCAGAACTTCTTGGTCCCCTCGATGATCTCGTCGATGGTGTAGTCTCCCCAGGCGTTGACGTGGCGGGCGGAGAACTCCTGCCCGTAGCCGATGGTGCCGCTGGGCTGGATGACGTAGACCACATAGTCGCGCGAGGCGAAGAGCTGCGGACTGTAGGGCGTGGAGAGCTGCTTTGTCGAGGGGAGCGTGCCTCCGTAATAGTAGACAATGAGCGGATACTTCCTTGCCGGGTCGAAGTCGGGCGGCAGGCACATCGTCCCCTCTATCAGCGTGCCGTCGGCAGCGGTGAAGCTCCACGGCTCCATGTCGCCGAAGGCGATGTCGTCCAGCCGCTCTTTCATCGGGTAGGCTATCAGCGTGGAGCTCTTCTTCTTCTGGTCGTAGAGGTAGGCCGCTCCCTCGCGGGTGTCACTCTCGCCCGTGTAGGCCATCACGGCAGGCTGCCGGTCGGGCAGGGAGAAGCGGTAGACGGCATCCTCCGCCAGGGGCAACAGCTCGAAGCTCTTCTTGGAGGGCTCGTAACGGTAGATGTGCAGACAATCCTTGTCGGTGGTCTTGAAGTAGATGCACCCGTCGGCACTGTTCCACTGCGGAGCCTCCACGGAGGGGTTGAAGTCCCGCGTGATGGGCTCAATCCGTTTGTCGGCGATGTTGAGGATAAACGCCTGCTTGTCATAGTCGTTGGCGATGGGCAGGTTGCCGCAGTTCTTGCCGATGCCTCCGAAGGCGTTCGGCCCGGCAAGGACGAGAACCTGTTTCCCGTCGGGCGAGTAGATGCCGCTGTCCAGATAGGGAGTCCAGGCGACGAGCGTGTCGGTCCGCAGGGTAGCCAGGTCAATCTCGAAGAGCGAAGTGCGCGAGAAGGGGACGACGGAGAAATCGTCCTTCGAGGAGGTGCAGAGCAGCTTCTTGCCGTCCTTGGAGATGTCGTTGAGGTTTGCCGCGCAGCTCCCGTAGGTCAACCGCTCGGACAATCCCGTCGCGATGTCGTATTTCATAAGGTAAGAACGGTCCCTCGATCCGGGGATGCGGTCGTCCGGATGGAGCATCCTTTTCAGCGGGCCTTGCACTTTCTCGCCCGGTTCGGTGACGGTGTAGATGAGGTAATCCTCCGTGGGAGACCATCTGAAATGGCCGTTGGGCAGCCCTTTGAGCGTCACCTCCTCCTTCTGCGTGGCAGGGTCGTAGGTAACCAGGTCGTTGCCGTCCGCTCCGTTCACGACGTAGTACAGCTTGCTGCTGCGCGGCATCCACTGCATTCCAGCGTTGGCGTTGGGCAGTATCGTCTTGCCGGTCTTCACTTCCGTCAGTTTCTTATAGGAGTTGTACTTGTCCACGCTATACCTATATGAATAGTACGCGAGCAGGTATTTCCCGTCGGGCGAAAGCTCCACGCTGTAGACCTGGTTGATGAACTCTGTGTCGTACAGCTGCACGCGGCCCTTCAGGTCGGGAGCGGCGTGGCAAGTCACCTTGTCGAAGCCGGATTCCTTTTGCAGGGCGCACTTCAGCTGCGGCTGCGCCTTGTCGTCGGCACAGGAGAGCAACTTGACGACCACCGTATAGTTTCTCTCCGGCTCCATGCGCAGGGGCACGTTCTGTGGGCGCACCTGTTGCAGGCTGTCCTCCACGCTCGTCTTGCTGAATACCGAGCGGCCGTTGACAAACACTTCGAAGCGGACGGGCGAGCTCACCTGCAGGGTGGCGCGCATAAACCGTTCCGCCCTCAGTCGGGTGGAGAAGAGGTAAAACAGGTTCCCCTTCTCCGCTTTCTCCACCGAGGCGTAGCCCGTGGAGTCCGCCGTTATCCGCAGGCAATCGTGCCGCTTGAAGTCCAGGTCGATGGGGGTCTTCAACAAGTCGCAGGGTTGGAAACGGCCTCCGGAGAAGCTGACGCTGTCGCCAAGGAGCGGCATGCGTACGGTGACGGGTGGGCGCAGGCTGTACTCCTTGAGCAAGTCTTGCGCCTGGACTGAAATCCCGGTCAGGAACAACAGTCCCGAAAGAAAGATGGCTTTTTTCATACGTTGTGTTTTATCGGATGTTTGTTTCTATCGAGATGCAAAAATATCAAAAACTCTTCAAGAAATGCGCTTTATTTGCTATAATTATACTTACTTTGCGGCTCGAACTGATATCCGTAGAGTGAATTTAGTTATAGATATAGGAAACTCGGTGGCCAAACTCGCGCTGTTTGACGGCCAAAGGCTCGTGAACGTATATTACGGTTCGAACCGCTCGTTGGAGGCGTTGGCGTACCTGTCCGGGCACTATGCCATTGAACGGGCTATCCTCTCGTCGGTGGTGGAAATCAACGGGACGATGCGGCACCAGTTGGATGCCCTGCCCTGCGAACCGGTTCGGGTGAGCAGCGCGCTTCCCCTGCCTGTACGGATTCTCTACCGTTCGCCACAGACCCTTGGAAGCGACCGCATCGCGGCCGTCGTGGGCGCGCAGGGCGAGATGCCCGGGAGGGACATCCTGGTGATTGACGCCGGCACGTGCCTCACCTACGAGTTCGTGGATGCCGATGGCAACTACCATGGCGGAAACATCGCGCCGGGCAAGCTGATGCGACTGAAGGCGATGAACGCCCTCACCGCCAAGCTGCCTTTGGTGAGCCCGGACGGCGAAACGCCCCCGTTGGGGTACGACACGGAGACCGCCATGCGGGCCGGGGTGGTCAAGGGAATGGAATATGAGATACAAGGATACATCATGGACCTCCGGAGGAAATATCCGGGACTTTTGGTTTTTTTAACGGGAGGGGATGATTTTTCTTTTGATACAAGCTTAAAAAATATCATCTTTGCAGATAAATTTTTAGTGCTGAAAGGACTAAACAGAATATTAGAATATAATGATAACATATAACAAGGTTCTTGGCTGTCTGGCGCTGCTCCTCTTTTCGGGGGCGATGACGGCTCAAAATGGAGTGACTTCCCCCTATTCCCGTTATGGCTTCGGCCTCTTGTCGGACCAGAGTACGACCGCGAACAAAGGTATGGGTGGCGTCTCTTACGGATTGCGAAGCCAATCAATGGTCAACATAGGCAACCCCGCCTCTTATTCCGGCATCGACTCGCTGACCTATCTCTTCGACGCGGGCGTCACGTTGCAGAATACCAACTACGACAACGGTACGCTGAAGATGAACGTGAAGAACTCCAGCCTTGACTATCTGGCCATGCAGTTCCGTGCCTTCAAGAACGTGGGAATGACGGCCGGGTTCATACCTTACTCCAAAATCAACTACAGCTTCTCGTCCAGCTCCACGGTGCGCGACGACGAGGACGGCAGCGTCATCTCCAGCGTGGCGAACTCCGGCAGCGGCGGCTTGAGCCAGGCTTTCGTCGGAGTGGGAGCCAAGGTCATGAACAACCTTTCTGTCGGTGCCAACCTCTCTTATGTGTGGGGTGATGTGGACCATACAATCGCGAACAGTTACAGCGGCGCTACGGCTTGGTCGTACACGCGCAACTATACCTCTGAAATCAAGACCTATAAGCTGGATCTCGGTTTGCAGTACACGATGGAGCTGTCCAAAAAACGCTCGCTCACGCTGGGTCTCACCTATTCGTTGGGACATGACGTGGACGCGAACGCTTACAAGGTGCAGTACACGTCCGACACCAGCACGGGCTCTACCTCCATTATCAACCAGCGCATTGACACCATCGGCAACGCTTACCAGCTGCCTCACACGCTGGGCATCGGTGCTGCCTACGTCTACGACAAACGCTTCACCGTGGGGCTCGACTATACCTACCAGAAATGGGCGGGCGTGAAGTATCCCTACTTCAAGGGTAGCGGCGAGGCGACGGCCGAGGAGATGGACGGCTGGGAGTTTCGCGACGTGCACAAGTTCGCCCTTGGCATGGAGTACATCCCCAGCTTCACGGCACGCAGTATTTTCAAAAGAATGAGATACCGGTTAGGAGGATATTATTCTAATCCGTATATTAAAGTAAAGGGGGTTGATTCCGGTGAGTATGGAGTAGGCGGTGCCGTGGTGGTGCCTATCTTCAACAGCCACAGCAGCAAAGCCTCTTACCTTTCCGTGTCCGCCGAGTACGTGAACGTAAGTCCCAAGAGCGGCCTTATCAAGGAGAACTATCTGAAACTGGGGGTTGGACTCACCTTCGGACAGATCTGGTTCTACAAGTGGAAGGTGCAGTAAAAAAACTACGTGATGAATATTATTAACAACAACTAAAGTTCTATACGATGAAAAAGAAGATGATTACCTTAGCCGTGCTTGTCGTCGCTCTTGGCTCGACAAGCGTTTTCGCCCAGAAGGGAGTGGATGACGGCTCAAGATTCGGACACGGCGAAGACAGCCTGCGCTGCCTTCAGAATTTGAGTATGTACGCTGAGTACGTTAAGACCGGAAACTTCAAGGACGCTTACCTCCCCTGGAAGGTTGCGTACACCGAGTGTCCCGCCGCCCAGAACCTTACCTACACGAACGGCGTGAAGATACTCCATTGGTTCGTTGAAAACGAAAAGGACGCTACCAAGCGCGCGCAGTACATGGACGAACTGATGGGCGTGTACGAACAGCGTATCAAATACCTCGACCAGTTGAACTCTTACGTGAAGAAACCCGTTAGCGAAGGCTCAATCCGCGGCTCTCAGGCTCATGACTTCTATGCCTACAACCAGGCGAACCTGGACGTGAACAAAGCCTACGAGATGCTGGGCAAGGCCATCGAGATGGAGAAGGAGAACACCACCTACTACGTGCTGCAGGACTATATGGACGTTTCCGCACGCAAATACAAGGCTGATGCCAACCACCGGGAGAAGTTTATCGAGGACTACCAGATGTGCGCAGCCTACATTGACGGTCTGCTGCAGGACGTTTCTCCGCGTCTGCAACAGGTTACCGAGACGGCCAAGAACAACATCGACGCTTACTTCATCAACAGCGGCGCAGCCACTTGCGAGAACCTCCAGGAAATGTACGCTCCCAAGGTGGAGGCCAACAAGGACAACATGGAGTACCTGAAGAAAGTCGTGTCGCTGATGCGTATGTTCAAGTGTACCGACCAGGAGGCTTACTTCAAGGCTTCGGAATATGCGCACAACATTGCTCCGACCGCTGAAACGGCCGTAGGTTGCGCTTACATGTACTACAAGAAAGACAATCTGGACAAGGCTATTGAGTTCTTCGACCAAGCCATCGCTTTGGAGGAGGATGACGACAAGAAGTCGGAAGACGCTTACAACGTGGCTGTCGTTCTCTTCTCGAAGAAACAGTTGAGCCGTGCGAAGAGCTACATCCACAAGTCTCTCTCTTTCAACGGAAACAACGGTAAGGCTTACATCCTCTTG
Organism: Acutalibacteraceae bacterium; assembly: GCA_963652075.1. GTDB lineage: Bacteria > Bacteroidota > Bacteroidia > Bacteroidales > Bacteroidaceae > Phocaeicola_A. The sequence continues at coordinate 9,113 of CAVJRQ010000072.1, forward strand.
GCAAACATGTACGCTTCCAGCCCGAAGTGGAACGATGAACCCGCTCTGAACAGATGTACCTACTACGTCTGCATCGACAAGCTGCAACGCGCGAAAGCCGTTGACCCGAGTGTGACGGAAGAAGCCAATAAATTAATCGGTACTTACGCTCAGCATACGCCGAAGACTGAAGACCTTTTCTTCCTTGGCATGAAGAAGGGTGACACGGTCACTGTCGGCGGATGGATTAGCGAAAGTACGGTCATCAGATAATATGGTTTACCGGACGGAAACTTATAGAAAAATATCTATACTGAGCATAACAGTTACCTTCTGGGCGACTGTTATGCTTGTTTTATTATCGTCGTGCGGCGGTAAGGAGAAGCATTTGGCCGCTCAGGTGGAGAATCGCGACTCGCTCCCGTCGATGCAGACGATAGGTGTCTCCTCCCTGATCTCCGACTCGGGAGTGATACGCTACAAAATCGTGGCGGAAGAGTGGCTTGTCTATGACAAGCGCAATCCGTCGAAGTGGGCTTTCGAGAAAGGCATCTTTCTGGAGAAGTTCAACGACAGCATGAAGGTGGACGCCAAGATAAAGGCCGACACCGCCTACTACTACGACAAACAGAAATTGTGGGACTTGCGCGGTCATGTCTCCGTGCGCAACCAGAAGGGGGAGAAGTTCGACACGAACCAGCTCTTCTGGAACCAGAACACCCAGCGGGTCTATTCCGACCAATACATCCGCATCGAGCAGGAGGACAAGACCATCACCGGGTACGGATTCCGGTCCAACCAGCAATTTACCGACTACGTCATTCATAATACGGCGGGCATCTTCCCCGTGGAAGAACAGCCCAACGATTCGATCCCTCAACGACAACAGGAATAGGAAATATGGTCGCTACAATTATCTATATACTCATAACGATGGCCTTTTCGGCGTTCTTTTCCGGAACGGAAATCGCCTTTGTCTCGTCCAATAAACTGAGGTTCGAGATGGACAAGAGCAGCCACAGCGTGACCTCGCGCATCCTCTCCGTCTTCTACCGCAACCCCAATAACTTCATCTCCACCTTGCTGGTGGGCAACAACATCGCGCTGGTCATCTACGGCATTTTCTTTGCCGAGATAATTGACCACTACGTGCTCGACGGCATTGTGGAGAATCCCTTCCTTCTTATCTTGATAGAGACCATACTCTCCACGCTCATCATTCTGGTGACGGGCGAGTTCATGCCCAAGACCCTGTTCCGCATCAACCCCAACAACGCCTTGGGAGTGGTGGCTGTGCCGGCGTTCATCTGCTATGTGGTGCTCTATCCCGTCTCCAAGTTCACCTCCCTGCTGTCCGAGGGCTTGCTGCGGCTCATGGGCAACCGGCCGAACAAGGACGCTACCCAAAAGGCGTTTACCAAGATTGACCTCGACAACCTCATCTCTTCCAGCCTTCCCGAGGACGAGAAGGAGATAGAGACGGAAGTGAAGATATTCCAGAACGCGCTCGATTTCTCCAACGTCCGCATCCGTGACTGCATAGTGCCCCGCACGGAGATAGAGGCGGTGGACATCACCATCTCCTTGGAGGACCTGAAGTCCCGCTTCATCGAGTCGGGCTACTCCAAGCTGATTGTCTACAAGGACAACATCGACAACATCATAGGCTACATCCACTCGTCGGAGATGTTCCGTCACGCCGACGACTGGATACACCACATCCAGCAGATGCCCATCGTGCCCGAGACCATGAGCGCGCAGAAGCTGATGAAAATCTTCATGCAGCGGAAGAAGTCGCTCGCCGTGGTGGTGGATGAGTTCGGCGGCACCTCCGGCATCGTCTCGTTGGAAGACCTGGTGGAGGAAATCTTCGGTGAGATAGAAGACGAACACGACGTGGACTCCTACATCGCCAAACAGGTGGGCGAGAAGGAATATCTGCTCTCCGCACGCCTGGAGATAGAACGCGTCAATGAGATGTTCAGCCTCGACTTGCCCGAATCGGATGACTATCTGACCGTTGGAGGCTTGATACTCCACTATTACCAAAGTTTGCCCAAGCTCCATGAGGTCATCACGGTGGGGCGTTTCCAGTTTAAAATCATCAACGTGACGACTACGAAAATCGAGCTTGTCCGGCTGAAACTGATAGAATAGCGCAATTTTTGCCCGAATAACGCATTAGTTAAAATCTTTTTCGTATCTTCGTGCGCTAAATTGGTGAGTTAAGAAATAGAAACAATAATATAAACAAATCATTCAATGGCAACATTACAGAAAATCAGGAGCAAAGGACCCCTATTGCTCATTGTTATCGGTCTTGCGTTATTTGCCTTCATCGCGGGTGACGCTTGGAAAGTGTTCCAGCCGCATACGGCTAAGCAGGACGTGGGTGTAATCAACGGAAAGAAGATTTCCGCACAGGAGTATCAGGCGATGGTGGACGAATACAGCAAGGTGCAGGAGAAACTGTACGGCCGTCAGACCAACGATGACGACTTGACCCGCGTGAAGGATTACATCTGGAACTCTTACGTACAGTATTCACTCGTCAAGCACGAGGCTGACAAGCTGGGCTTGACGGTTACCGACGCGGAAATCAAGGCGCTGGTGAAGGACGGCACGAGCCCTCTGCTCGCGCAGACACCGTTCTACAACCCTCAGACCCGCATGTTCGACAAGGAGATGATGGACGCTTTCATCAACCGTGGCAACCCCGACGATGTGGCTTTGATTATCACTTACGTTGAGGAACAGCTCAAACGCTCCCTCTTGGTCAACAAGTTCCAAAGCCTGTTGGCGAAGTCGGTCATCTCTAACCCCGTGGAGGCAGAGTATTCCTTCAACGCCCGCACTAACCAGACGGACATGGTGATGGTCGCTCTCCCTTATTCTTCCATCGTTGATTCCACTATCACGGTCTCTTCGTCGGACATCAAGGAGCTCTACAGCAAGAAGAAAGAGCAATTCAGGAACCCGGTTGAGTCACGCGACCTGAAATACATCGACGTGGTGGTTACTCCGAGCGAGGCAGACCGCAAGGCTGTGCTCGACGAGGTTACGGAGTACAGCAACGAGTTGGCTGAGACCACCGCTGATTTCGCCTCTTTCGTTCGTACCACCGGCTCTACCGTTTCTTACGTAGACCTGCCCGTCACCAAGAAGGCTCTGCCTACCGACATTGCCAATCGCTTGGATTCCGTAGCCCTTGGCGAGGTGTTCGGTCCTTTCTACAGCCAGAGCGACGACTCCTACAACGCTTTCAAGGTGTTGTCCAAGCAGATGGCTCCGGACTCGGTTGAGTTCCGTCAGATTCAGGTGATTGCCGAGACTTCGGACGCTACCAAGAAGTTGGCGGACAGCATCAGTACAGCCATCAAGGGCGGTGCCGATTTCGCTGAGCTGGCAAAGAAATACGGTCAGACAGGCGAGAGCAGCTGGCTGGCTTCCAACAACTACGAATCCGCTCAGCTGGACATGAACAATGTGAAGGTGCTCAATGCGTTGAACACCCTCGAACCGAAGAATACCGCCAACTTGGAGATTGGCCAGATGAACATCATCCTGCAAGTGGTATCCCGCAAGGCAATGGTTACCAAATACAAGGTGGCAGTGGTGAAACGTCCGGTTGAGTTCAGCAAGGAGACCTACAACAAGGCATACAACGACTTCAGCCAGTTTGTGGCTCAGAACGGTACGATAGAGAAGATGGAGCAGAACGCCGAGGAGAACGGTTACCGTCTCTTGGAGCGCAGCGCTTTCATGAGCAACGAACACAACGTTTGCGGTGTCAAGGGTACACGCGAAGCACTGAAATGGGTGTTCGACGCCAAGAAGGGCGATGTCTCTCAGTTGTATGAATGCGGTGACAACAACCAGTTGCTGGTAGTTGCCGTTGCCGACATCAACAAAGAGGGCTATGTGCCGGTGGAGAAAGTCGCTACTCAGCTGAGAAGCGAAGTCGTTCGTGAGAAGAAGGCCGCTCAGCTCATCGACCAGCTGGCAAAGGCCAAGACCCTCGACGAAGCGAAGGCGGTAGCCAATGCGGTGAGCGATACGGTTAAGCACGTGACATTCGCCGCTCCCACCTATGTGGCTCTCACGCACTCAAGCGAACCTGCCCTGAGCGGTAGCGCGGCCAAAGCCGAGTTGAACAAACTGAGCGCTCCTGTCAAAGGAAACGGTGGCGTGTACGTGTTCCAGGTTATCAACAAGGAGAATACCAACGACACCTTCGACGAGAAGGCAGAAGAGGCAACAGCGGTGAACATGAACCTCCGTTATATGAGCCGTTTCATGAGCGACCTCTATGACAAGGCTGGGGTGAAGGATACCCGTTACCTGTTCTTCTAAGAGACATTTATCAGTCATAGATAAAAGAAGAGAGGCATCCCGAAAAGGATGCCTCTTCTTTTATCTATGCTGTGAACGGAATCAGAGCACTTTCTTGTAAAGTTCCTTGATTACGTCCTCGGTAACGTCGCGCGGGTTGCCCGGCGTGCAGACATCGGCAATAGCCTGTGCGGACAATGCAGGAATGTCTTTCTCCTGAATACCCAGCTCGGAGAGGTGCTGCGGAATACCCACCCGGATAGCCAACTTCTTCACGGCATCGCAAGCGGCCTGTGCAGCCTGTTCGGCAGTCATGCCCGTGGTGTCCACACCCATCGTGCGTGCTATCACGCCATATTTCTCGATGCAGCACGGCATGTTGTACTCCATAATCGTAGGCAGCAACAACGCGTTGGCCACACCGTGAGGAACGTCAAACAACGAACCCATCGGGTGAGCCATGCCGTGTACCAGTCCCAATCCGACATTGGAGAAAGCCTGTGCAGCGATATATTGTGCCAGTGCCATGCCTTCGCGGCCTACGGGATTTGTCGGTTCGTCCACCGCCAGCGGCAAGTTCTCCGCAATCATCTTGATGGCTTGCAACTCGTACATGTCCGACATCACCCAAGCACCCTTGGTGATGTAACCCTCGATGGCGTGTGTCAGCGCGTCCATACCGGTAGCCGCGGTCAGCCCCTTCGGCAGGGAATACATCAGTTCCGGGTCGATGATGGCAACGGCTGGAATGTCGTTCGGGTCTACGCAAACCATCTTCTTCTTGTTCACTTCGTCGATGATGACGTAATTGATTGTTACCTCAGCACCCGTACCGGCGGTTGTCGGCAACGCGATGATGGGCACGCTCTTGTGCTTCGTGGGGGCGCAACCTTCGAGTGAAACCACGTCGGCAAACTCCGGGTTGTTGTTGACGATGCCAATGCCTTTGGCTGTATCCATGGATGAACCTCCGCCAATGGCGATGATGCAGTCAGCACCCGAAGCCTTGAATGCTTCCACGCCCTGCTTCACGTTCGTCACCGTAGGATTCGGTTTGATTTCACTGTAAATCTCATAAGGGAAATGGGCTTCATCGAGTACGTCGGTCACCATTTTCGCCGTGCCGACTTTCAGCAACCCTTTGTCTGTTGCCACCAATGCTTTGTGCAGGTTGAGCCGTGCCAATACTTCCGGCAACTGTTTGCGTGACCCCACACCGAAGTAAGATACTTCGTTCAAGATAAATCTGTTAATCATAAGTACTAAAAAATAAATTGTTAAGAGTCTCGTCTGCGTTTGTTGACCGAAGAGGACGAAAATCATTCCATTCATCCGCTCCGTCGAGCAGCTTACCGCAAAGTAAAGCAATTATTTTTAAAGAATCGCTATCTTTTAGGGAATATTATTTGTTACTTTTGCATCCTGTTTTTTAGGTTATGGATATTTCTACATTACAAACAATCTATGCTGCCCATTCCAATACGAAGGCACTGGCATCGCTTCTGGCAAACCCTTCCGTAAAGACTATCTATCTGGAACATCTGTGCGCATCCTCCGCACCCCTGTTCCTCTCGGGCTTCGTCAATAACGCCAAGTTTCCCGTTCTCTTTATCCTCAACGATTTGGAGGAGGCAGGCTACTTCTATCACGATTTGGTGCAGATTAACGGTGAAGAGCGCATCCTCTTCTTCCCCTCCTCATACAGGAGATCCATCAAGTACGGACAGAAGGATTCCGCCAACGAGATTCTGCGGACCGAGGTGCTGAGCCGTCTGCAAAAGGCCGATGCTCCCCTTTGCATCGTCACCTATCCCGAGGCTTTGGCCGAGAAGGTGGTGTCGAAAGCCGAGCTGCGGAGCAAGACGATGACGTTGCGTGTGGGGGATGCGATGGAGATTTCCGCTGTGGCAGCCACGCTCACGGGCTTCGGGTTCGAACGGGTGGACTACGTCTACGAGCCCGGCCAGTTTGCCGTTCGAGGCAGTATAGTGGATGTCTTCTCCTTCTCGTCGGAGTATCCTTACCGCATCGACTTCTTTGGCGACGAGATAGAGAGCGTCCGCACCTTTGAGGTGGAGAGCCAGCTCTCCAAGGAGAAGAAGGAGTCCATCGTCATTGTGCCCGAACTCTCCGATTGCGGAGGCAGTGAAGTACCCTTCTTCCGCTTTCTCCCCGAAGAGACCCTGCTGGCCATGCGCGACCTGTTGTGGATACACGACCGCATAGATGCCGTCCATGCCGAGGTGCTCTCGCCGCAGGCTGCCATCAGCTTTGCCGAAGAAGAGGGGAAAGTCAACGTGAAGCTGCCCGCCACCATTGACGGCACCGACTTCGCCAAAGAGAGCGTGGCGTTTCGGCGTATGGAGTTTGGCACCAAGCCGACCGGTGTGCCGCAAGCCACACTCAGCTTCGACACGACGGCTCAGCCCATCTTCCACAAGAACTTTGACTTGGTGAGCGACACCCTGAAACGGTTCCTCTCCGATGGCTATGCCGTCTACATCCTCTCCGACAGCGAGAAACAGACGGACCGACTGAAGGCCATCTTCGAGGAACGGGGCGATGAGATACCCTTCACGCCCATCAACAAGACGTTGCACGAGGGGTTCACCGACCACACGTTGCGCTGCTGCTTCTTCACCGACCATCAGATATTCGACCGTTTCCATAAATACAACTTGCGGAGCGACAAGGCGCGCAGCGGCAAGGTTACCCTCTCGCTGAAAGAACTCAGCCAGTTTGAACCGGGTGACTACATCGTGCACATCGACCATGGAGTGGGACGCTTTGCCGGACTGGTGCGCATCCCCAACGGGAACACTACGCAAGAGGCCATCAAGATTGTCTATGCCAACGATGATGTTGTCTTCGTCTCCATCCACTCCCTTCATAAGGTCTCCAAATATAAAGGTAAGGAGGGCGAAGCGCCTCATCTCAACAGACTGGGTACCGGCGCGTGGGAGAAACTCAAGGAGAAGACCAAAACCAAGATAAAGGATATTGCCCGCGACCTGATTCGGCTCTATGCCCAGCGTAAAGAGGAGAAGGGGTATGCCTACACTCCGGACTCCTTCATGCAGCACGAGCTGGAGGCCAGCTTCATCTACGAGGACACGCCCGACCAGCTGAAGGCTACACAGGCCGTGAAGGCGGACATGGAGAAAGACCGCCCCATGGACCGTCTCATCTGTGGCGATGTGGGCTTCGGCAAGACCGAGGTCGCCATTCGTGCCGCCTTCAAGGCGGTGTGCGACAATAAACAGGTGGTGGTGCTGGTGCCCACCACCGTATTGGCCTACCAACACTTCAAGACTTTCGGCGACCGGTTGAAGAACTTCCCCTGTAGGGTGGATTATCTGAGCCGTGCCCGTAAACCCGCCGACGTGAAGCGTATCCTGAAGGAACTGCAAGAGGGTGAAATCAACATCATCGTCGGTACCCATCGCCTCATTGGCAAGGACGTGAAGTTCAAAGACCTTGGACTGCTCATCATCGACGAGGAGCAGAAGTTTGGCGTTGCCGTGAAGGAGAAGCTCAAGCAGCTGAAAGTCAACGTCGACACCCTCACCATGACGGCTACGCCAATCCCCCGTACCTTGCAGTTCTCGCTCATGGGCGCACGCGACCTCTCCGTCATACAGACCCCGCCGCCCAACCGCTATCCGATACAGACGGAGGTACACACCTTCAGTGAAGAGGTGATTGCCGATGCCGTCAACTTCGAGATGAGCCGCAACGGACAGGTCTTCTTCGTCAATAACCGTATACAGAACCTGCCCGATTTGGCGGATATGGTACACCGCCTGGTACCCGATGCCCGCATCTGCATAGGCCACGGGCAGATGGAACCGGACAGACTGGAGAAAGTCATCCTCGACTTCGTCAACTACGACTACGATGTGCTCATCGCCACCTCCATCATAGAGAGCGGCATCGACATACCCAACGTCAACACCATCATCGTCAACCAAGCCCAGAACTTCGGCTTGAGCGACCTGCACCAGATGCGCGGACGGGTAGGCCGGAGCAACAAGAAGGCGTTCTGCTACCTCTTGGCACCGCCCTTGTCGTCCCTCACCGCTGAGGCGCGCCGCCGTCTGCAGGCCATCGAGAACTTCTCCGACCTGGGCAGTGGCATCCACATCGCCATGCAGGATTTGGATATCCGTGGTGCCGGCAACCTGTTGGGAGCCGAACAGAGCGGATTCATTGCCGACTTGGGTTACGAAACCTACCAAAAGATTCTGGCGGAGGCGGTGACCGAACTGAAGAACGACGAGTTTGCGGACCTCTACGCGCAAGAGAACAAGGAGAACGAAGAACGCCAAATCAGTGGCGAGGAGTTTGTCACGGAATGTTCGTTCGAGAGCGACCTCGAGCTGTTGCTGCCTGCGGACTATGTGCCCAGTAGCAGCGAGCGCATGTTGCTCTATCGCGAGCTCGACGGCCTGGAGGCTGACGAGGACGTGGCGGCCTTCAAGCTCCGGCTGGAAGACCGTTTCGGCAAAGTGCCTCCCGAAGGTCTCGAACTCCTCAAAGTGGTGCCGTTGCGTCGCATGGGCAAGAAGCTGGGAGCGGAGAAGCTCTTCCTGAAAGCCGGACGCATGACCCTCTTCTTCGTCAGCAATCCGGAGAGCCCCTATTACAAGAGTGCCGCCTTTGGCAAGGTGATTGCCTACATGAGCAAACATCCGCGCTACTGCAACCTGCGCGAGCAGAACGGCAAACGCAGCATGGTGGTGACGGAAGTCCCCAACGTGGAGGCCGCCGTCTCCATACTACAGGAAATCTTGTCGTTGGAATAGCTGTTGGGTAAAGGACTTTTCAGTGTTGTAGGCAGGATGCCCGACAGGGGCTTTCTTATTTCCTGTAGAGCTTGTCTATCAAGTCCGTCCGTTTGATGCGGCGAAGCTCGGCGATGATGTTCTTGCGCTCCTCCGGTTTGTACCAGAAGAAGAACAGCCGTTGCGCCAGTTTCTCTTTGGGTGTCTTGGCGCTGAACACCGGCTCCAGCGTGTAGGGGTGGTAGCCCGTGTACCACGTCTCCGTACTGATGGTCATGGGGGTGGGGGTGAAGTCCTGCACCTGCTCCAGATGGAAATCCAGTTGTTTTGTCAGCACGGCCAGTTCCGCCATGTTCTCCTCCGTACAGCCCGGGTGGCTCGAGATGAAGTAGGGGATAATCTGCTGGCGCAGACGCTCCTCGCTGTTGATGCGGTCGAAGATGCGCTTGAAGTCGTAGAACTGGTTGAAAGGCGGCTTGCGCATCAGGTAGAGCACCCGGTCGTCCGTGTGCTCGGGTGCCACCTTCAGTCGTCCGCTCACGTGGTTCACAATCAGCTCCCGCGTGTACTCCCGTGCGGCGCGGTTCACCTGCTCGTCCTTGCTTTGGTGGAGCAGCAGGTCGTAGCGCACGCCGCTGCCGATGAAACTCTTCTTGATGCCGGGCAACTTGTCCACCGCGCGGTAAAGCTCGGTCAGCGGCTGATGGTCCGTGTTCAGGTTGGGGCAGACCTGCGGATGGATGCACGAGGGGCGTTTACACTTTCCGCAGATCGCCTTGTCCTTTCCGCCCATGCGGTACATGTTGGCGGACGGTCCGCCCAAGTCGCTCAGATACCCCTTGAAATCGGGCATCTCGGTGATGGCCTTCACCTCTCTCAGGATGCTCTCCTTGCTGCGGCTCACGATGAATTTCCCTTGGTGGGCCGATATGGTGCAGAAGGCGCAGCCTCCGAAACACCCCCGATGGATGTTCACCGAGAACTTGATCATGTCGTAGGCCGGTATGCGCTTCCCCTTGTATTTTGGATGAGGCAGACGCGTGTAGGGCAGGTCGAATGAGCGGTCCAGCTCCGCCTCGCTCATGGGCGGATAGGGTGGGTTGACAACCACCATGCGTTTGCCCACCCCTTGCAGGATGCGTTGCGCGTGCAGCTTGTTCGACTCTTCCTCGATGTGGCGCACGTTTTGCGCCTGCTTCTTGCGGTCCGCCAAGCACTCCTCGTGGGTGAACAGCCGTAAGTCGTCCGCCTGCACCCCTCCGGGCGTCTCCTCGGGGCGGCATACGAAAGCCGTTTGCGGTATGTCGTGGGGCAGCGTTTTGTTGTCAGGGTCTGCCAGCATCTTGCGACACAGCTCCGTGACGGGTTTCTCGCCCATGCCGTATATCAACAAGTCCGCTCCAGAGTCTATGAGGATACTCTTTTTCAGACAGTCCTGCCAATAGTCGTAGTGCGTGAGCCTCCGCATGGAAGCCTCTATGCCGCCCAGTACCACCGGCACTTCGGGGTAAAGCTTCTTCAGAATCTGTGTGTAGACGATGGTGGGGTATTCGGGACGCATGTCGTGTCGTCCGTCTGGCGTGTAGGCGTCTTCGGAGCGCAACCGCTTGTTGGCGGTGTACTTGTTTACCATGGAGTCCATGCACCCGGGGGCAATGCCGAAGAAAAGCCGGGGCACGCCCAACTTCTTGAAGTCGCGCAGGTCGTCTCGCCAGTTGGGCTGGGGGATGATGGCCACTTTCAGCCCTTCCGATTCCAGGATGCGTCCTATCACGGCTGCCCCGAAAGAGGGATGGTCCACGTACGCGTCGGCACTGAACAGGATAACGTCCAACGTATCCCATCCGCGCAGTTCGACTTCCTTCTTGGTGGTAGGTAGCCAGTCTGTCAGTTTATATTCCCGCATGATGTGGTGTGCCGGTCCTTTGCGGAAGCCTTATTCTTCGGTAGTCGTTTCGGTCTCCTTCCGCTTCTCTCCCTGCCATTTGATGAACAGGAGAATCAGCTGGTGCAGGCCGAAAGCCTTCATGTTGTTGTGGTAAATGACATCGATGCACAAGTCGAGCAGCTCCTTGCAGTTCTCCTGTGTGGAGATGAGCGAGCGGATGTTCAGCTTCAACTTTTCGAGAACGCTCTCCGTGACGATGCCGTTGCTGTCAATCAGGTGTTGGAAGAGCGCGTATTTCTCAATCGTCTCCAGGTTCTCCTCGGAGACTTCCAGGCTGCGTGTGCCCGAAGCGTTTGTCTGTATTGTATACATGTTTGCCATGAAATTGTCTTGTTAAATAGCCGTTGCAAATATAGTATTTATTTGTGATACGGTAGTGCGGCTGAAGATTTCTTTTTATCGTCGGGGACTTCACGTAGGGACATAAAAAAAGGGGTAACGCCTTACCCCAATCTTGTTAACCTTAAATCTAATACTATGAAAAACACATTGCAAAGGTACGCACTCCTGCTATATCCGCAAGCGTTGTGGGGTAAAAAATGATGTTGCATAACATAGTTTAACCTATCAGCGTCGGTTAGTTGTCATTTTGATGCCTAAGTGGCGTATATTGCTGACTTGGGGATATTCCGGAAAGATGTGCAGGAAGAGCTTTTTGCGCTGAGCTTGAACTTTTTCGGAAGCCGCAGGGGTGGTCATACGGAAAAACTTAGTACCTTTGCAGCGTATATTTAATAAACAAAGAAAACTTATGAAAGCATTTGTATTTCCCGGACAGGGAGCGCAATTTGTAGGAATGGGCAAGGACTTGTATGACAACTCCCCCTTGGCCAAGGAACTTTTTGAGAAAGCCAACGATATTTTAGGATATCGCATTACGGATATCATGTTTAACGGAACGGACGAAGACCTGCGTCAGACCAAAGTGACACAACCCGCCGTGTTCCTCCACTCCGTCATTTCAGCCCTCTGCATGGGCGATGCCTTCAAACCCGAGATGACGGCTGGTCACTCGCTGGGCGAGTTCTCCGCCCTCGTGGCTGCCGGAGCTCTCAGCTTCGAGGATGGACTGAAGCTGGTCTATGCACGTGCCATGGCCATGCAGAAAGCTTGTGAGGCTGCCCCCTCGACGATGGCCGCCATCATTGCGTTGCCGGACGAGAAGGTCGAAGAGGTTTGCGGACAAGTCTCTGCGGAGGGCCAGGTTGTGGTAGCCGCAAACTTCAACTGCCCCGGACAGGTCGTTATCTCTGGCTCCATTGAGGGTATCAACAAGGCTTGCGAACTGCTGAAAGCCGCTGGCGCTAAGCGCGCGTTGCCCCTGAAGGTTGGCGGTGCGTTCCACTCCCCGTTGATGAATCCCGCAAAGATAGAGCTCGAAGCGGCCATCAACGCCACGGAGTTCCACACTCCCAAATGCCCCGTTTACCAGAACGTGGATGCAAAACCGCATACCGATGCCGCTGAAATCAAGGCGAACCTGGTGGCTCAGCTGACCGCTTCGGTACGTTGGACACAGACCGTAAAGAATATGGTAGCCGACGGAGCCGACGACTTCACGGAGTGCGGTCCGGGCGCTGTGCTGCAGGGATTGATTAAGAAAATCGATTCCACGGTGAACGCTCACGGCATTCAACAGTAACCGCTAAATAGGACAAAGCCCTCCGCCACACTGCGCATGCGGTGTGCGGAGGGACAATTATACCCACAAACCCAAAGGGGAGGCATACAATACAACAAGATTCACAATCATGGAGAAGTTCATCATTTATCAAGTGTTTACACGTCTCTTCGGCAACCGGTCCATACCTGCCAAGCAGAACGGAAGTATCGAGGACAACGGATGTGGAAAGATGGCTGACTTCACAACCAAGGCACTGAAGGAAATCAAGAAACTGGGAGCTACGCACATCTGGTACACCGGCATCATCGAACATGCCACACAGACCGATTACTCGGCCTACGGCATCCCTGCCGACCACCCCGCTATGGTCAAGGGAAAGGCGGGTTCGCCCTATGCCATTAAGGACTACTACGACGTGGACCCCGACTTGGCGAAGAAGGTGCCCGACCGCATGAAGGAATTCACGGACTTGGTGAACCGTACCCATCGTGCGGGACTGAAGGTGATTATTGACTTCGTGCCCAATCATGTGGCGCGCCAATATCACTCCACCGCCAAGCCTAAGGGCGTGGAGGACTTGGGCGAGAACGACAATACCGACATGGCCTTCAGCCCGATGAACAACTTTTACTATATTCCGCAGACACGTCTCGAAGCCTCTTTCGACATGAAGCAGGGAGCGGACCAACCCTACTGCGAGATGCCTGCCAAGGCCACCGGCAACAACCGGTTCGACGCATGGCCCAACATCAACGACTGGTACGAGACGGTGAAGCTGAACTATGGCGTGGACTACTGTGGCGGTGGTGCCTGCCACTTCGAGCCTGTGCCCGACACCTGGCACAAGATGAAGGATATCCTCCTCTTTTGGGCGGCCAAAGGAATTGACGGCTTCCGCTGTGACATGGCGGAGATGGTGCCGGTGGAGTTTTGGGAGTGGGCCATTCCTCAAGTGAAGGCGCAATGTCCTAAGATACTCTTCATCGCCGAGGTCTACAATCCCAATGAATACTACGACTACCTCAACCGCGGACATTTCGACTATCTCTACGATAAAGTGGGACTCTATGACACCTTGCGTGCCGTCACTTGCGGCAACGCTTCCGCCTCTGCCATCACCTCGTGCTGGCAAAGGCTGGGCGACATACAGAACCGCATGCTCAACTTCTTGGAGAACCACGATGAACAACGCCTCGCCTCGGACTACTTTGCCGGTAACGGACGCAACGGCTTGCCTGCCATGATTGTCTCCGCCTGCATGAATACCAATCCGTTTATGCTCTACTTCGGCCAGGAGCTGGGCGAACGGGGTATGGACTGCGAGGGCTATAGCGGTCGTGACGGACGTACCACCATCTTCGACTACTGGAGCGTGGAAACCGTACGCCGGTGGAACAACGGCGGAGCTTTTGACGACACGCTGCTGAAGGAGGACGAAAAGTACTTGCGCAGCTTCTACGTCCGTCTGCTCAACCTCTGTACGCAAGAGCCCGCTTTGGCGAAAGGATCTTTCTTTGACCTGATGTACGTGAACCGTGGCAACTGGAACTTCAACGAGCACAAACAGTACGCTTTCCTGCGGAAGTACGAGGACGACCTCCTGCTCATTGTGG
>CAVJRQ010000073.1:0-11499 GCA_963652075.1 Acutalibacteraceae bacterium
GGCTCGAACTCCCGACACCTGGTTTTGGAGACCAGTGCTCTACCAACTGAGCTATTCCCGTAGAAAGGGCTCTCTTTTCACGGAGAACCCTTTTTATTGTTTGTATTAGTCAAGAAGTTCTGTAATCTGACCAGCACCTACCGTACGGCCACCTTCGCGGATAGCGAAACGCAGACCTACGTTCAATGCAACCGGGTAAATCAACTCAACTGTGATAGTTACGTTATCACCCGGCATTACCATTTCAGTTCCTTCCGGCAAGGTGATTTCACCTGTGCAGTCCATTGTACGGAGGTAGAACTGAGGACGGTATTTGTTGTGGAACGGAGTGTGACGTCCACCTTCCTCTTTCTTCAGGATATAAACCTCAGCTTTGAACTTAGAGTGAGCCTTAACCTGTCCCGGGTGGCAGAGAATCATACCACGCTTGATTTCGTTCTTGTCGATACCACGGAGCAACAGACCAACGTTGTCACCTGCTTCACCCTGATCCAACAGTTTACGGAACATCTCAACACCGGTTACGACAGATTTCTTGTCTTCACCCAAACCAAGGATTTCAACTTCGTCACCTACCTTGATTACACCGCTCTCGATACGGCCAGTAGCAACTGTACCACGACCAGTGATTGAGAACACGTCCTCAACAGGCATCAAGAAAGGTTTATCGACATCGCGCGGAGGCAGAGGAATCCATGTGTCAACAGCGTCCATCAACTCCATAACTTTCTCTTCCCACTGGGGTACACCGTTCAATGCGCCAAGAGCGGAACCGCGGATGATAGGAGTGTTGTCACCGTCGAAGTCGTAGAATGAAAGCAACTCACGCATTTCCATCTCAACGAGTTCCAACATTTCCTCATCGTCTACCATATCGCACTTATTCAAGAATACAACCAGACGAGGAACGTTTACCTGACGAGCCAAAAGGATGTGCTCACGTGTCTGAGGCATCGGACCGTCAGTTGCGGCAACCACGATGATTGCACCGTCCATCTGAGCGGCACCAGTTACCATGTTCTTTACATAGTCGGCGTGTCCCGGGCAGTCTACGTGTGCGTAGTGACGGTTAGCGGTTTCGTATTCAACGTGTGAAGTATTGATTGTAATACCTCTTTCTTTCTCTTCAGGAGCGTTGTCGATCTGGTCGAATGACTTAACTTCTGAAAGACCCTTCTTTGCCAATACTGTAGTGATGGCAGCTGTCAAAGTAGTCTTACCGTGGTCAACGTGGCCAATAGTACCAATGTTAACGTGCGGTTTTGTACGTTCAAATTTCTCTTTAGCCATAGCTTACTTATTTTTATCGATTAGTAATTTCTAATGTCTCTTTAGTCAACTAACGTCTCCGTTATGATTCTTGAGCTGTTAACGAGACTTGAACTCGTGACCTCTTCCTTACCAAGGAAGTGCTCTACCACTGAGCTATAACAGCAATATGTCTCTTTTTTAGAGCGGAAGACGGGACTCAAACCCGCGACCCTCAGCTTGGAAGGCTAATGCTCTATCAACTGAGCTACTTCCGCAATTTTGTGGGCAAAGATGGATTCGAACCACCGAAGGCGTAAGCCAGCAGATTTACAGTCTGCCCCATTTGGCCACTCTGGTATTTGCCCATTCCCGCATCTGACAGGTTGTTTTCTCAAATGCGGTGCAAAGGTACAACTATTTTTTTAATGCGCAAGCCAAATCGACCATTTTTATTGCGGTCACTGCACATTCGTCTCCTTTGTTGCCTAATTTGCCGCCACAACGCTCTTCGGCCTGTTGCATGTTGTCCGTTGTCAGCAATCCGTAGATGACCGGTATCTTGCCTTCTGCGTTCAGTTGGGCGATGCCTTGCGTGGTGCCTGCGCACACGTAGTCGAAGTGGGGCGTGTCGCCTCTCACTACGCTGCCGAGCGCAATCACGGCGTCTACCTTTCCGCTCTGAATCATCAGGGACGAACCGAAGGTCAGCTCAAAGCTGCCGGGGACGGTGTGCACGAGGATGTTCTCCTCCTTGGCACCGTGTTTCTTCAGTGTTTCCAGTGCCCCGCGGAGCAGTGCGCCGGTGATGTTGAAGTTCCACTCCGAGATGACGATGCCGAAGCGCATCCCGCTGGCATCGGGAACCGGGTTGAAGTCATAGTCTGATAAGTTGTGATAAGCTGTTGCCATACTGCTGAATAGTTTATAAAAGAAGCGTGAACTACGCCGCGACGGGAATAATTCACGCTTATAAAAGTTTAAACTCAAATGATTCTCTCGTTTATTTCGACGCGCGCTCGATGTACTTGTCGATTTCCATCGCCTGGTAAGAGTTGAAGTATTTATCCTTAATCAACTGATAAACCTTCACGGCCTCCGCGTTTTTGCCCAACTTCTCGTAGACCTGTCCGGCCTTCACCAGGTACACGGGGCTCATGCTCTGTGAGTCGGCCATGTCGGCAGCCTCCTTGAATGCGGAAGCCGCTTTCTCCAACTCGCCAAGCTGCGCGTAGCAGTCGCCTTTGGCTCCGGTAACGGCGGGAGCAATCACCAAGTCGTTGCCGCTGAAATCCTCGAGGCAATCCAGAGCCTCTTTGTACTTGCCAAGTTGTGCGTAGCACAGTCCGGCGTATGCCTGAGCCAGGTTGCCCGCTTTCGTTCCGCTGAACTCATCTGCCACCTTCAGGAATCCCGCGTTGCCTACAGAGTCTCCGTCGAGAGCCAACTGATACTCTTCAACGTCGAAATACTGCTGGCCGACGAGCAAGGCCTCGGAAGCCTTCCGTTCACGCGGCTCGGCGATGAAGTTCTTGTAAATAACCACGCCCGCAATCACGATGATGACTGCTGCAATAACGGCAATAATCGCCTTTTTGTTTTTCTCCAGAAATGCTTCAGACTGGTTCAAAGCCTCTTCCACATTTACAGCGTCTTGTCTTTTCTGTTCTGCCATATCTGTTATCTTTATTATTTTTCTTTATTCGACACGTTTTTTCAGGTCAGCAAAAGTAAGCTATTTCCCTCTATTGAGAAAATTTCAGTCTATCTTTTTTCAATTTTATCTCTTCTCCCTCCTTGGAAAGGAGAATAATGCATACATTTGCCGTATGATTTTGAAACGTATTTCCATAGTTAACTATAAGAACCTGGAGCAGGCCGAACTGGATTTCTCTCCGAAAATCAACTGTTTTATAGGACAAAACGGCATGGGCAAGACCAATCTGCTGGATGCGGTCTACTACCTGTCGTTCTGCAAGAGCGCGTCCAACCCCATCGACTCGCAGGTGATTCGCCACAACCAGGAATACTTCGTGATTCAGGGCTTCTATGAACAGGAGGACGGCGGTGTGGAGGAGATTTACTGTGGCATGAAGCGTCGTCACAAGAAGCAGTTCAAGCGCAACAAGAAGGAGTATACGCGCCTGGCGGACCACATCGGGTTCATCCCCCTGATTCTGATTTCTCCAGCCGATGCCGACCTGATTGCCGGGGGGAGCGAGGAACGCCGACGCTTCATGGACGTGGTCATCTCGCAGTACGACAAAGCCTACCTCGACGCGCTGATGCGCTACAACCGGGCTTTGGTGCAGCGCAACACGCTGCTGAAGCAAGAGGCGGAGCCGGATGCCGGGTTGATGGATGTTTGGGAGGAGATGATGGCTTCCGCAGGCGAGGAAATCTACCGCAAACGGATGCGCTTCATCGAGGAGTTCATCCCTACGTTTCAATCCATCTATGCTTACATCTCGCAGGAGGGTGAGCCTGTGGGACTGACCTACGTGTCGCAACTGCAGACCCGTGACTTGGCGCAGTCGCTGCGCGACAACCGTCTGCGCGACCGCATCGTGGGCTATTCGCTCGTGGGCGTGCACAAGGACGATCTGGAGATGACGCTGGACGGTTACCCGATGAAGCGCGAAGGGTCGCAGGGACAGAACAAGACCTTCCTCATCGCGTTGAAGCTGGCGCAGTTCGACTTCCTGAAGAAGACAGGCAGCAACACCGCGCCGCTGTTGTTGCTCGACGACATATTCGACAAGTTGGACGCGCGGCGTGTGGAGCAGATAGTGAAGTTGGTGGCCGGCGACAGCTTCGGACAAATCTTCATCACCGACACCAACCGGGAGCATTTGGACAAGATTCTACAGAAAACCGAGCAGGACTACAAACTGTTCGAAATCAGTCACGGGGAGATAGCGCAATGAGAAGAAACGATGCCAAGCCGATAGGGGAGATGATTCGTCGGGTGATGCGTGAGCAGGGATTGGAGTCGCCGCTCAACGAGTACCGCCTCATCCAGTCGTGGACTGACGTGCTGGGACGCACCATCGCTTCGTACACCACACGGCTCTACATCAAGAACCAGGTTCTCTACGTGCAACTTACCTCGCCCGCCCTTCGCCAGGAGCTGATGATGGGGCGCGAACTGCTGGTTCGCAAGCTCAACGAGGCGGTGGGGGCACAAGTCATCACCAACATCATTTTCCAGTGAACAGCCAGCCGCTGTCCGTCAGCACCGCGTCCATCCGTTGGTCGAACGGCTCGTGGGGCACTTCGTCCACCGCCTGGAAGTCGTAGCAGATGCCGATTGTATAGGCAGGGAGTTGGGGGAGCAGGCGGTCGTAGTACCCCTTGCCGCGCCCGAGGCGGTTGCCGCATGCGTCGAAAGCAACGCCGGGAATCACCGCCACGTCTATCCGGGTG
The DNA here is from genome assembly GCA_963652075.1 of Acutalibacteraceae bacterium. Lineage (GTDB taxonomy): Bacteria > Bacteroidota > Bacteroidia > Bacteroidales > Bacteroidaceae > Phocaeicola_A. The sequence goes on from CAVJRQ010000073.1 coordinate 4,675, forward strand.
TAGTCGGCAAACGGCTCACCGACGGGTTCTTCGATGCCGTATGCGCCGACGCGCAAATCCTGCTTGCCGGTGTAGCGGCGCAGCTCCAGCTCATCGCCCACCACCACGGGGAGCAGAATCTCTTTCCGTTGGCTCCACTCCTCCACCAACCTGTGCGTGAAGACCTCGTCGGGCAACGAATGGTAGAGCAGCACGACACGCGCCTCCGCAAACCGCGGATGTCGCTCCAACAGCTGCATCAGTGCCTCGGACTTCGCCCGGCACTCCTCCGCCGTATGGCTCGCCTTGCGCTGCCTGATTAGCTTGCGCAGCTCCTTCTTGTCACTTCGCATCGGCTTCCGTCTCCGTGGGCGCTTGGGGGAATGCCTCTCCCTTTCTCAATACCTCCAAGGCTTTCTTCACCGTGGGGTCGTCCTGGTTGAGGAACTGCACGTACTGCTCCGTCCCCATCATGTTGTAGATGATGTTGCCGTAGAGCAAACGCTCCAACAGCTTGTGCGACTTGCTGATTAGCAGGTTGCGGCGTTTCACGCCGCGCTCCTCGGCAAAGCGGACGAACCGCTCCACGATGTTCTGGCGTTTCAGGTAAGCGAGCAGCGACTTGTAATCCTCGTATCTGCTCAACTTCTCGCGGTTGGTATCCGTGTATTGGAAGGCGAACTCGATAGGCAGGCGGTTGTTCACCACGCTGTAGTAGTACGACGTGTAGCCCGCCGTGTCCTGCGGAACGAAGATGTCCGGCATGATGCCTCCTCCGCCATAGACCACGCGACCCAGCGAGGTGTGGTACACCTCGTCCTCATTCTGCCGGATGCTGTCCTGCGAGAAGAACTCGCCGTGGTCGAAGCGGTTGATGATATCCATCTCATAGTCCTCGTCCTTGCCGTTGGAGTAGGGCTTCTGTATGCAGCGGCCCGAAGGCGTGTAGTAGCGGGCGATGGTCAGGCGCATAGCCGAACCGTCCCTGAACTCGATGGGTTGTTGCACCAGTCCCTTTCCGAAGGAACGCCGGCCGACGATGGTACCGCGGTCGTTGTCCTGTATGGCTCCGGCGAAGATTTCGCTGGCCGATGCCGACGACTCGTTGATGAGTACCACCAACGGCGTTTGCTGGTTGGTGCCCCGTCCGTCCGAACGGTACTCCTGTCGGGGCGACTTGCGTCCGTTGGTGTAGACAATCATCCGGTTGCCCGGCAGGAACTCGTTCACCATCTGGATGCAGGCTCCCATGTAGCCGCCGGTGTTGTCGCGCAGGTCGATAATCAGGTTCTCGTAGTTCCGCTGCGCCAAGGTGGCGAAGCCGATAATCATCTCGGCGTAGGTCGTCTCGCCAAACTTGTTTATCTTGATGTAGCCCGTCTTGTCGTCAATCATGTAGGCAGCGTCCACGCTCTTGACGGGGATGTCGCCGCGCACGATGGTGAACGAGAGCAGGTCCTTCACGCCCCGGCGGTAGATGCCCAACTTCACCTCCGTACCCTTCGGCCCTTTCAGCTTGGCCATGGTGGAGGCGTTGGTCACCTCCTTGCCCACGAACAGGGTGTCGTTGACCGACACGATGCGGTCGCCGGGCAGCATGCCCACCTTCTCCGACGGGCCGCCCTTGATGACATCGCTCACGTAAATCGTGTCCTTCTGGATGGTGAACGATACGCCGATGCCGCTGAAGTGTCCTTTCAGTTCGGAGGTCGTGGCCTCCAAGTCCTTTGCCGGGATGTAGGTGGAGTGGGGGTCCAGCTCCGAGAGAATCTGCGGCATGGCCTTCTCCACCAAGTCCGTCATCCGCACCGTGTCCACGTATTGGTCGTCCACGATGCGGAGCAGGTCGTTGAGCTTGTTGGACGACGTGTTGATGATGCTCAACCGGTTGTCGGAGAACAGGTTGGCGTAGAAAGTCCCTATCAGGATGCCCACCACCACGCTGGTGGCGATGATGATGGGTATGTAGCGTTTCGAAGAGTTCTTGTTTTCGCTCATGATGCCTTTGTCGTTTTTACTCGTTCATATTCATGTACACTAACTCGATGCCCGCCCGCTTGAGCAGGTTGATGCCGTCCTCCAGCCGGTACTCCTCGGAGTAGACCACGCGGCGGATGCCCGCCTGGATAATCAGCTTGGCACACTCGATGCAGGGGGCTGCCGTGGCGTACATCGTGGCTCCCTCGCTGCTGTTGCCCGATCGGGCTATCTTCGTGATGGCGTTCGCCTCGGCGTGCAGCACGTAGGGCTTCGTCACGTTGTTGTCGTCCTCGCACACGTTCTCGAATCCCGAGGGCGTGCCGTTGTATCCGTCCGAGATGATTATCTTGTCCTTCACGATGAGCACCCCCACCTTGCGGCGGTGGCAATAGGAGTTCTCCGCCCAGATGGCCGCCATGCGAAGGTAGCGTTTGTCCAGCTCCAGCTGTTTCAGTTCGGCGTTTGTCATGTTGTCAATCAGTTTTTCAATGGGTAAAACAATAGGTACGGCCCGCTTGCCTGATGGATGCTGAGCTGGTGCGTGTCGCCCTCGTAGTAGGTGGCGTTCTTCAGTATGTTTATCATCTGTCGGCTCACCTCGTCCGTGGCGGTCAGGCTGGCGGCGTTCTGGATGTTGAAGGCGATGCTGCGGCTGTCGCCGTCCACCGTCCACGTGCCCGAGAAGGCTTTCGAAGCCGTCCGTCCCGAGAACCGGTTCTCCTCGAAGGTGAGGATGAAGCAGTCGTTGGCGCTCTCGTTTATCTTCTGCTGGTTCTCCTCGCTCAGCGCGTTCTGCGAGGTGCTGACACGCACGCACGACAACTTCCAGGTCTGTCCGATGAAGATGGCGTCCAAGTCGTCCCCGTCGTTGCAGGCCGTGGCCAAAAGCATCAGTGGCAGCAGCAACAGCCGGATAATCCGTATTCTTTTTCTCATATCGTATTCATTGTTTCTTTTTCTCTTGCTTCATTTCTTGATGCCGTTCCGTCGCAGCAGCGCGTCGATGGTAGGCTCTTGCCCACGGAACCGCCTGTAGAGCGTCATGGGGTGCACCGTGCCGCCCTTTGACAGGATGTTGTTGCGGAACGAAGCGGCCGTCGCCTCGTCGAAGATGCCCCTCTCCTTGAAGAGCGAGAACGCGTCCGCGTCCAGCACCTCCGCCCACTTGTAGCTATAGTATCCGGCGGAGTAGCCTCCGTCCATGATGTGCGAGAACTGCACGCTCATGCACGTCCCCTCCACCGGGGGCAGCACCTGGGCCTGCTCCCACGCCTCCTTCTCGAACCGTTCCACGTCGCCCGTGAACTCCTCCTCCCGCGTGTACCACGCCATGTCCAGCAACCCGAAGCTCACCTGTCGGAGGCAGGCGTACGCCGCGTTGAAGTTGGAAGCGTTCACGATGCTCCGCACCATCTCCTCGGGCAACAGTTCGCCCGTGCGGTAATGACAGGCAAAAGTATGCAAGAAATCCTTTTCTATGGCAAAGTTTTCCATAATTTGTGAGGGCAGCTCCACAAAATCCCTGTACACCGACGTGCCGCTCATCGAGGCGTAGGTGGTGTCGGCAAAGATGCCGTGCAGCGCGTGGCCAAACTCGTGGAGGAACGTCTCCACCTCCGACAAGGTCAGCAACGCGGGCTTCTCCGCCGCGGGTTTGGTGAGGTTCATCACGATGGAGATGTGCGGTCGGCTATCCACCCCGTTCTCCTTCCACTGGCTCTTGAACGAGGTCATCCAAGCCCCAGCCTGCTTCGTCTCGCGCGGATGGAAGTCCGTATAGAGCACCGCCAAGTAGCGGCCGTCCCTGTCGTACACCTCGTAGGCCGTCACGTCCGGGTGGTAGACGGGAATCTCCAGGTTCTCCCTGAAGGTGATGCCATAGAGCCGCGTGGCCAGTCCGAACACGCCCTTCTTCACCTTACGCAGTTCAAAATAGGGACGCAGCGCCTCCGCGTCCAAGTGGTATTTCTTGTTCTTCAGCTTCTCCGAGTAGTACGACCAGTCCCAGGGCATCAGATCAAAGTCCGCGCCTTCGGTCTCCCGAGCCAACTGCTGCACCTCGTCACGCTCCTTCAGTGCCGTGGGTCGGTACGCCTCGATGAGCTGGTTCAGCAGACGGTAGACGTTGTCGCGGTTCTCCGCCATGCGCCGCTCCAGCACGTAGTCAGCGTAAGTCTGGTATCCCAGCAGCCGGGCAATCTCCATCCGCAGGTTGACAATCCGCCGCACTATCCCCTCGTTGTTGTATTCGTTGTCGTGCGCGCACTGCGTCTGATAGGCCATGTAGAGCTCATGGCGCAGGCTGCGGTCGGCGCAGTAGGTCATCAGCGGAATGTAGCTCGGTGCCTGTAGCGTGAAGATCCATCCCTCCGCACCTCGCTCCCGTGCCGTCTGCGCAGCAGCCTCCAGAGCCGACTCGGGCAGTCCTGCCAACCGGTCACGGTCTGTCACCGTCACCGCATAGCCGTTCGTCTCTTTCAGATGGTTCTGTGCGAAGGTCACCGTCAGTCGGCTCAGCTCCGTGGTCAACGCACGGTAGCTCTCGCGCGCCTCGCCTTTCAGGTTCGCCCCGCGTCGCACGAAACTGTCGTAGGTGTTTTGCAGCAACATGCGGTCTTCACCCTCCAACCGCTCTTTCTCCTGCTCGTAGACCGCCTTCACCCGTGCGAACAGCCGCTCGTTGAGGTGGATGCGGTTACTGTGCTCCGACAGGATGGGTGTCACCTCCTGCGCCACGGACTGCATCTCGTCGTTGCCCTCCGCCTCCAACAGGTTGAAGAACACCTCCGTCACGTTGTCCAGCAACCGTCCCGTGCGCTCCAGCGCCACGATGGTATTGCCGAATGTCGGTGCTTCCGGGCTCTCCGCGATGGCATTGATTTCCGCCTGTTGCTGGGCTATTCCTTCCAATATGGCGGGTTGGTAGTGCTCCACCCGGATGCGGTCGAAGGGCACCGTACCGTGCGGTGTCCCGTAGTCCGTTAAGAAAGGGTTCTGTGTCATAGTCCTACGATTCCGTCAATGTCCGAGAATTTGAATTCCTCCTTCGGTTGGCCGGCAGGTCCCGGCTCGCGCGTCAGCTTCTCCAACGCCGGGATTCTGAATCCCATCCTCAGCAGCTCGATTTGGTTCTCTTCCTTCAGTTCGTTCAGCACCTTCGAGAGCTTCAGCCGCGTCGTGTTCAGCAGGTAGGCCAAGTCCTCCATCTTCGCCTTCACGAACTTCTCGCCCGTTGGCGACGTGGAGACCATCTGCAGAAAGTCTATCAACTTGTCGCGTGCGGAGCCGTGGGGTGTCATCCCCCATTTGTCGTACATCCGCTGGTTGCCGTTGCTCAGTATGTTGATGAAGTTGATGCGGAAAATCGGGTAGTTTATCAGTTCCTGGTAGAGAAAATTTTTCTCGATGGTCAGCGTGCTCACTTTCGTCTGTGCCACGTAGGTGAAGATGTAGTTCTGGTGCAGTCCGTAGAGCGAGAACGGCTCCACCAAGTGAGGCCCGTCCATCAGCTCGCTGTAGCACACCGTTGCCTCCTCCGCGCGGATGAGCCTCTGCTTGGCGAAAGCCCCCGAGATGATGAAGACGAACCTGTCGCTCGGGTCTCCCGTCGAGATGATTTTCTGTCCGGTATTGTATTTTGCGAAATGAAACTTCACCTTGCCAAGGATATTTGTCAGGTCGTTTATCCCGATTCCCTGGAAGAGAGGAAGTTGCAGTAATGTATCGTACATCGTTTGTTCCATGTCTGCGTTTTTGCTTTATGATTCGTTTACTAACCACACAAAGGTAACCCGATAAATAGAAAGCGGCGGCAAAATGTTCCGAAATTTTTCGTTATTTATAATTTCTTAAATAAACCGTTAGCCTCAGGTTGCCTGTCGGGAGGCGCGGTTGAACACACCGCTTTCAATCCGTAACCGGGCTGCTCTTGCCAGTGGAGACCGATGCCTCTGCTTCTGACAAAAAGAAACCTGTTGAGGTGCTGTATATCACCGAGCGACGGAAAATTACTTTCGTTTATGGTGCCTATTTCCGGATATTGTTTTATTTTTGCACCGTCAATTAGAAAGGAGGATTAGTTATGTTCAGCTCATTCAGCATTCAAGAAGTGGCGAGCGCCTTCATCGTGTTGTTCGCCGTCATCGACATCATCGGTGCCATACCTATCATCTTGGCTCAGAAGCGCAACGGCCGTGCGGTCAACAGTGCCAAGGCCACGCTCATCTCGTTCGCCCTGTTGCTAGCCTTCTTCTTCGCCGGCGACATGATTCTGAAACTCTTTCAGGTGGACATCGCCTCCTTCGCCATTGCCGGAGGCTTCGTCATCTTCCTTCTGGCACTGGAGATGGTGCTCGACGTGGAGATATTCAAGAACCAAGGCCCCATCAAGGAGGCCACGCTCATCCCGCTGGTGTTTCCGCTCATAGCTGGAGCCGGCGCCTTCACCACCCTCTTGTCGCTGCGCGCCGAGTACGCCCCCGTCAACATCATCATCGCCCTCGTGCTCAACATGATTTGGGTCTACATCGTCTTGCGTTCCACCGACAAGGTGGAGCGCCTGCTGGGCAAGGGCGGCATCTACATGCTGCGTAAATTCTTCGGTGTCATCCTGCTGGCCATCGCCGCCCGTCTGCTCACCGCCAACTTGACGCAGCTCGTGGAGCAGATGCAGCACAACGGGTAAACGCGGTAGCCTGTGTTCGTGCGGAGGGTACACCTTACGTGTGTCCACGTAAGTACTTACGTTGGCTCACGTAAGTACTTACGTAGCCCGATGAAAGTACTTACGTTGGCAGGTGCAACCGCTTCATTGACTATGACTGAATTTACTTTACACTTATAGTGTTATTTTACTAAGATGCTTCA
>CAVJRQ010000074.1:0-16064 GCA_963652075.1 Acutalibacteraceae bacterium
GATAGGCATGTATCACCAAGTCCTTCAGACGGATATTGACATCTTCCTTCTCGCTTTTATATCCGTAAGGTGCTTCCTGGTCGTCAAGCATGTCTGCCAAGTATCTCTCCAACTGTTCGGGAGTCATGTGCTTGGCACCGCTCATGTCGAAGTGCAGGACAGGATGCCGCACCCATTCCTTCTCGTAATCGGCGATGGCAAGTCCCTCGAAAAGTTCCTTTCTGCCCTCGAAGTAAGCCTGGAGAGTAGAGGCAAACAGGGATTTGCCGAATCGCCTTGGGCGGCTCAGAAAGACGTAGGTCATTCCTTTCTTAAGGAACTCTACTATATATTTAGTCTTATCTACATAAAGATAATTACCCTCTCGAATCTTCTCGAAAGTCTGTATTCCTACAGGATATTTGTTTACGATTTCTGTCACAGTCTCGCATGCATTACGTTTTACGCCGCCAAGTTACGAAGCTTTTATGAAATACACAAACTTTTTCAGTACAAATTGTGACCCATATTCACGGCTCTTTCATTTAATAAGAAGGTTTGTTTTTGAACAAAAACATTCATGCGCCGACGTAAGTACTTTCGTGCGTCAACGTAAGTACTTACATGAGCCAACGTAAGTACTTTCATCGGGCAACGTAAGTACTTGCGTTTTTCGGCTTACGTTTTCTTGTCAATGGACAGTGCCGTGCCGCTCAAAATGTTGGATGAACCTCTTTTCTTCTTTTATTACAAAGAAAGGCGAGATAATCGTATTATATAGTAGTTAGACAATAAAGCAAGAATGATTATCATGAAAAACAAATTAGCTCTCTTCGTCCTGTGTGGAGCCTTGGCGGCGTGCGGCGCGAAACCGCAAGGCGAGGCACGGACATCCTCAACAGCCGCTCAGAAAAGTATAGTGGACAACATTGCCCTTACACAATTCCCCGACAGGGAGATAACCGTGAACCCGACAGGTGACAGTACCGCCTGCGCGCGGCAATTGCTGCAGCAGGCCATTGACTCGTGTTCGTTGGCGGGAGGCGGCAAGGTGGTGGTGACTGACGGATACTACCGCCTCAACGGGCCGCTCCACTTGAAGAACAACGTAAACCTCCACTTGCAGGAGAACGCCTATCTGCAGTTCAGCGGACGCTCGTCGGACTTTTTGCCCGTGGTGCTGACCCGTTGGGAAGGAACGGAACTCTATGGACACTCACCGATGATTTACGCTTATCACGCCCATAACATAGCCATTACGGGAAAGGGAACCATCGACGCGCAAGGCGGCAAGGAGTTTGCCGCATGGAGCGAACGGGAGGCTGCCGACCGCGACCGTCTGCGTGAGATGGGCGACAAGTTGGTGCCCGTGCGGGAACGCGTCTTTGGTGAAGGAACCATTCTGCGCCCTTCGTGCATCCAGCCCTTCGGTTGTTCGCGCATACTCATTGAGGACATCACGGTGAAGGACTCTCCCTTCTGGACCATTCATCCCGTCTATTGCGACAACGTGATTGTACGTGGAGTGACCATCAACAGCCATTTCCCCAACAACGACGGATGTGACCCGGAATCCACCAGCAACGTGCTGATAGAAAACTGTGTCTTCGAAACGGGTGACGATGCCGTAGCCATCAAGTCGGGACGCGACACGGACGGACGCTCCATCGGCCGTCCATCGGAGAATATCGTCATCCGTAATTGCCTGTTCCACTCCGAGTGCAACGGGCTCTGCATCGGCAGCGAGATGTCCGGTGGCGTGGAGAATGTATACATGAGCGACATTACCATCGGCACGGTGAAGAACGCCCTCTACTTCAAGTCGAACCGCGACCGGGGCGGATACATCCGCAATGTGGTGGTGGAAAACATTCGCATCGAGAGGGCGAAAGGGGCTATCCTGCGCTTCGAAACCAATTACTTTGGCTTCCGTGGCGGCAACCACCAGGCGAAGTACGAGCATTTCGACATCCGCCACGTGACGGCGGGTAAGGCCGACCACTACGCCATCTTTATGGACGGTAACGAGGAGAGGAAGATAGATGACATCCGTATAAGCGACTTCCGTGTGGAACAGGCGGCTCATCCTTATTATCTGATGAATACCGACCGGGTGGTACTGGACAGCGTGTTCGTGAACAACGAAGCCTTGCCTGCCGTGCCGGAGCAGAGTGCGGAGCGGGTGACGTTGGATGTCTATTGATTGCAATCGGTATCGCACGAATCTAATACAGGGAGGGAGAACCCGATAGGTTCTCCCTCCCTGTCTATTCTGTATCGACCTGTACGTAACAGCCGATGTTATTTCAGATTTTTTCGAATCTTCGTAAGATAGGCACGCATGCGGTCGGCATCCTTGTTGCTGATGATATCGAGCAACTCGTTCAGCTCCGTGCGGATGCGTTCCACCTGCTTCGGGGTGCGCGGGTTGAAGAGAATCTCCTGCAACAGGTAGTCGTCCTCGTTGAGCACCCCCTTGGCTATGGCCATGTGGCGTTTGAAGGTGGTGCCAGGCGCATCCTGGTGCTTCATGATGGCGGCAAAGACGAAGGTGGAAACGAACGGAATGGAAAGTGAGTAAGCCACCGTCTCGTCGTGCTCGTCGAACGTGTACTCGAAGATGTTCAGTCCCAACTGGTGATAGAGATCCTTGAAGAAAATCTTGCCAAGATGGTCGCCCTCGCTGATGACGATGGCGTTTTCGGTGCTCAACTGGTCGAGGTTGGCGAACGTGGGGCCGAACATGGGGTGGGTGGAGACGTAGCGGAAGCCGCAACCCTCGTAGAACTCCTGGAGGCCGGTCTTCACGGAAGCAATATCACTGATGATGCAATCGGCTGGCAACAAGGGAAGCACCTGCTCAAAGGCGGAAAGGGTGTACTTCACTGTCACGGCGTTGATAACCAGTTCGGGTTTGAACTCCCGAATCTCCTCCAGCTCGGTGAAACGGCAGGTGTGGTACATGAAACGCAGTCGCTTGGGGTCGACATCGTACACCGCCGTCTCATGCTGGAGACAAAGCACGTCGTTAAAGAATGAGCCCATCTTGCCGGCTCCCAATATCAATATTCTCATACGTCCTTACGGTTACGGGGTTATTTACTGGTGATGTCCAACTGTTGGCGTACGGATTCCTCGTGGATGGCCTCGAACACCTTCTTCACAAAGTCGCCGCTCATCCCACACTGCTCGCCCTGAGCGCTCCGCTTGTCCAGAATCTCACTGTAACGGCCTGTCTGCAGGACGGTCATCTGGTGCTCTTTCTTGAACGTACCTATTTCACGGGATACACGCATACGGCGTGACAGAATATCTATCAACGAGTTGTCGCATTCGTCAATCTGGCTGCGCAGCTCCTTCAGGCTCTCCGTTGTCTGGTGCGTGTCGCGGATGACGAGCAGATCCATGATGTAGTCGAGCACGTCGGGGGTAATCTGTTGGAAGGCATCGCTCCAGGCATCGTCCGGGTTGCAGTGGCTCTCCACGATGAGTCCGTCGAAGCCCAAGTCCATAGCCTGTTGGCTCAAGGGCGCTATCAGCTCGCGTTTGCCGCCGATGTGGCTCGGGTCGCAGAGGATGGGCAATTGCGGAATGCGGCGGCGCAATTCGATGGGGATGTGCCACTGCGGCAGGTTGCGGTAGATTTTCTTGTCGAATGACGAGAAACCTCGATGGATGGCGGCAAGCCGTTTGACACCCGCATTGTTGAGGCGTTGGAGCGCTCCAATCCACAGCTCCAGGTCGGGATTTACCGGGTTCTTTATCAATACCGGGATGTCAATGCCCTTCAGCGCATCGGCAATCTCCTGTACGGCGAAGGGGTTGGCAGAGGTGCGCGCGCCAATCCACAACATGTCCATTCCTGCCCGTAAGGCGGATTCCACGTGCTTGGCCGTAGCCACCTCGGTGATGATGTACATCCCCGTCTCCTTCTTCACACGCTCCATCCAAGGCAGTCCCTTTTCTCCTACGCCCTCGAAGCCTCCCGGTTTGGTACGGGGTTTCCAGATGCCCGCCCGGAATATCTTCACGCCCTTTGACGCCAACTGTGTGGCGGTGGTCATCACTTGCTCTTCCGTCTCCGCGCTGCACGGACCTGCGATGAGCAACGGCCGTTTCGGGCTAATGCCCGGCAGCAGAATCGATTCTAACTCTAGTTCCATAATGTTGTATCTTTATTTGTTTTTGTTCTGTTTAGTAATGTCTTGTTCTCAGTCCATTGTCTGAACTCGTTTGAGGGCTTCTGCCAACTTCTCCTCTTTGGCGCAGAGCGAGATGCGTATGTAACGTGCGCCGTTGCTTCCGAAGATGAAGCCCGGAGTGATGAATACCCTTGCCTGATGGAGCACCTTCTCGGTGAGTTCCTCCACGTCGTGGTAGCTGTCGGGGATGCGTCCCCAAAGGAACATACCCACCTGCCGCGGGTCGAAGCTGCAACCCAACGTGGTCATGATTTCCTCGGCCAAATTACGGCGACTGCGGTAGAGGGTGCGGTTCATCCGTTCGTGCCATTCGTCACTGTTCTTGTAGGCTTGCGCTGCCGCCAACTGCAAGGGACGGAAAGTTCCCGAGTCGATGTTGCTCTTAATCTTCAGTACCCACTGCACGAATTGTGCGTTGGTGGCCAACAGTCCCACACGCCAACCGGGCATGTTGTGGCTCTTGCTCATGGAGTTGAACTCGATGCAGCACTCCTTGGCTCCGGGTACGCTGAGCAGGCTCAGCGGCTTGTCATTGAGAATGAAGCTGTAGGGATTGTCGTTCACGATGACAATGTTGTGGCGGCGGGCAAAGTCCACCAACCGTTCGTACAACTCCATTGTGGCGTTGGCACCCGTCGGCATGTTGGGGTAGTTGGTCCACATGAGCTTTACGCGGCTCAGGTCCATTGCCTCCAGCTCGTCAAAGTCGGGATACCAACCGTTCTCTTCCCGCAAGTTATAGTTTACGATGTCACTGCCCAATATCTTGTTGAGCGACGTGTAGGTGGGGTATCCCGGATTGGGCACCAGCACTTGGTCGCCCGGATTGACGAAAGCCAAGGTCACATGGAGGATGCCCTCCTTGGAACCTATCAGAGGCTGTATCTCTGTGGCAGGGTCGAGGTTCACGTCGTAGGCGCGTTTGTACCAGTCCGCCATGGCCTTACGCAGTTCCGGTATGCCTACGGTAGGCTGGTAGCCGTGCGCGTCGGGCTTGTGCGCGTTTTCGCACAGCGTGTTGACGGTCTCCTCGGAGGGCGGCATGTCCGGACTGCCGATGCCCAGGCTGATAACGTCCAGTCCTTGGGCGTTCATCTGCGCTACCTCTTTCAACTTGCGAGAGAAATAGTATTCGCTCACGTTGCTCAGCCTGTCGGCCGGCTTTATCTCAAATGTGTGATTTCCCTTCAGCATATTCTCCTAATATTTTAAGTTCGCGTGTAAGTGGCGTGATGGCATCTATTGCCTGACGGTACCTCGTGTAGTTGTTGAAGGTCACGTCGATGTAGAACAGGTATTCCCATTCGCGGCCGATGATAGGCAACGACTGTATCTTGGTGAGATTGATTTTGTAGAAAGAGAAGATGGAAAGGACCTGTGAGAGACTGCCCTCGCAGTGGGGCAGCGAGAAGACCAGCGTGGCCTTGTTTATCCGGTCCGCCTCTTTCAGCTCGTCCGCCTTCCAGGGGTCGCAGACAACCAGAAAGCGCGTGAAGTTGTGCTTGTTGGTCTCGATGCCCTCTTCCAACACCTTCATGCCGTAGAGTGGGGCGGCGAACTTGGAACAGATTGCCGCGTGTCCTCTCAGTCGGTTGCGGTTGATGTATTCGGCACTGCCGGCGGTGTCTTCCGCTTCCACCACCTTCATCTGCGGATGTTTCTGCAGAAACTCGCGGCATTGCGCCAAAGCCACGGGGTGTGAGTTCACCTCCTTGATGTCCTCTATCGTGTCTTCGGGAAGTGCCAGCAGACTGTGTGAGATGCGCAGTTTGTGCTCGCCTACGATGGTGACGGGATTCTCGCGCACCAATTCGTAGTTGTGGAGCAGACTGCCTGCAATGGTATTCTCAATGGCCATAAATCCGATGACATTGTTGTCGTTGCGCATGCAGTCGAAGATTTCTTCGAAGGTGGCGCAGCAAACCAGTTCTATCTCCTCGCCCTCGAAGTACTGATGCGAGGCCATGTCGTGGTATGACCCTTTTACTCCTTGTATCGCTATTTTCTTCATAAATGTAGTAAAATAAAAAGTCCCGCCTCAATGAAGCGGGACTTTTAAACGTTTTGTTTTGACTATTTCATCAATTATTTATACATACAAACTCCCGCTTCACTTTGTTGCTAAAGTAAAAGTAAAAGAAGAAGTAAAAATATGTATTGAATAATGTGTTCATCCTATATTATCTCTTTCTGTTCTCAAACTTTCTGAAAACGGTGCAAAAGTAATGAAGTTCTTTTATTCTACAAACAAATTGATGACTTTTTTTGCGAAACGTACCAAGATTGACGTGTTATTTCTCGCTGGACGGCTTGTAGCGTTTGTTCAGCCCATCCACAATCTCTTGCGTGATGTTGTACATCGGGTCGGCGTACAACAGGTTGTCGAACTGTGTGTTGCTGATGATGAGGCTATAGCCTTTGTCCTTGTTGTATGATTTCAGGAACGAGTTGATGGAGTCTCTCAGCTGGAGCATGTTCTTCTGCTGCTCCTGTTGCAGCTCGTTGGCGAGTCTGTTTTGCAACTCCTGCAGTTCCATCTGCTTCTTTTGAAGACGAGCCTGCTCGCTCTCGGCTCTTTCGCGCGTGTAGACGTTGTTCTCCAACTTGCGCTGGAAGTCCTTTGCTTCGTTCTCGAAAGCTTTGGCTTTCTCGTTGAGGTTGAGGCGCGCGTTCTCCTCCTTGCGCATCATCATCTCGTTCAGGTCGTTCCAAAAGTTGTACTTGGTCAACAATGTGTCAACGTCGACATATGCGATTTTCATGCCTGTTGTTCCTGCGTTGCCTGCAACGCTGCTGCCGGATACATTCGCGTTGCCGCTGTTGTTGCATTGCGCAAACAGTGCGATGACAGCCATCGCCATGAATGCCTTTAGTGCTCCATTCATTCTTTTCATAAGTTAGCTCTTTTGTTCTATTATGTTTGTTTTCTGTTTTATTCCAAAAATAAAGTCACTCACGTTCCCGCTCCTTCACCATGGGCTGTCTTTGGCGTGCCTCCCTGTCCTGTGACTGGACGCAGCCGACACCCTTCTGCCGCAAGGCTTCGTTGCCGCTTACGTGCGTGTTCGGAAAACGCCCGTCCTTCTTGAAAATAATGTTCACTGCCAATAACACGATGCAGATAGCAACTATTAACACTGAGATAAGAATTGTTTCGGGCATTTCTATTACTTTTGTGGTTGCAAAGATAAGAGTTTGTGGATACGGCCTTTCTATCCGTTTGTCTATTTAACCTATTTTAGCAGAGAGATAAACCTAAACATTATAAAACAAGGAGGAAAAATGAGTACATCCGTAGAGCTGAAGCCGGCGTGTGTGTTTGACTATTTCAAGCAAGTGTGTCAAGTGCCGCGCCCTTCGAAGAAAGAAGAGAAAATCGTTGCGTTTCTGAAAGAGTTCGGTGAGAAACACCGGTTGGAAACCCACGTTGACGAGGCAGGCAACGTGTTAATAAAGAAGCCTGCCACCAAGGGATATGAGAACAGAAAGACCGTGGTGCTGCAGTCGCACATGGACATGGTGTGTGACAAGAATGCCGGCGTGGAGCATGACTTTCTGAAAGACCCCATCGAGGTTGTTGTGGACGGAGAGTGGATGCGCGCCAACGGGACGACCCTGGGGGCTGACAACGGCATCGGAGTGGCCACCGAACTGGCTGTGTTGGCGGCAGACGACATCGAACACGGACCGATAGAATGTCTCTTCACCGTGGACGAGGAGACCGGACTGACCGGTGCTTTCTCGCTGAAGAGCGGATTCATGAACGGAGACATCCTGCTGAACCTCGACTCGGAGGACGAAGGCGAGCTCTTCATCGGATGCGCGGGAGGCGTGCGTACGGAAGCCACGTTTACCTATACCCCGATAGAAGTACCTGCGGGCTATTTCTTCTTCAAGGTGTCGCTGAAGGGACTTACCGGCGGACACTCTGGTGACGACATCAATAAAGAGCGTGCCAACGCCAACAAGGTGATGAACCGTTTCCTCTACCAATTGGCGGAGAAATATGACCTCTATCTTTGTTCCGTAAGGGGGGGTAGCCTGCACAACGCCATTCCGCGTGAGGCGGAGGCCGTCTGCGCCGTGCCGATGGCGGACAAGGAAAAGGTGCGCGTAGACCTGAACGTGTTCGTTGCCGAGATAGAGGATGAGTTCAGCCAGACCGAGAAGAACATCGAGATGACGCTCGCCTCTGAAACGCCTCAACCCTTAGCCATTGACAAAGATACCACACGCAACCTGCTGAATGCCGTACATGCCGTACATAACGGCGTTTTGGCCATGAGCCAGGATATACCCGGACTGGTGGAGACTTCGTCGAACCTGGCCGCCATCAAGATGGTAGACGGTAACCATATTGTGATTACCAGCAGTCAGCGTAGCTCCATCCTTTCCGCTCGCAAGAATATGTCCGACACGGTGAAGGCCGTCTTCGAGTTGGCGGGTGCTTCGGTCGACGTGGGTGAAGGTTACCCCGGATGGAAACCCAATCCGGACTCGGAGATTCTGAAGCTTGCCGTGGAAACCTATCGTGGCCTCTTCCATGAAGAGCCCAAGGTAAAAGCCATCCATGCAGGTCTGGAATGCGGTCTCTTCCTTGAGAAATATCCGTCGTTGGACATGGTGTCGTTCGGACCTACGCTCCGTGGCGTGCACTCGCCCGACGAACGTATGCTGATACCTACGGTGGACAAATACTGGAAGCATTTGCTTGAAATTCTGAAACGAATCCCGGTGAAGGCATAATAAGGAACAGGTGCGGCAGTCTACGCTTTTCCGGGTGGGACTGTCGCGCTTTTTATTTTTCCAACCACTAAAAACTTTATGTCCAACCAGAGACATCCACAAGGCCGGTTTGGTGCGATTCATTCTGGGGAACTGCGTCTCCTCTGGATTGCGCTGCTTCTTTGCATGGTTCTCCCTGCCCGGTTTTGCGCGACCGCCCAAGAGCGTTTCCGTTTGATGGAGTATAATGTGGAGAATCTCTTCGACTGTCGTCACGACAGCCTGAAAGAGGACACGGAGTTCTTGCCCGACGGCTCGCGTGGATGGACCTATCGGCGTTACAAGGAAAAGCTGACCCACATCGCTCAGGTGATAGCGGCGGCCGGGGAGGAACAATTGCCCGATTTGGTAGCTCTCTGTGAGGTGGAGAATGACAGGGTGATGCGTGACCTGACCCGTTACTCCTCGCTGAGGCATGTGGGGTATAGGTATGTGATGACCGACTCTCCCGACAGGCGCGGCATTGATGTGGCGTTGCTCTTCCAACCTGCCACCTTTCGGTTGATTACGCACCGTAGCGTACGCATTCCATTGAAACACAACGGACAAAAGCCTACGCGCGACATCCTGCATGTGGTGGGACGGGTGATGACGGGCGACACGCTGGATGTTTTTGTCTGCCACTTCCCCTCACGCTCCGGTGGAAAGAGGCGGACAGAACCCTTTCGCAGGTGGGTCGCCACTGTCTTGCGGACGCAGATAGACTCCCTGATAAACGTGCGTCAGTCGCCCCGCCTCATTGTGACGGGCGACTTTAACGACACGCCGGAGAGCCGGACCTTGGAAGAGGTACTGCTTGCCACCTCTCCCGATGGACCGGTGGACGCGAAACGCCTCTATAACCTTCTGAGGGGCAGAAAGTGCGAAGGCTCCTATTACTACCAAGGAGAGTGGGAGATTATTGACCAACTGATGGTGACGGGCGAGCTGCTGAACCCACAGGCACCGTTCCGCACCTCGGTGGACAAAGCCCGGATTCTGAAATACCCGTTCCTGTTGACAGATGAACCCCGGTATGGCGGCAAGATTCCTCTGCGCACCTACTACGGTCCGCGTTACCTGGGCGGATACAGTGACCACCTTCCCTTGTTGCTGGAGTTTGACGTGAGCTATTGAACACTTATTCGTGGTGGTAGGGACTGCCGTTGAGGATGCTCATTGCCCGATAAAGCTGCTCCACGAAGACGAGACGTATCATTTGGTGCGAGAACGTCATTCTGGAAAGCGAAATCTTCTCTTGTGCCGCCGCGTACACTTTCGGGGAGAACCCGTAGGGACCGCCCACAATGAAGACCAGCCGCTTGTTGACACTGGAGAGTTTCCGTTGCATCCAGTCGGCAAACTCCACCGAGCGAAACTCTTTGCCCGCTTCGTCAAGCAGTACCACCACATCACCTGCATGGAGCGACTTCAGTATCAGTTCCCCCTCTTTCTCCTTCTGCTGTTCGGTGGTGAGGCTCTTCGTGTTTTTCAGTTCGGGGATGACCTCCATTTCAAAGGAGATATAGTGGCTCACGCGTTCCGTGTAGTCGTTGATGGCGGCGATGTAATGCGGTTCGATGGTTCGTCCTACGACCAAAAGTACTGTCTTCATGCTGATACGATAAAATGATTTGAGGCTGCAAAATAAATCAGAATCTTCCGCTTACGCAAAGTCCGTGGGCGGAAAAGAGACTGAGAGAAGGGAGGCGGATGGAACGTTGTTCGCAGAAAAAGCGTGGAAGATGCCGTGCTTTTCAGAATTAAACCTTAATTTTGTCGCTACAAACATACATTCAAAAACAATAGTGAAGTAACTATGGATACAGCAAAACAATTGGTAGATAAACTGATAGATCTCGCTTTCTTGGAAGATATAGGTGATGGTGACCACACTACACTCTCGTGCATCCCTGCCGATGCCATGGGCAAATCGAAACTGCTCATCAAAGAGGCCGGCGTGTTGGCTGGCGTGGAGGTAGCCAAGGAGATATTCCACCGCTTCGACCCCACGATGAAGGTGGAGGTGCTGATAAACGACGGTGCGGAAGTGAAGCCCGGTGACATAGCCATGTTGGTGGAAGGCAAGGTGCAGTCGTTGCTACAGACTGAACGCCTGATGCTGAACGTGATGCAGCGCATGAGCGGCATTGCCACCATGACCCGTCGCTATGTGAAGCGGTTGGAAGGGACCAAAACCCGTGTGCTGGATACCCGCAAGACTACGCCGGGCATGCGCATGCTGGAGAAGATGGCCGTGAAGATAGGTGGCGGCGTGAATCACCGCATCGGGCTCTTCGACATGATTCTGCTCAAGGACAATCACGTGGACTTTGCCGGAGGCATCGAGAACGCCATCACACGGGCAAAGGATTACTGCAAGAAGAACGGGAAGGACCTGAAGATAGAGATAGAGGTGCGCAACTTCGACGAACTGCGGCAGGTGCTGCAGGTAGGAGGCGTAGACCGCATCATGCTTGACAACTTCACGACCGCGGACACGCGCAAGGCCGTGGAGATGATAGGCGGACGCTATGAAACGGAATCGTCGGGAGGCATCACGTTTGACACCCTTCGTGACTATGCCGAATGTGGCGTGGACTACATCTCCGTGGGTGCGTTGACCCATTCCGTCAAAGGACTTGACATGAGTTTCAAAGCCTGCTGACAAGATGAAAAGACAACTTGTCATGATGGCGGTGGCGCTATGCTGCTGCGGAACTCTCCAGGCGCAGCATAGCGAGCATCCCGCGTTCGGCGAACCCTTTGATTTCCCTTTGCTGCTGAGTGGAAACTTCGGTGAACTTCGTCCCAACCATTTTCATGGAGGACTTGACTTCAAGACGCAGCAGGTGGAGGGCAAACCTATCCACGTCATTGAAGATGGCTATGTGTCGCGCATCTCCGTGTCACCGTCGGGCTACGGACAAGCCCTCTACGTGACCCATCCGAACGGATTCACCTCCGTCTACGGGCACCTGAAGGCTTTTGCCCCGTCCATAGCCAAGTATGTGGAAGCGCAACAATACGCCCAGGAACGGTTTGACGTGAACCTGTTTTTGAGTGACTCCCTGTTCCAGGTAAAGAAGGGAGAGGTGATAGCCCTCAGTGGCAACACCGGTAGTTCCGGTGGCCCTCACCTCCATATGGAAATACGTGAGACGGCGACCAATGAGCCGATAGACCCTTTGGTGTTCTATCAAAAACAGATAAAGGATACCCGTCCGCCCCTTGCCAGTGCCGTGATGTTCTACCCGCAACCCGGCAGGGGAGTGGTGCAGGAGGGAACATCCAAACGGATGGTGAGGTTGACCCGGCAGCAGGATGGCAACCAACTGGCTGCGCACGTCACGGCTTGGGGTGAGATAGGCTTGGGAATCCGGGCGTACGACTATATGGACAATACCTCCAACATCTACGGTGTGAAATACCTCACGCTTTACGTGGACAGCACGGAAGTGTTCCGTAGTGTGGTGGACAGGTTCTCGTTCGATGAAAACCGTGCCATCAACGGATGGACTGACTACGAAGAGCGGAGCGAACACGGCCGTTGGTTCATGAAATCGTTTGTGCCGAAGGGTTGCCGTCTGAGGTTGGCTTCCCATGCGGAGGGCAACGGCATTATCCGCATTGACGAGGAGCGCAACTACCACGTCCGTTATGTGTTGCAGGATGCCTACGGCAACTGCTCTACCTACCGCTTTGTGATAGAAGGGAAACCTTGTGAGATACCGCCCTATCAGCCAAAGGGAAACCGGTTGCTCCTCTGCGACCAGGTGAACCAGTTGCAGGAGCCGGGCATGGAGCTGATAGTGCCCAAAGGGATGCTCTACGAAGACACGGAACTGGATGTGAAAGTCATTGCGGACTCCTCTTCGGTGGCCTACACATATCAGCTGACCCAGACACCCGTGCCCTTGCATTCCTATTGCCCGATTGCCATTGGCTTGCGCCTTCATCCGGTGGCTGACACGACCAAATACTACGTGGCCCAGTACAAGGGCGGACACGCTTGCTACGTGGGAGGCACGTACGAGAAGGGATGGATGAAGGCAGAGGTGCGCGAACTGACCTCTTTTACGGTTTGCGTGGATACCGTTCCGCCAAACGTGAAACCTATAACGCCGGCTACCCGATGGGGGAGAAATCGAAGCATCGTCTTTCAGCTTTCGGACAAGCAGACGGGCATCAAGAGCTATAAGGGACGCATTGACGGTCAGTTCGTCCTCTTTACCTGCAACGTACGGCAGCGTATCACGTGTGACCTGGCGAAGACTAACGTTAAGCGTGGCGGGCAACACGAACTGGAACTGGAAGTGACGGATTTCTGTGGCAACACCACTTGCGTAAGACAACGGTTCAATTACTAAAGGTGAAACTTATACCTTATTATATATGATGAAAAAGAAACTGATAGGATTGGTTGCCCTCAGCGTCGCATGGGCAACGGAAAGTATGGCCTGCACTAACTTGATTGTAGGCAAGGCAGCTTCTGCCGACGGGTCGGTGATGGTAACCTATTCCGCCGACTCATTCGGAATGTTCGGACACCTCTATCATTCACCGGCAGGCACCCATGCCCAAGGTGAGACGGTGAAGATATTCGACTGGGATACGGCAAAATACCTGGGTGAGGTGAAACAGGTATCCCAGACCTACAACGTGATAGGAAACATCAATGAATTCCAAGTGACGATAGGAGAGACCACCTTTGGCGGTCGCCCCGAGTTGGTGGACACCACCGCCGTCATCGACTATGGCAGTCTGATTTATCTGGCTCTTCAGCGTTCCACCACCGCCCGCGAGGCCATTCAGGTGATGACAGACCTCGTGAAGGAGTATGGCTATTACAGTGAGGGCGAGAGCTTCACCGTGGCAGACCCCAATGAGGCTTGGATACTGGAGATGATTGGTAAAGGTCCGGGCGTGAAAGGTGCCGTTTGGGTGGCCGTACGCATCCCCGACGACTGCATAGCGGCTCATGCCAACCAGTCGCGCATCCACAAGTTTGATTTGGACGATAAGGAGAACTGCCTCTATTCGCCCGATGTCATCTCCTTTGCCCGCGAGAAGGGATACTTTAGCGGACTCAACCGCGACTTTAGCTTTGCCGACGCTTACAACCCGCTCGACTTTAGTGGACTGCGCTACTGCGAAGCCCGTGTGTGGAGCTTCTATCGCCGGCACAACGCACAGATGGAGCAATACCTCTCTTACATTTTGGGAAAGACATCCGAACCTATGCCTCTGTACATCAAGCCCGACAAGAAACTCACGTTGGAGGATGTGAAGAGCGACATGCGCGACCACTACGAAGGTACGGCACTCGACATGACGAAGGATTTGGGAGCGGGTCCTTACAGCAGTCCCTATCGTCCCTCACCCCTTTCGTTCAAAGTGGATGGAGTGAGCTACTTCAATGAACGACCCATCTCCACCCAACAATCCGCTTTTACCTTCGTTTCGCAGATGCGTGGAAACTTGCCCAACGCTATAGGCGGAGTGCTCTGGTTCGGCATGGACGATGCCAATATGATAGCCTACACCCCCGTGTACTGCTGTGCGACGGAGGTGCCCGCATGTTACAGTAAAGAGGTAGCCGACGGTGTCACCTTCTCGTGGAACTCCGCTTTCTGGGTGTGCAACTGGGTGTCCAACATGATTTATCCCCGTTATAGCCAGATGATTGGCGACCTGCGTCAGTTGCAGCAACGCACGGAGCAGTCTTATGCCGACGCACAACCACAGGTGGAAGAAAAAGCCATGCAACTCTATGAAACAGACCCGGCACAGGCTCGGCAATATCTGACGGAATATACTGTCAACACCGCACAGAATATGCTTCAGGGCTGGAAACAGTTTGGGGAGTTCCTCGTTGTGAAGTACAATGACCTGGTGGTGAAACAAGTGAAGGACGGCAAGTTTGTACGCACCCCGGAGGGTCTGTGTGCGCCCGTCATTCGTCCCGGATTCCCCGAGGAATATAACCGAAAGGTAATGTCAGAGGTCGGAGACCGTTATAAAGTCGTTGAATTGCAAAAATAATTGGCAAGGAATTAGGAAAAGAGGATATAATCCTCTATATTTGGAACGGTTTTAGACATTAATAATCCTTAAATAAAAACGAAAATGGAAAACGAACAACTGATTAGGGAGGTTACGGAGAAAGCGAAGAAGTGGCTGACTCCTGCCTACGACGCGGAGACACAAGCCGAGGTGAGACGCATGCTCGACAATCCTGACAAGTCAGAACTGATAGAGGCTTTTTACAAAGACCTGGAGTTCGGTACGGGTGGCTTGCGCGGTATCATGGGCGTGGGCTCGAATCGCATGAACATCTACACGGTAGGTGCGGCTACGCAGGGCCTCTCGAACTACTTGAACAAGAACTTCAAGAATTTGAATCAAATATCCGTTGTCGTGGGGCACGACTGTCGTAACAACAGCCGCAAGTTTGCGGAAATATCCGCTGACATCTTCTCTGCCAACGGCATCAAGGTATATCTGTTCGAAGATATGCGGCCTACTCCGGAGATGTCATACGCTATCCGCAAGCTGGGCTGCCAGAGCGGTATTATCCTGACCGCATCGCACAATCCCAAGGAATATAACGGATACAAAGCCTATTGGGACGATGGTGCGCAGGTGCTCGCTCCGCATGACAAGGGTATCATCGACGAGGTGAACAAAATCGCTTCCGCTTCCGATATCAAGTTCAATGGAAACAAGTCCTTGATTCAGATTATCGGTGAGGACGTGGACAAGCAATATCTGGACGATGTGAAGACCATCTCCATCGACCCCGAAGTTATCAAACGCCAGAAGGACTTGAGCATCGTCTACACCCCCATTCATGGTACCGGCATGATGTTGATACCGAGAGCCTTGAAGATGTGGGGCTTTGAGAACGTACACTGCGTGCCCGAGCAGATGGTAAAGGACGGCAACTTCCCGACGGTGGTGTCGCCGAATCCTGAAAACGCTGAGGCTCTGACGTTGGCTATCAAGTTGGCGAAGGAGATTGACGCGGATATCGTGATGGCTTCCGACCCCGATGCCGACCGTGTGGGCATGGCCTGCAAGAACGACAAGGGCGAGTGGGTGCTCATCAACGGCAAC
>CAVJRQ010000075.1:0-22361 GCA_963652075.1 Acutalibacteraceae bacterium
TTCTTTACTTTTTAAAGTGTTAAAACGGTGTAAAGTAAATCTGTACTAAGTCAATACAGTGCCGGACGAAAAAAACGTCCGTTCCGCATCCGTTACTTGCGGCGAATGTAGTAAGTTTGCAGCGGAAAAGCCCCCCGGCGGACCCGACGGAGGCCGTTGGCGGGGACGGTAAGGAACGACGGAAACAAAAAAAGATACGGTTATGATCAGAGAAGTGAGAGAGAGCGACGCGCAGGCAATCGTGGACATTTACAACCATTACATACTGAACTCCACGGCGACGTTCGAGGTGGAGCCGCTGAGCGCCGGGACGATGAGGCGGCGGGTGGAGGAGATTTCGCGCCACTGCCCCTATTTCGTGGACGAGCGGGAGGACGGGCGGCTGGCGGGCTACTGCTACGCCCATCCGTGGCAGACGCGGGCGGCGTACCGCCTCACGCTGGAGACGACGGTCTACGTCTCGCCCGACTTCCGGAGGCAGGGCGTGGGGCGGAGCCTGATGCGCAGGCTGATGGACGCGTGCCGCCAAAGGGGCTACCACGCCCTGATAGCCTGCATCACGGCGGAGAACGAGGGCAGCGTCGGACTGCACCGCTCGCTGGGATACGAGCAGGTGGCCCTCTTCAGGGAGGTGGGCGTGAAGTTTGGCCGCACGCTCGACGTGGTGGACATGGAATTCCTGCTCAAAAGGTCTTCTACATTTTAATGACGCCCTCTAGACAAAACCTCCGCCCGGCAGGGGCGTGACGCTTTGACGGGACGGCATCCCGGACAGCGTCCGGGAACGGGAACCGCCGTATGCCGGACGGCACGTACGGCGGGGGCGAGAGAGGAGGAAAAACGGAAAAACAAGAGCAGGAGGCAAAAACCTTGACCGGTATTCGCCTCCTGCCCTGTTTATGGTGTCCGCCGCGCGGGGTCAGTCCATGAGCGCGCCCTGCACCACTTCGCCCAGGGTGGGGTGTCCGTGGATGACTTGCGCGAACTCCGTCAGCGTGACGTCCTTGTTCATCATGGCCACCGCCTCCTGCACCAGGTCGGCGGCGTGCGCGCCAAACAGGTGGCAACCCACGACGCGGCCGTCAGCGGCGGATACGAGAATCTTGCAGAACCCGTCGGGCTCGTTCATGGCCAGCGCCTTGCCGTTGGCGCGGAAAAACGACTTCCTTGCCGTCACTTCCAGTCCGCGGGCCTTGCACTGCTCCTCCGTGAGCCCCACCATGGCGGCCTCGGGGGAGGTGAACACGGCTGCCGGAACGAGGTCGAACCGGATGCGGTCCGGCCGTCCCTGGATGTGGTTCAGGGCGCGCAGTCCCTGGAACGAGGCGGCGTGCGCCAGCATGCAGCGGGCGTTCACGTCGCCGATGGCGTAGATGTGGGGCACGTTGGTCTGCATGTTGTCGTTCACCGGGATTCCCTTGGGCGTGTGCTCCACGCCGGCTGCGGCCAGGTTGAGCGCGCCCGTGTTGGCGGCGCGGCCCACGGCCATCAGCACCGTGTCGGCCTCGACGCGCACGGTCTTGTCCTTGCACTCATAGTTCACGGCCAGTCCGCCGGCGGTCTGTTCGATGGAGCGGACGGCGGCCTGGTTCACAATCCCTATGCCCCGCTTGCCGAGCGTCTGTCTGAGGCGCTTGGCAATGTCGGAGTCGAAGTTGGGCAGAATCTCCTTCATGAATTCCACCACGGTGACCTCGCTGCCCATGCGGCTGAAGACGGAGGCGAACTCCATGCCTATCACGCCGCCGCCGATGACGCACATGCGCCGCGGCACGCGGTCAATGTCGAGCAGCTCCCTGGAGGTGAGCACGCCCGGGAGCGTCGCGCCCGGGACGGGCAGCAGCTTGCTGACGGAGCCCGTGGCGACGATGATGCGGTCCGCCGTGTATGCCTCTCCGCCGGCCACCACCGTGTGGGCGTCCGCGAAGTCCGCCTTGGCCCGCACGAGGGTGATGAGCCTGTTCCTGAGCAGGGTCTCGATGCCGGAGGCCAGGGTGGCGACCACTTGGTTCTTCCGCTCGACGACCTTGGCGAAGTCCAGCGAGTAGGAGAGTCCGCCGATGCCGTACGTGTCCGCCTCCCTGAGCGTCTCCATCACGTCGGCGTTCCTGCAGAACGCCTTCGTGGGGATGCAGCCTTCGTTGAGGCAGGTGCCGCCCACCTTGTTCTCCTCGAAGAGGGTGACGGTGAGCCCCCTGGCGGCGGCGCGCACCGCCGTTTCGTATCCGCCGGGTCCGGCTCCGATGATGATGATGTCCGTATGCATAGTCGTCAGGCTTGCGTGATGAAATCCCTGTAGGTCAGTATCGGACGCTTGGCGGCCGTCGTCTCGTCCAGCCGGCGCACCAGGGTGGTGTGCGGAGCGGTCTTCACGGTCTCGGGGTCGTCAACGGCCTCCTTGGCCACCTTCTTCATCACCCCGATGAACTCGTCCAGCGTCTCGACGGACTCCGTCTCGGTAGGCTCAATCATGATGGACTGGTGGAACAGCAGGGGGAAGTAGATGGTGGGGGCGTGGTAGCCATAGTCCAGCAGCCGCTTGGCAATGTCGAGCGTGGTCACGCCGGTGGACTTGTCCGCCAGGCCGTCGAACACGAACTCGTGCTTGCACACGTCGGGGATGGGCAGGCAATAGTCCTCCTTGAGCGACTCCTTGACGTAGTTGGCGTTGAGGGTGGCCAGCGGACCCACGTGCCTGATGTTTTCCCTGCCCAGGGAGAGGATGTAGGCGTATGCCTTCATCATCACGCCGAAGTTGCCCAGGAAGCCCGAGACGCTGCCCAGCGCCTTGTCGCCGCGGTCCACGTAGAACGTGCCGTCGGCACGGCGCCTGACGCGCGGGTTGGGCAGGTAGTCCACCAGCCCCTTGGCCACGCCCACGGGACCCGATCCGGGGCCTCCGCCTCCGTGGGGGGTGGAGAAAGTCTTGTGGAGGTTGATGTGCATGATGTCGAATCCCATGTCGCCGGGGCGGCACTTGCCCAGGAGCGGGTTGAGGTTGGCTCCGTCATAGTAGAGCAGGCCGCCGCAGGCGTGCACGAGCTTGGCGATTTCCAGAATCTCCGTCTCGAACAGACCCAGCGTGTTGGGGTTGGTCATCATGATGCCGGCTACGGTGTCGTCCAGCAGGGGTTTCAGGTCTTCCACGTCGACGCGTCCGTCGGGCTTCGACTTCACCTCCACGACGTTCAGTCCGCATACGGCGGCGCTGGCCGGGTTGGTGCCGTGGGCGCTGTTGGGCACGATTACCTTGGTGCGCTTCAGGTCGCCTCGCTGCAGGTGGTACTGGCGCATCACCATCAGTCCCGTCAGCTCGCCGTGCGCTCCGGCGAAGGGGTTCAGCGTGAACTCCGCCAGTCCGGAAATCTCGGCCAGCGAGCGGGCCAGGTTGTAGTACACTTCCAGCGCGCCCTGCGCCGTCTCGGCGGGCTGCAGGGGGTGGAGCGAGGTGAAGGCGGGCAGCGCGGCCACCTCTTCGTTGATTTTGGGGTTGTACTTCATCGTGCAGCTGCCCAGGGGATAGAATCCCGTGTCCACTCCGAAGTTCTTGTTCGACACGTTGGTGTAGTGGCGCACCACGTCGAACTCGCTCACCTGGGGGAGCAGCGGTTCGCTCTTCCGCTTCAGCGTGTCCGGCAGCGCGTCGATGGAGTAGCCGCCCAGCTTGTTTGCGGGAAGCGCGTAGCCGCGCCGTCCCTCTTTTGAAAGCTCGAATATCAGTTTGTCGTAATATTTCATACCCTATACCTCCTTGATTAGTTCTACCAAACGGTCGATTTCCTCTTTGCTCCGTTTCTCGGTGACGGCGAAGAGCAGGACGTTCTCCTCAGGCTCGATGCCGGCGAGGAATCCGTTGTCCAGGCATTTCTTCCGCAGCGCGTCCGTGTCGAGGGTGGTGCGCAGGGCGAACTCCTTCAGGAACGGCTTGTCGTACACGGCGCTGAACTTGCCCGTGCGCAGCAGCCGGTCGTGCAGGTAGTGCGCTCCGCTGTACGAGAGGCTGTTCACCTCGCGCAGCCCCTCCTTGCCCATGAGGGCGAGGTAGACGGTGGCGTAGAGTGCCATGAGGGATTGGTTGGAGCAGATGTTGCTGTTGGCCTTCTCGCGGCGGATGTGCTGCTCGCGCGCCTGCAGGGTGAGCACGAACGCCCGTTTGCCCTCCACGTCGGTGGTGGCTCCCACGATGCGTCCGGGCAGCTTGCGCACCAGCTCCTTGGTGGAGGAGAGGTAGCCCACGTAGGGGCCTCCGAAGTTGAGCGGCATGCCCAGCGTCTGTCCGTCGCCGCAGGCGATGTCGGCTCCCCACTCGCCCGGGGTCTTCAGCACGGCCAGCGTGGAGGGGTCGGCGTTGACCACGAAGAGTGCCTTGGCGGCGTGGACGCTGTCGGCGAATCCGGTGTAGTCCTCGATGATGCCGTATTTGTTGGGCGAGGCTACGATGACGCCGGCCACGTCGCCGGCGGCCAGCTTGGCCTCCATGTCAGCGCGGCTCGTCTCGCCGTCCTGCTCGGCAATGGTGTCGAGCTCCACTCCGTGGAACTTGGCGTAGGTCTTCACCACCTCCATCACGCGGGGGTTCACCGTGGACGAAATCAGGGCGCGGTTGCGCTTCTTGGCGGCGGCCACGGTCATGAACATCGCTTCCGCCGTGGCGGTGGGTCCGTCGTACATGGAGGCGTTGGTACACGCCAGCCCCGTCAGTTCCGAAATCATGCTCTGGAACTCGAAGATGTACTGTAGCGTGCCTTGCGAGATTTCCGGCTGGTAGGGCGTGTAGGCCGTGTAGAACTCCGACCGCGACAGCAGCTGCGCGACGACCGCAGGGGCGTAGTGGTCATACGCTCCGGCTCCGGCAAACACGGTCAGCGGCGTGTTCTTGCGGCCCAGTTGACTGAAGAAGCCGCGCACCTCCTCCTCCGACATGGAGGGGGGAAGGTCGTACTCCTTTTTCCAAATCACTTCTTGGGGGATGTCCGTGTAGAGGTCGTCCAGTGAACGGACGCCGATGCGGTCCAGCATCGCGCGGATATCCTCGGGGGTATGCGGAAAGTATTTGTAACTCATAATTCTGTTCGCGAACTAAGAAAAACGGTCGGGGTTATTCCTCACAGAGGGCTTCGTAATCCTTCGCGTCGAGCAGCGCGTCGAGCTCGGAAGCGTCGGCGAGCTTCACTTTCATAATCCAGTTGGCGAAGGCGTCCTTGTTTATCAGGTCGGGAGTGTCGTTGAGGGCTTCGTTCACTTCCACCACCACGCCCGTCACGGGCGAGTAGAGGTCGCTGGCGGCCTTCACGCTCTCCACGGCACCGAACTCTTCGCCTTTCTCCACTTCGTCGTCCACGTCCGGCATGTCCACGTACACGATGTCGCCCAGCGCGTGCTGCGCGTAGTCCGTGATGCCCACGTAAGCGTATTCACCTTCTTTCTTAACCCACTCGTGTGATTCCGCGTAGCGCAATCCTTCCAATACTGTACTCATAATCAATTCGTATTTTTTTAGTTGTTATTTTTTGTAGTTCTTTTGATAGAAACGTTTCTTGCAGACCACTCCCTTGAAGGTCTTCTTGCGGATGCGGATGTCCACTTCCGTCCCGAGCGCGGCGTACTGGCTGTCAATCAGGGCCATGCAGACGCTCTTGCCGGTGGAGATGGAGTTGTAGCCGGTGGTGACGTAGCCTATCTTCACGCCGCCCACTTCCACGTCGTATCCGTTGCGGGGGATGGCCTTGTCCTGCAGCTCAATGCCCACGACCTTCTGCGTGACGCCCTGTTCCTTTTGGCGCGCGATGGCTTCGCGGCCGATGAAGCGGGGCTTGTCGAGCTTCACGAACATGCTCAGTCCGGCCTCCACGGGCGTGATTTCCTGGCTCAGCTCGTGGCCGTAGAGCGGCAGTGCCACCTCGAAGCGCAGCGTGTCGCGGCAGCCGAGTCCGCAGGGGGCTACCTCGCCGGAGCCTACCAGCGCGTCCCACACCGTGCGGATGACCTCCGGGGCGGCGTACACCTCGAAACCGTCCTCACCGGTGTAGCCTGTGCGGCTCACCAGCGTGGGCTGGCCCTTGTAGTCGGTCTCCTTGAAGGTGTAGAACCCCAGGTCGGACACCTTGACGCCCAGGTGCTTCTCTATCATCGCCTCGGCCAGCGGGCCCTGCACGGCCACCTCGCCGAAGCCGGCGGAGAGGTTCTCCAGCTGCACGTCGAAGTCCTTGCTGTTCTCCACAATCCAGGCGTAGTCCTTGTCGATGTTGGAGGCGTTGATGACGAGGAAGTAGTCCGTGGAGGACTTCTTGTACACCAGCAGGTCGTCCACCACGCCTCCGGTGGGATAGAGCATCATGCCGTAGAGAATCTGTCCCGGACGGATGGCTTCCACGTCGTTGGTGAAGATGTAGTTCACGTATTTCTCGGCATCCTTGCCTTTGATGGAGACTTCGCCCATGTGGGACACGTCGAAGATGCCCGCCGCATGGCGCACCGCGTTGTGTTCGTCCTTGATGGACGTGTACTCAATCGGCATGTCGAACCCGGCGAAGGGGCTCATCTTGGCTCCCAGGGCGAGATGCTTGTCGTGTAAGCAGGTCTTTGCAATTTCTTCCATAGTTTCAGTTTGTTTATGTTGATGGATTATTGTTTGAACATGAGTTGTACGAGTTCTTCCGCGCTCAGGTTGAGGATGGTTTCCTCCATGCGCACGCCCTGCAGGGCGTTTCGCACCTCCTCCTCGCGGTAGGGCACCTGGCGCAGCCGGGCGATGAGCCCCTTGTCGAGGTCGCCCACGGGGAAGTAGTCGCCCACCAGGTTGAGGTCCTTGATGACGCCGTTCTTCAGCTCGATGCGCGCCTCCAGCTCGCCGGCCGAGGCCGTGCGTCCCTTCTTGACGACGGTGTAGCGCGGGTTGTTGCCGTAGATGAACTTCTCCGTCAGGTATTCCTCCTCTATCCGGGCAATCCGCGGCAGGTCCGCCTCCGTGAGGCGAATCTCCCCGTCGCACATCTGCCGTCGCACGAAGTCCTTGAACGCTTCAATGTCCATGTCCAGGTATTCGGACAGGTTGGTCACGTGCTGCCGCACCGAGGCCACTCCCTTGCTGATGAGCTTCTCGTCGCTCGGCGTGATGGCGCGCACCAGGTGCTCCATGTCCGTGTCGAAGAGCATGGTGCCGTGGACGACGCTCCGCCCCGGCAGGTGGTAGAAGGCGTTGCCCGACACTTTCTTCCCGTGTACCAGGATGTCGTTGCGTCCGGTCGCCTCGGCCTCCACGCCCAGCTTGCGGAGCACGAACGCCACCATGCGCAGGTACTTGTCGAAGGTGAAGCGCACGTTGGTGTCGTTGGTGATGTAGGAGAACATGATGTTGCTCCGGTCGGCGTAGACGCAACCGCCGCCGCTCTTGCGCCGGTAGGTGGCGATGCCGTGCCTGCGGCAATAGTCGAGGTTCACCTCGTTCTCAATCAGCTGGTTGCGACCGAAGATGACGGTCGGGTTCACTTGCCACATGAAGAAGCATTCCGGCTCACCGATGTGCCGGGCTACATACTCCTCCATCGCCAGATAGAAGGAGAGACGTCGTGTTGTTTGGTCAGGTAACGCGATGTATTTCATTGTCGGAATCGGGATTACATTCAAATGCGCCCCAAATATAGGGAATATTTTTGGTACTGACCTAACAATTTGACAATAATTTATTCCCTTGAATAGGGATGAAGGGAGACACGTGTTGCAAAATGACGCTACACGCTCCGCCCGGGAGAATAAAACGAAACTTTTCCTGCCCGTGAAGAAAGAAAAGGTAAGCAAACGGAACGAGCCGGAACAAAACTATTCCGGCTGTATCTCGCCCGCGGTGGGCAGGGGTTTCCATCCGTCGCCAAAGGTGTCGTAGGCATCCGTCACCACCACGAAGGCGTTGGGATCCACCTCCCGAATCTTCAGCTTCACGCCGGGCACCTCCTTGTGGCTGATTACCAGGAAGAGCATCTCCTTCTCCGCTCCCGTGTAGAGGCCGGAGCTCTTGATGCAGGTGGCCGTGCGGTCCAGGTCGTTCAGGATGAAGCTGCGCAGTTCCTCCATCTTCTTGTCGCTGATGACGAACAGCAGCTTGTCGTCCTTGTTGCCGTTGATGACGAAGGCGATGACGCGCGAAATGACGAAGATGGAGATAAGCGAGTAGAACGACAGGAGCCACGACTTGTTCTCCACATCGCCCTGGCTGCCCACGCCGAAGCCGATGACCACTAGTCCGAAGCAGACCACCGTGGCGTCGACCAGCAGGATGGCGTTGGAGAACTTGATGTGACAATACTTCTGGAGCATCATGCCAATCACGTCGCTGCCGCCGGAGGTGGCCTGGTTGCAGACCACGATGCCGCTGCCGATGCCTATGAGGGTGGCACCGATGATGCAGGTCAGCATCAGGTGGTCGCTCATGTCCATGCAGCCGCCCAGCAGCTGGGACGGGTCGAGCCGCTCCAGTGCCTCCTGCGTGGGGTAGACCAGCTTGGACATGACGTTCATTATCAACGGGGTAATCAGTGAGACCGCAATGGTGCGCACGCCCAGCTTGGCTCCCAGCAGCACCATGGAAAGAATCAGCAGCGGAACGTCGAACATGTAGCCGAACGTACCCACCTGGATGGATGGGAAGAGGTTGTGGAGCACGATGCTGGCTCCGTACACGCCGCCTGGTACGATGTTGTAGGGGTTGATGAAAAAGACGAACCCGGCAGCCAGGACGGTGCTGCCCAGAAGAAGGGAGACCCACGAGAGCCACCACGAGAGTTTCCGTGCTGACTGATAGCCTCTTGGCGTTGATTTAACTTGAGATTCCATAGAAAGTTTAGATATTTATGCGGCAAATATACAGATGTTCCTATTGAATACAAGCGGTATTTCAGGAAAAATTTTACGGCAAGCCGTGCGGGACGGAGCTTCGTGCCTCGTGCGGAGGGTGGAGGGGCTGTCCGCGCCGCCTGCCCCGGCAAAAACAAAAGAGGGCGCGCCTTTCGGCACACCCTCCCCGCAGGTATTTCTTCCTCGTAAAGAAACTGAAACTTAGGCTTCAGCCGGAGCAGCCTCCTCTGTAGCGGGGGCAGCCTCTTCAGCAGCCGGAGCTGCTTCTTCCGCAGCTGCCGCAGCGGCTTCAGCCTCTGCTTTGGCGGCTGCCTCAGCCTCTGCCTTGGCGGCGGCTTCAGCGGCTTTCTTCTCAGCTACTTTCTTGGCGATTTCTTCGTTTACTTTCTTCTCGGCTTCCAGGCGAGCTTTCTCGTCGGCTCTCTTCTTCTCTTCGTTCTTAGCCTTCAAAGCCGCCAAGCCGTTCTGCTTGTCCGCTTTCCATGCGTCGAACTTGGCCTTTGCCTGGTCCTCGTTGAACGCGCCTTTGGCTACGCCGCCCAACAGGTGCTTCATCATGTAGACACCTTCTCTCGAGAGGATGCCGCGAACCGTGTCAGAGGGCTGTGCGCCGCACTTTACCCAATACAACGCGCGGTCGAAATTCAAATCTACTGTGGCAGGGTCGGTATTAGGGTTATAAGTACCGATTTTCTCAGTAAATTTACCATCACGTGGTGCTCTTACGTCTGCAATAACGATTGAATAGAAGGCGTAACCTTTGCGTCCGTGTCTTTGCAATCTGATTCTTGTTGCCATTTTTTTGACTGTTTTTTATTGGTTTATGATTTGAATAATGCTAATAACCCGTATTAGCGGCCGCAAAGGTAGACCTTTTCGTTCAGTAAACCAAATGTTCGCGTCTGTTTTTGCCATTATTTCCGTTCGTCGTGCGCCCATTGCAGCGGAAAAGCCTCCTGCAGCACCTTGTTCTTCAGCAGTGCGGGGAACTTCGGATGTTCCGCGAGGAACTTCTCCAGCTCGCCGTAAGCCTCTTCGCCGGAGTGTCCGCCCAGCAAGGCGTAGGCCCAGTTGGAGGGGAAGAAGATGTCGCCCGTGCGTTGCACTTCGGGCAGCAGCTCCAGTCCGGCACGGATGTACTTGGCGGTGTAGCGGTCGCGCAAGGGGTGGTTCAGATAGTAGAGCAGGCTCTGCGCATAGGGCTCCACGCGTCGGTTCTCCACCTGCTTCAGGCTCTCGAAGAGGGAGTCGAGCCGCAGGGTGTCCGCCGTGCAGGCGCGGCTGATGAAGTCGAACTGTTTCAGCCGGTCGGGGTTCCGGATGCGGCCTCGTTGCGTGGCGAGAATCTCCTTTTCCCTGTCCGGCATGCGGATGGCCAGCTCGTAGGCGGCGCTGGTGTAGTCGTTCTCGCCCCAATAGGCATTGTCGCCCTTTCGCCAGGTGCGGTAGTAGGCTTCGACGATGGCGGGGACGGTCATGACGGCACGGAGCCGGCGTTGTGCCTGCAGACGCGCGGAGAGGTCGGGCAAGGTCTGCGACAAGCGGTAGAGCTCGTTCTCCAGCGTTTTGCGGTAGGGGGCTGCGGCGTTGGCGCAGATGCCGCCCAAGTAGCTTATCAGCGACGAGACGATTTGCGGGTTTCGCTCCACGGCAACGCCCCGCAGGAAGGAGTCCGCCAGTGGCTTCGTGTCAGTGAAGCGGTGGTGGAGGTAGCCCTCGTAGAGCGTCATGATGACGGACTGGCGGGTGATGTCCTCGTCCAACCGGTGCCAGTGCCCGAGCAGGTAGGAGAGGCTCTCCTCGTCGGGCACGAAGTACCCATAGCCCTTGCCGTCCGTGTTGGGTATAACCGCGTCGGGTCTGTAGGGCAGGGTGTAGCTTTGCTCTTTCCGCGACAGGTTCACCTTCACGGTGTCGCTCCGTTGTCCGTGAAGGGCGATGACCGCGAACTCCTGCGGCCAGACGAGCCCCCGGCCATACGGGTCTTCCTGCTTCACGGTGAAGCCGCTCTCCGTGGGCGTGAAGCTGACGGTGGGCATCCCCTTTTCCTTCACCCAGACTTGGCTGAAGGCTTTCAGGTCGAAATCGGTCTGACTGTCGAGAATCTCCACCAGGTCGTCCCACGTGGCGTTGTTGTAGGCGAACTTCTGCAGGTAGAGGCGGATGCCCGTGCGGAAGGATTCAGAGCCCAGTATGTCCGCCATCTTGAGCATCACCACGGGGGCTTTGTTGTAGATAATCTGTCCGTAGACGAGCCCCGCGTCCTTCAGGTTGTCCAACGGCTGTTGGATGGAGGTGGATCCTTGCGTGCGGTCTTCGCTGAGGGAGGCGTTGTAGAAGGTGCGCAGGTTGTTGAGCCGGTGGTTCACCGCGGGGAACATCGGTTCGGTGATGAGGGCGGCGAAGTAGTTGGCGAACACCTCCTTGGTCCACACGTCGTCGAACCAGTCCATCGTCACCAAGTCGCCAAACCACATGTGGGCCGTTTCGTGGGCGATGAGGCTTGCCCGTCCCAGCTCTTCGTCGGGCGTGGCGTGCTCGTTGAGGAACATCCGGCGGTCGTTGTAGAGCGTGGCTCCCGTATGTTCCATGCCGCCAAACTGGAAGCCGGGCAGGATGATGAAGTCGTACTTGGCGAACGGGTAGGGGATGTCGGTGTACGCTTCGAGCCACCGCAGCGAGGCGAACACCTGGTTGAAGATGGTGTCCAGCTGCTTCAGCTTCACGGGGTCCGTCTCCCGGTGATAGGCCGAGACGGTGCGGTCGTCCCGCGTGCGCGTCTCTTGCCGGAACTTGCCCGCGACAAACGAGAAGAGGTAG
This sequence comes from Acutalibacteraceae bacterium, assembly GCA_963652075.1. Taxonomy (GTDB): domain Bacteria; phylum Bacteroidota; class Bacteroidia; order Bacteroidales; family Bacteroidaceae; genus Phocaeicola_A. Next base: position 11,671 of record CAVJRQ010000075.1, read on the forward strand.
GTGCTCAGCGGTTCCGTAGGCATAAACACGACCTCCCTGCGTCCCTCTTTCGGGTCGGACTGACTGTGGACAGGCGTGTTGGAGACGGCCACCCACCCGTCCGGGATGTCCAGTTGCAGCGTGTATTCCGCTTTCAGATTGGGCTGGTCGAAACAGGGGAACAGGGTGCGTGCACGGTCGGGCACGAGCAGCGTGTAGAGGTAGTCGCCGTTGCGGTTGAGCGACTGGTCTCCGGCGATGAAGCCGACGGTCACTTCGTTGGCTCCCTCTTTCGTGTAGCTCTCCGGGATGAAGAGGTGCTCGTTCCTGTAGTCAATGTCATCCTCCTTGAGGGTGACTCCGTTCACGCGGAGCGAAAAGAGTTGCTCGCGCGTCCCTTTGAAGTCTACCACGATGGGCTGTCTTTCCTTCTGTGTCGCTTCGATGGTGACACTCCCCGTGACCACTTCGTTAGGGCTCTCGGGGATGTGGAAACGGAGGCGGTAGTGCAAATCGGTCAGGTTCGCCTTGCGCCAGTCCGCCAGGCTCTTCTCCACACCCTCGTTGAGGGCGTTCTCTGGCAGGGCCGCGCCCCGGTTGCAGGCGGAGAGGCAGAGCAGACAAGCCGCGCACCAGAGCGCGCGGCTTGCGAAGCGGGTTACTGTCTGTAGAGTTCTCTTAGCCATTTTTCCAGTTCTTCAGTCCATTGACGTTTATAGGGGAAACTGTCCTTGAAGCCAAAGCCGTGCTTGCCGGTCGGGTAGATGTGCATCGTCGCCTGGACGTTGTTCTTTATCAACGCCTCGTAGTAGCGCAGGCTGTTGGCGGGCGGCACGGAGGTGTCGTCACTTGCCAGCACGATGAAGGCGGGCGGCGTCTCCGTCGTCACCTGCCGGTCGTTGGAGTAGAGCTGGATGTCCTCTTGGGAAGGGTTCTTTCCCAACAGGTTGAGGAACGACCCTTTGTGGCTGACCGCAGGGTCGTAGCAGATGACCGGATAGAGCAGAATCTGGAAGGCAGGCCGTGTCTCTGCGGTGAAATGGGTGGCTGCCGTCGAGGCCAGATGACCTCCTGCCGACGCTCCCATGATGCCTATCCTGTTCACGTCCACGTTCCACTCCGGGGCATGGGCCTTCACGATGCGGATGGCCTCCTGCGCGTCGCTCAGGGGCACTTCCTTGTGCCCGTTGGGCATGCGGTATTTCAGCACGGCGTAGGTGATGCCCTGCGCATTGAACCAGTCCGCCATGTTGAACCCTTCGTTTTGCATGGACAAGTGCACGTAGCCGCCGCCCGGGCAGGCTATTACCGCCATGCCGTTGGGCTTGGCCGCAGGGAAGACGTAGAGCACCGGTTCCTTCACGTTGGTCGGCCGTCCCGGGCCTTTCAGGCTCTCGTCCTCCGTGATGCCGTTGCTGTTGGGTGCTCCGTCGGGCCACACCTTTATCTCAATAGGGTTCTGTGCCTGCAGCGAGAGACCCGCCAGCATCAGCACACTCAAAAGTAAATTCCTTGTTTTCATAATATCTTAATTTATTAGTCCGTGTCATTTGTTCAACTTCATGCTCGCCTTAATCATGTAGGCAATCAGAACGGCGTACATTACCAAGGAGAGAACCTCGCTCCACGGGTTGTTCAGCCAATCCTCGTTGACGAGGTTGATGCCGCCGAAACGCATGGCCGCGCTGACCACTCCCATCAGGGCACCGCCGGCAATGAAGCCCGAAGCGAGGAGCGTACCCTTCTCGCCCCGTTCCTTGTTCACTTGCTCGTCCTTGCTGCGTGTGGTCACGTACCAGTTGATGGCTCCGCCCACCACCAAGGGGATGTTGAGCTCCAAGGGGATGAACATGCCCAACGCGAACGCCAGGGCGGGAACCTTGAAGAGGGTGAGGACGATGGCCAACAGGGCACCGATGCCATAGAGCAGCCAGGGAGCGCCCACGCCGCTCATCAACGGTTCGATGACGGCGGCCATGGCGTTGGCCTGCGGCGCGGAGAGCTGTCCGCTCGTGAATCCGTAGGTCTGGTTCAGAATCATGATGACACCACCCACCGTGGCGGCCGAAACCAGCGTGCCGAGGAACTTCCATCCCTCCTGCTTCTTTGGCGTGCTGCCCAGCCAATAGCCTACCTTCAGGTCAGTGATGAAGCCTCCCGCCATGGACAGGGCGGTGCAGACCACTCCACCCATGATGAGGGCGGCCACCATGCCGGCGGTGCCTGTCAGTCCCACGGCCATCATGATGACGGAAGCCAGGATGAGGGTCATCAGCGTCATGCCCGAAACCGGGTTGCTGCCCACAATGGCGATGGCGTTGGCGGCTACCGTCGTGAAGAGGAAGGCGATGACCGCCACCAGGACAATGGCCACCACGGTATGCAGGACGTTGCCTTGCATCACGCCGAAGTAGAAGAACAGGAGCACCAGCAACAGGGTGATGACGGAACCGAAGACGATGATTTTCATCGGGAGGTCTTTCTGCGTGCGTTCCGTCACTTCACTGCTGGCACCCTTGCCGCGCATCTCCTTCGAGGCCAGTCCTACCGCACCCTTGATGATTCCCCACGAACGGATGATGCCGATGACACCTGCCATGGCAATGCCTCCGATGCCGATGCTCTTGGCGTATTTGGTGAAAATCATTTCGGGCGACATCTCCGAAACGGTGCAGACGATGCTCGGGTCCCACATGTCGAGCCGGTCGTTACCCCAAATCAGGGAGATGCCGGGGATGATGACCCACCATACGGCCACGGAACCCAGACAGATGATGGAGGCGTACTTCAGGCCGACGATGTAGCCAAGGCCCAGCACGGCGGCTCCCGTGTTCACCTTGAACACCAACTTCGCTTTCTCTGCCACCATCTCGCCCAGTCCGCACACGCGGGTGGTGAAGTTCTCGTTCCACCATCCGAAGGTGGCGACGATGAAGTCATAGAGACCTCCTACCAAGCCGGCGAACAGCAACGGCTTGGCCTGGCTGCCTCCCTTTTCGCCCGAAACCAGCACCTGTGTGGTGGCGGTAGCCTCGGGGAAGGGGTACTCGCCGTGCTTGTCCTTCACGAAATATTTGCGGAAAGGAATCAGGAAGAGGATGCCCAGCACGCCTCCCAGCAGCGAACTGACGAACACCTGGAAGAAGTTGACCGTCATCTCGGGATACTTGGCCTGCAGGATGTAGAGGGCGGGCAGGGTGAAGATGGCTCCCGCCACAATCACTCCGGAGCAGGCTCCTATGGATTGGATGATGACATTCTCGCCCAGCGCGTTCTTGCGCTTGGTGGCTCCCGAAACGCCCACGGCAATGATGGCGATAGGTATGGCGGCCTCGAAAACCTGTCCCACCTTCAGTCCTAAATAGGCGGCTGCGGCAGAGAACAAGACGGCCATGCCGACACCCCAGAGTACGGACCACAGGGTCACTTCGGGGTAACTCTTCTTGGGCGACATAATCGGTTCATAGGTTTCTCCCGGCTTCAAAGGACGAAAGGCGTTCTCCGGCAGTCCTGACTTTTCTTCTTCTTGTTTCATAAATAAAGTAGTTTATAGGTTTTTACGTGTTCATAATCAGGCGCAAGAAGACCGTTCCCTTTGCTGCCCGGCAGCCTGTCGCTCTCCCGCCCCCTCAGATAATTGAGCCAAAAGTATGAAAAAAATGTTTCCGCCCACAATGTTTTCTTCTAAAATTAGGTGTTGCGTATCGAATATTTATCGTACATTTGCAGCGATATTGTAACCTCCAGTTTGCAAAATGACCGATAATATAGAACATTCAGGTACTGTGGAACACATCAACGGGCGACATATCCAGGTGCGGATTGTGCAGAAATCCGCCTGTTCCGCGTGCGCTGCCAAGTCCTTATGCCACTCATCCGAAAGCAAGGAGAAAATCATTGATGTCTATGACTCCGATGCCGATGTCCGTGTCGGTGACGAAGTGACGGTCTACGGCACCGTGTCCATGGGGTTGCAAGCGGTGGTGTTGGCGTTTGTCGTGCCTTTCGTCGTGCTCATTGTCGCCCTGTTCGTGGCCTACCTTGCCACGTCGGGCAACGAACTGCTGTCCGGCATCGTCGCCATGCTGACGGTTATACCTTATTATATAGTGCTCTATTTCATGCGGGGCAAACTAACGAGAAAATTTTCATTTACAATAAAACCTAATAAATAACTAACTTATGAATTTAATTCTAATAGCAGTGATTTCGTTGGGTGTCATCGGGTTGATCTCCGCGGTCATCCTCTATGCCGCTTCAAAGAAGTTCGCTGTGTATGAAGATCCGCGAATCGCTCAGGTAGCCGAAGTGCTGCCTCAGGCGAACTGCGGAGGATGCGGTTATCCCGGTTGCTCGGGTTTTGCCGGCGCGTGTGTGAAGGCGGGCTCGCTCGAAGGAAAACTGTGTCCGGTAGGTGGCCAGCCGGTCATGGCGAAAGTCGCCGCCATTCTGGGATTGGAAGCCGCTGCCACGGAACCGAAGATTGCGGTTGTCCGTTGCAACGGAAGTTGTGAACATCGTCCCCGCACTACCGTGTATGACGGCGTGAACTCTTGCGCCATCGCCAACGCCACTTACGGTGGCGAGACGGGTTGTACGTTCGGTTGCCTCGGATGCGGCGACTGCGTGGAGGCTTGCAAGTTCGATGCCATCCACATGAATCCCGAGACGGGTCTGCCCGAGGTTGACGAAGAGAAGTGTACGGCTTGCGGTGCCTGCTCCAAAGCGTGTCCGCGCCACATCATCGAAATCCGTCCGAAGGGCAAGAACAACCGCCGTATGTACGTACAGTGCGTCAACAAAGATAAAGGCGTCATCGCCAACAAGGTTTGCGCGGTTTCCTGCATCGGATGCGGAAAGTGCGTGAAGGTTTGCCAGTTCGAGGCCATCACCCTGGAGAACAACCTCGCCTACATCGACCCGCTGAAGTGCCGCTCTTGCCGCAAGTGTGAGGCTGAATGCCCGAAGAACGCCATCATCGCCAAGAACTTCCCGCCGCGGAAGCCGAAGGCTGAGGCTGCTCCCGAAGCCGGTAAGCCCGAAGCCGTGAAGCCCGCAGCAGCTCCCGCAGCTGCACCCGTGGCAAAACCGGAAGCCGCAGCCCCTGCAACGGAGACACCGGCCGCCAATGCGGAGAAATAATTAAATGGAATATTAAAGAAATAAAAGATAGCAAAGTGAAGACATTTAGAATTGGTGGTGTACATCCATCAGAAAATAAATTGTCCGCCGGAAAGGCAATCGAGGCATTGGCTCTGCCCAAGCAGGCCGTGTTCCCGTTGTCACAGCACATTGGCGCGCCCGCTACCCCTGTCGTGAAGAAAGGCGATGTAGTGAAGGTGGGCACAAAGATCGCTGAGGCAGGCGGTTTTGTATCGGCACCGATTTTCTCTTCCGTATCGGGTAAGGTAAACAAAATAGATACGGTCATTGATGCCAGTGGTTATCGTAAACCTGCGATATATATAGATGTAGAGGGCGACGAGTGGGAAGAGTCCATCGACCGCAGCGCCGACCTGAAACGCGAGTGCAACCTGACTCCCGAAGAGATTGTAGCCAAGATTAAGGAAGCCGGCGTTGTCGGTATGGGTGGAGCTTGCTTCCCCACACACGTGAAACTCTGTCCTCCTCCGGGATGCAAGGCGGAGTGCGTCATCATCAACGCCGTGGAGTGCGAGCCTTACTTGACCGCCGACCACCGCTTGATGTTGGAGAAGCCCGACCAGATTATCGTGGGCGTGTCCATCCTGATGAAGGCCGCCAAGGTGACCAAGGGATACATCGGCATCGAGAACAACAAACCCGACGCCATCAAGCTGATGACGGAGAAAGCCGCCAGCTATGCGGGCATAGAGATTGTACCCTTGAAAGTGAAATATCCGCAAGGAGGTGAGAAGCAGTTGGTGGATGCCGTCATCAACCGTCAGGTTCCCGCACCCCCCGCAATCCCCGTCAACGTGGGAGCGGTGGTGCAGAACGTCGGTACTGCCTACGCCGTGTACGAAGCCGTTCAGAAGAACAAGCCGCTGTTTGAGCGCATCGTCACCGTCACGGGTAAGTCCCTGAAGAACCCGTCCAACTTCCTCACCCGTATGGGTACGCCGATGAGCCAGCTTATCGACGCTGCGGGCGGTATGCCCGAGGATACCGGCAAGGTGATTGGCGGCGGACCGATGATGGGTAAGGCCTTGGTCAACACCGAGGTGCCTATCTGCAAGGGTAGCTCCGGCGTGTTGCTGATGAATGACAAGGAGGCTTCGCGTGCCGAGACCCAGCCCTGTATCCGTTGCGCGAAGTGCGTCAGCGCCTGCCCGATGGGCCTGGAGCCCTACTTGCTGGCGACCCTCTCTTCGCTGCAAGACTGGGAGCGTGTGGAGAAAGAAGACATCACGTCATGTATTGAGTGTGGCTCGTGCCAGTTCACCTGTCCGTCCCATCGTCCGTTGCTGGATCACATCCGCATGGGCAAGACTACGGTGAACGGAATCATCCGTGCTCGCAACGCTAAAAAATAATATTGAATCGTTATGGCAAATAAATTAATTGTATCATTGTCTCCGCACGTACATGGCGGCGACAGTGTGCGTAAGAATATGTACGGCGTACTCATCGCCTTGATTCCCGCGCTCCTCGTATCCTTTATATTCTTCGGTCTGGGAGCCGTCGTGGTGACATTGACGTCGGTTGTGGCCTGTTTGTTCTTTGAGTGGGCCATTACCAAGTTCATCCTCAAAAGGGAGAAGTCGACCATCTGTGATGGCTCGGCCATCATTACCGGTGTGCTGTTGGCCTTCAACTTGCCCTCCAACCTTCCGTTGTGGATTATCATCATCGGCGCTCTGGTCGCTATCGGCATCGGCAAGATGACCTTTGGCGGTCTGGGATGCAACCCCTTCAACCCCGCGTTGGTGGGACGTATCTTCCTGCTCATCTCTTTCCCCGTGCAGATGACCAGCTGGCCCAAGGCCGGCCAGTTAGGCAGCTACCTCGACGCGGAGACGGCAGCCACCCCGTTGGCTCTGATGAAACAAGCCGCCCACGGCGACACTTCAGCTTTAGCCAACCTGCCTTCAGCGATGGACATGTTCATCGGTAACAACCCCGGATGTATCGGTGAGGTGAGTGCCTTGGCCCTGTTGATTGGACTGGTCTACATGTTGTGGCGCAAGATTATCACGTGGCACATCCCGGTTTCCATCCTCGTTACGGTGTTCCTGTTCTCCGGACTGATGCACCTGGTTAACCCCGAGGCGTACGCAGCCCCCGTATATCATCTGTTGAGCGGTGGTCTGATGTTGGGTGCCATCTTCATGGCTACCGACTACGTCACCTCGCCGATGACCCACAAGGGAATGATTATCTACGGTGTAGCCATCGGCTTCCTCACCGTCGTAATCCGTCTGTTTGGCGCATATCCCGAAGGTATGTCTTTCGCTATCTTCATCATGAATGCGTTCACCCCGTTAATCAATACATATTGCAAACCTAAAAGATTTGGGGAGGTGGTAAAGAAATGAAAAAGTTAGAATCTTCATTGACAAACATGGTTGTCGTGTTGACCGCGGTAACCGTTATAGCCGGCCTGTTGTTGGGTTACGTCAATCAAGTGACGTTGGAACCGATTGCTCAGGCCAACAAACAAGCGTTGAACCAAGCCATTGCCGTGGTAATGCCCGAAGGGTATGACAACAACCCGGGCGAAGCCCCCGAGGCAGTGGAGCAGGACGGCGTTTCCTATAAAGTGTACAAAGCCACCAAGGGCGGCGAGTTCATCGGCGCTGCCGTTGAGGCTCAGTCCAACGGATTCGGCGGCCCGCTGACCATATTGGTAGGTTTCGACAAAGAGGGTAACATCAAGGACTACTCCCTGCTGAGCCACAGCGAGACCCCGGGCTTGGGCTCGAAAGCCGCTGACTGGTTCAAGGAAGGAAACAAAGGAAGCATCATCGGACGCAATCCCGGTGAGGGCGCGCTGACCGTAAGCAAGGACGGTGGCCAGATTGATGCCATCACCGCTTCCACCATCACTTCGCGCGCTTTCCTGAAAGCCGTGAACCACGCCTATGCGGTCTATGCCGCTCAGCAAGGCCAGCAGGTGGACGTGCAGAGCGGTGCCACCCAGCAGGCTGGGAACAAAGTTGAACAAAACTAAAGAAAGGAGCGAATTATGAATAACTTGAAAGTATTGATAAACGGTATTGTAAAGGAGAATCCGACATTCGTCCTTCTTTTGGGTATGTGTCCTACGTTGGGTACCACCTCTTCCGCCATCAACGGTATGGGTATGGGTGTCGCCACCATGGCGGTGCTCATCTGCTCCAACTTTGTGATTTCTCTCATCAAGAACCTGGTGCCCGACATGGTGCGTATCCCCGCCTATGTGGTCGTCATCGCCTCGTTGGTGACCATCCTTCAGATGGTGATGCAGGCATTTGTTCCTGGTCTCTACGCCACCTTGGGATTGTTCATCCCGTTGATTGTGGTCAACTGTATCATCTTGGGCCGTGCCGAGGCTTTCGCCGCCAAGAACTCACCCATCCCTTCCATCTTCGACGGCTTGGGTATCGGTCTTGGCTTCACCATCGCCCTGACATTGCTCGGTAGCGTGCGCGAACTTTTGGGCACAGGCAAGATTTTCGGTCTGGACATCTTCCCCGAGAACTACGGAATGCTTATCTTCGTGTTGGCTCCGGGCGCGTTCCTCGCGTTGGGCTACCTCATTGCCATCGTGAACAAATTCAAGAAAGCGTAACCTCTTAATTCAAGAAACATATGGAATACTTATTGATATTTATCACCGCCATCTTTGTGAACAACATCGTGTTGTCACAGTTCCTCGGCATCTGTCCGTTCTTGGGTGTCTCCAAGAAGGTGGAAACGGCTATGGGTATGGGAGCGGCCGTCGCGTTTGTGTTGACCCTCTCCACCATCGTGACTTTCCTTGTGCAGAAGTTCGTGTTGGACCCCTTCGGTCTGGCCTATCTGCAGACTATCGCTTTCATCCTCATCATCGCCGCCCTCGTGCAGATGGTTGAAATCATCCTGAAGAAAGTGTCGCCCGCCCTCTACCAGGCGCTGGGTGTGTTTCTGCCGTTGATTACCACCAACTGCTGTATCCTTGGTGTAGCCATCCTGGTTATCCAGAAGGACTACGATTTGCTGACCGGTGTCGTTTACGCTTTCTCTACGGCTCTCGGCTTTGCCTTGGCGCTGATTGTCTTTGCCGGCATCCGCGAGCAGCTGAGCATGGTGAAGATTCCGAAAGGCATGCAGGGAATGTCCATCGCGCTGATTACGGCCGGACTGCTCTCCATGGCCTTCATGGGATTTTCCGGCGTGGACAAAGGCTTGGCAACCTTGTTTGGCTTGTAGGAAAGAAGTCGACAGACCAACAAATATTCATTGAAGTTGTGGCGGACGTGCAGTTCGCCACAACTTTTTTGTTCAAAGCCGCCGCCGTTCCATACTTATTCAGTACCTTTGCTTACTCAAAAAGTTACGTGATAAATAAGGATTAAAATAGAGTAAGAATGAAAGGGAAAATCTTAGTTACGGGCGGTACCGGGTTTATCGGTTCGCATACCGTGGTAGAACTTATCCAGAGCGGTTATGAAGTGGTTGTCATCGACAACTTGTCCAACTCCAAGGCGGAGGTGATTGATTCCATCGAGGAGATAACGGGCGTACGTCCGGCATTCGAGCGGTTGGACTGTCTGGACTTTGAAGGACTGGACCGTGTGTTCTCTAAGTACGAGGGCATCAACGCCATCATTCACTTTGCGGCCAGCAAGGCGGTAGGAGAGTCGGTGCAGAAACCGCTGAAGTACTATCGCAACAACATCGTGTCGCTCGTGAACCTGCTGGAACTCATGCCTAAATACCACGTCGGCGGCATTGTGTTCTCCTCTTCCTGCACCGTGTACGGACAGCCGGACGTGTTGCCCGTGACGGAGAATGCTCCCGTCAAGAAGGCAGAGTCTCCCTACGGCAACACCAAACAGATTAACGAGGAGATTATCCACGATACCGTGAAGTCCGGATCGCCCGTCAAGGCCATTTTGCTTCGTTACTTCAATCCGATTGGAGCCCATCCGTCCGCAAAGATTGGTGAGCTGCCCAATGGCGTGCCCATGAACCTTGTCCCGTTCATCACACAGACCGCCATCGGCATCCGCGAGAAACTGAGTGTCTTTGGAGACGACTACAACACGCCCGACGGCTCGTGCATCCGTGACTACATCGACGTGGTCGACTTGGCCAAGGCTCATGTCATAGCCATCGACCGTATGCTTGGCGACAAGCAGGACGAACCGGTCGAGGTGTTCAACATCGGTACCGGTCGTGGCCTCTCCGTGCTCGAACTGATTCACGCTTTCGAGTCCGCCACGGGAGTGAAGCTCAACTACCAGATTGTGGGCCGTCGTTCGGGCGACATCGAGAAAGTTTGGGCCAACCCCGAGAAAGCCAACAAAGTGTTGGGTTGGAAAGCCGAAACGAGCATCGAAGACACCTTGCGCGCCGCATGGAAATGGCAGCAGCATTTGCGCGAAGCCGGTATCCAATAAATGCAAGTACTTACGTGGTCCGATGAAAGTACTTACGTTGCTTGATGTAAGTACTTACGTTGCTCGATGAAAGTACTTACGTTGCTTGATGTAAGTACTTACGTTGCTCGATGTAAGTACTTACGTTGCCCGATGTAAGTACTTACG